>JAQBPE010000116.1 GCA_028287685.1 Cyanobacteria bacterium RYN_339 | reverse complement strand
ATACTGCAGGGGAGACCCTGTGGGAAGGTAGCCCGTCGCCAGAACCTAGCAAGCCCGAACCACAACCCGGGCATTAAATGGAACAACCCCCGCCGCTCCAACACAAAGGAGCACAGCGGGGGTTCTTCTTTGGCCAGTTTAGTTGTTCGGTTTGCCGGCGGCGGACCAGTCCTTGAGCGCCTGGATTTCGCTGGCCGGCACGCTTCCCGGCGCGCCCTTGGGCATCTTGCCCGTTTGGATCATCTCGACCATGTCGCCGATGTTGTCGCTGATCTGCCGGTAGTTGGGCAGGCCCGTGGCGCCGAACATCAGGACCTTGCCGGCACCCTGACCGCCGAAGGAGTGGCACCCGGCGCAGTGCGCGTTCAGGATCGGGACCACATGGTTCTTGAAGGAGACCGTCGCGCGGGTCGGGTTGGGGGTGGGTGTGGATACTGGCGCGGGCGTCTGGCCAACCGGCGTAGGCGTGGCGTTGGGGTCCGGGTCTTTCGGGGCGCCGGCGGCGCTCCAAGCCTTCAACTTGGCGAGCTGGTCCGCGGGCACCGTGCCCGGCTTGCCCAACGGCATGCGGTTGCCCTCGATCGCCGCGACCATCGCGGAGATGCGGTCATGCACGGTTTGGTACTGCGGCGTCCCCGCCGCGTCGAACATGGCGAAAGGACCAATGCCTCCCGTAACGTGGCATTGCGAGCAATGCGTGCGCAGGATCGGCACCACGTCAGCCGTGAACGCGACCGTTCCCGCAAAGGGCGGCAGGGAGACCACGGGCGTCGGTGCGGGCGTGGGTGTCGGGCTGGCCGTCACGGGTGAGGCCGTGGCCGGGATGGTGCTGGCGCCGGGCGCGGCGGCCTCGGGGGCGCCCGCGGCTTGCCAGGCCTCGAGCAGGGCCACCTCGTTGGCCGGCACGGAGCCAGGGTTGCCCAGCGGCATCTTGCCAGATTTGATCGCGCCGATCATGGCGGCCAGGTGGTCCTTCACCGTGCCGTACTGCGGCGTGCCGCCCGCGTCGAACATGGCGAAGGGGCCGATGCCACCCGTTACGTGGCACGTCGCACAGTGAGAGCGCAGGATCGGCACCACGTCTTGGAAGGCCACGGTGGCCGCGGCGGAGGCCGTCGGCCCGGGGCTGACGGGGGCAGCGCTGGCGCTGGGTGCCGCCGCGGGCGTGGGCGCGGGCGTGGCGGAGGCGGCAGACGCCGGCGGCGCCGTGGCGGTTCCTTCCGGCGCCCCGGCGTCTGACCAGGCTTGCAGGGTCGCGACCTGGTCGGCAGGTACGGAGTTGGGTTTGCCCAACGGCATCTTGCCGTCCTTGATCATCTGCAGCATGTCCTTGATGCGGACGCGCACCACGTCGTAGCGCGGTCCGGTCGGGTCGAACATCAACACCTTGCCGGCGCCCATGCCGCCTTGCGCGTGGCAGGCGGCGCAATGTTGCTGGAGGATCGGCACGACGTCCCCGCGGAACGACAGCGTAGACGTGGCGGCCCCGCCGGGCCCGCCGCTGCCGACGTTCGGCGAGGGGTAGAGGGCAGGCGGGAGCACGCCGGAGCAACCGACGAACGCGAGCGTGGCGCCGGACAGCGCCAGCGCCAGCGGAACTACAACTTTCAGATTTGGCATGGGGCCTCCCTTCGCCTGGAGCGCATTACAGCGATTTGACGAACGCGACCAACGCGTCCAAATCCGCGGGCGACAGCTGGGAGGCGAAGGGCGGCATGCCCTTGGGGGAACCGGTCTTGATTCGGTTGCGGATGAAGTCGTCGCCCTTGGCTTCCACCGGGCGGAGGTCCGGGCCGAAGCCCCCGGCGCCCAGCGGGCCATGGCACGCGATGCAATGGCCGGTGAAGAAGGCCTTGGCATCGAACGTGGCGCCGGCGGCGGGCGTGGGGGCGGGTTGCTCCGGCATGACGATGTCCGTCCACTGCTTCGCGTTGGAGAACGGGATCGTGAAGTCGAAGCCGTAGCGCACCGTGTCCGTCGCCACCGAGGAGCCCTGGATCGTGGTGCTGCCCGTGTTGGTGGCGTGCAGGGCCAGCGTGTGGGGCGTGGAGGGGATCTGGATCTGCACGCCTGCGCCCCAGGCGACCGGAGGTTCGGTCGCAGCACGCATCGGGCTGGCGGAGGCGTCCGCCACAAGGGCCAGGTAGGGCGTGGGGCTGAAGGCCAGGCCCAATCCACCCACGGCGCGCATCTGGCCGGAATACTGGAAGTTGCTCATGCCACGGGCCGTGCCGAAGACCGTCACGGGGCCGAGGCGCTTGGAGAGGCTGGCCTCCAGGTCCGCGGACTGCGAGGTCATGTTGTACGCCTCCTTCAGCGAGGCGCTCAGCAGCGCCCCGGCGCCCTCATCGAGGAAGCGTTCCTTGGCGAAGAGCTCGAGCTCTTGCGACGCGCCCGGCACCGTGGCGGTCTCCGTCGAGTACAGGGCACCCAGCGCCGCCCAGTCGAGCACGCCGGCCGACAAGTGGAAGGTGGGCACGTTGGCAACGGAGTACGACGGCGAGGCGCCCACCGTGAAGCGGTGGGCGAACGAGAAGAAGGCCGTGCCCGCGGGCGCGATGAACGTGCCCTCCTGGGTCGGCGTTCGTTCGTTCGCCAGCTTGGCGAAGGCCGGAGCGGGGACCAGCAGGGTGGCGGCGCATGCCAGCCAGATCGCGTTTCGCATGCACCGAATGATATAGGAATGATGATAACTAAAAATAGCAAAAATGACGAGGCCGCATGTGCATGCGGCCTCGTCGAGAGTCTATACGTTACGTGTTACTTGTTGAAGAGCGGCGCGAACAGCGCGCCCAACAGCGACAGGTGGTAGTCCTTGTCCAGCGCGTCCAGCTCGCCCGGGGCTTCCTTCTTGGCGGCGCCCAACAGGCCACGGGCGTGCATCTTGCCGTCGCCGTCCTTGTCGTAGCTGCGGATCTTCTTGTCCAACTCGTCGCGGGTGACCTTCGCGTCCTTGTCGGCGTCCGCATCCTTGAAGAGCTTGAACTTGTACTCATAACCGATCGAACCGCTGCTGGCGGCGCCGGTCGAGCCCTCGGAGGGCTTCAAGATGTTCTTGGACTTGGCGAGGTCCAGCACGCCGTTCTGGTTGAAGTCCTGGTCGGCCATCAACTCGTTGACCAGCCAGTCTACACTCACGGTGCGAGCCAGGATCGACTTCGCTTGCGCGGCGTTCTCGTTGGCGGCAGTTGCCGAGGTAACGGTGGCCTTGCCGCAACCGGCCAGCAGCAGCGCCGCGGCGATCATGACGGACATGGTGGACTTGAACTGCATTCTCGGCACTCCTGTGATTCGGCGGGACTGACAGATATATAGGGGGCACGGCCGAAGATCATCTTATCGTTGCATTAACACTTGCCATACGTCTGGTTAAGAAAACCCTTTGCTGGTATGCTCGCTCCTATCCATGAGAAGGGAGCCATGCCAATGACCGCCATCCACGAGCGTCACTCCGAAGCTGCGATCCGGGATCTGATCGCCAAAGAGAACGTCAAGTTCATCGACCTCCAGTTCATCGACATCTTGGGCATCGTCAAGAGCGTCACGATCCCCACTTCCCAGCTGGGCGATACGCTCGAGCACGGCAAGTGGTTCGACGGCAGCTCCGTGGAAGGCTTCGCGCGGATCGCGGAATCCGACATGTTCCTGAAGCCCGATCTGTCCACGTTCCAGATCATCCCGTGGACGCGGGGCGCCAACACCACCGCGCGTATTATCTGCTGGGTGCATACACCCGACGGAGAAGCTTTCGTCGGTGACCCGCGCGCCGTGCTGGCCAAGCAGGTAGGCATCGCCAAGGAGTTGGGCTACTCGTTCAACACCGGCCCGGAACTGGAGTTCTTCCTGTTCCGCTCCAACGACCCCACCTCGCCGACGCCGCTCCCGCATGATCAAGGCGGCTACTTCGACCTCAGCACGGATCTGGCCAGCCACGTGCGGCAGGACATGGTCAACACGCTGGAGAACCTGGGCATCGAGGTGGAGACCAGCCACCACGAGGTGGCCGTGGGCCAGCACGAGATCGACTTCAAGTACTCCAACGCGCTGACCTCCGCGGACAGCTGCGTGACCTTCAAGTACGCCCTGAAGGCCGTCGCCCAGAAGTACGACCTGTACTGCACCTTCATGCCCAAGCCGATCTACGGCGTGAACGGCTCCGGCATGCACACCCACATGAGCCTGTTCAAGGACGGTGACACGGCCATGTACGACGCGAACGACCCATATGGCCTGTCGCAGACCGCCAAGCACTTCATCGCGGGCATCCTCCACCACGCGCGGGCCATGAGCGCTATCCTCAGCCCCACGGTGAACTCGTACAAGCGCCTGGTGCCGGGCTACGAAGCGCCCGTCTACATCTCGTGGGCGCGCAACAACCGCTCCGCGCTGATCCGCGTGCCGCGCATCAACCCCAAGGCGATCAAGGCGACGCGCATCGAGCTGCGCTGCCCGGACCCCACCTGCAACCCCTACCTGGCCTTCGCGGTGATGCTGGCCTGCGGCCTCGACGGCGTGAACCGCCAACTGACGCCGCCCGAGCCGGTCGAGGAGAACCTCTACCACATGGGCAAGGACGAGCGCGCGGAGCGCTCCATCCAGAGCCTGCCGGGCTCGCTGGGCGAGGCGCTCGAGGCGCTGAAGCAGGATCAGGTGATCAAGGAAGCGCTGGGTGAGCACCTGTACGAGCGCTTCATCGAAGCGAAGACCCAAGAGTGGGACGAATACAGGAAGACGGTCTCGCAGTGGGAGCTGGATCGGTACCTTCCCCTGTACTAGACTTTACACGTTTTTAATCTACCGTTAAACTAGGGGGTGTCCATGACCTGGAGGCCCCCTATGCGTTTGCCGATCGTTCTCGTTGCCTCGCTGCTGATCGTCGCCTGCGGCACCCTGCCCACGCCGACGGCCAGGCAAGCCGTGGCGCCCCAGGCCCTTGCGCTGGAAGGCGAGACCGACCTGGCCCCGGCCTCCACGCGGGCGCCGATGGTGCGCCAAGCCCTACAACGCGAAGGCACGAAGGCCAACGACGCGCTGGTCTTCAAGACCGTTCAGACGGGCGCCATCAAGACCGTGCGCAAGGACGGCGTGGAACTGGCCGGCGCGTTGTCCTTCCCGGACTTCGACGGCAAGCCCGTCGCCGCCCACCACGCCACGGTCCACGTCCAGACCCAGGGCATGTTCGGCATGGCCAAGGAGGTCGGGAGGGCCGAAACGGATGCCACGGGCCACTGGGCCGTCGCCCTGGACAAGGATCTGGTCGGCAAGCAGGTCGACGTCGTTTACGAGCTGGGCAACGAGCGCTGGACGATCGGGAACTACCGTTGGGCCGGGCCCAAGCTCACGTTGGCCGCCGGTGCGACCGATACGGGGGCGCAGGCCTTGGACCCCGCCAGCCAGAATGGCCAGGCCGGCCTGATCCACCTGATCTGGAACCGGGCCCTGGGCGAGTTCGAGCGGGACCACATCGACCTCGGCTGGTGGCGCGCCAAGATCAAAACCAACTGGCCCGCCAGCGGCAACTTCTACAACTTCGGCGCCGTGAACCTGACGGACGCGCCGTGGTGGGACGTCAACGGCCACGAGATCGGCCACGCGATGTTCTTCGCCGCCTTCGACTCTGCCTCGGGCGCGGGTGAGCACTACATCGACAAGTGCTATGCCGGCAGTCTGGCCTGGAGCGAGGGGTTCGGCAGCTTCTTCTCCGGCGTGATTTCGCTGCCGCGCGACGATCAGGACGCCAAGTTCGAGTTCATGGTGCCGCGCCGCAAGCCGATCCGGCTCGAAAACGTGCCCACGGACGTGTGCGAGGGCTACACCAACGAGTGGCGCGTGTGCGCCGCGATGTGGGACGTCTACGACACGCACAGCGATGGCTCGGACCACGTGGCCGTGGACTTCAAGACCATCTGGGACGCCCTCGCCAAGCACGACGGCACCAAGATGAACGACGTGCGTGATGCCTTCGCCCGCGTGGCCGGCACCCAACCGGCAGCCGGACGGCCCGACCTCGCGGCCGCGTTTGGGCAGGCCGGGGTTTCTGTTACCCGCTAACCAGGTCATCGCGAGCATCATCCGGCCATCACTGGACGGAAATGCACGCGGCGGCTAGAATCTAGGGCATGGAAGCCGCGATCATCAGCTACCTGGCCGAGCAGGCCGCGACCGGAAACGAGCTCTGTGAGGTGCTTGGCGCCGACCTGGCCCAGTTCAAGGTAGCCGCCAGGCAGCTTTGGGTCGACGGGATGATCCAAGGACAGCTCGCGGATGGCTGCTGCAGCGCACCTTGCGGCACCATGTGCGTCAGCGCCATGAAGCTGGAGCGGGTCTGGCAGCTCTCCAAAAAGGGGCGGCTGCGGCTCAAGATCTTGGCGGCACGTAGGAACGTCACATAACGCCGCTACGCAACTGTGCTATCGTTGGTGGCGAGTCGTTCCCCGGTCCTGGAGCCATCGCCATGATGCAAGACGAGCCGAACCTGTCCTTGTTCGAGGTCAGCAGCCGCCTGGGCGTAAGCCCCTCGGCGATCAAGAAGCGCGTCGCCCAGCTCGGCCTGCCCGTCCAACGCGGCGCGCGCGGCAAGCTGATCTTCGACCGGCATGCCTACGCCCTGTTGGTGGAAGCGGACCAAATGCTCAAGGCCGGCCAGGGCTTCGAGGAGTGCCGGCGGAAGCTGGGCCTGAACGGGCCCGCACCGTTGGTGGTGCTGGAAGCGCCGGAACCGACCGCAGACTTCCCCGCCCCGGTGCTCGCTGCGCCGGACGAGGGCGTGCGGCCCCTGGCCCCGCCCATCTTCCTGCAGTTGGGCCGCAAGCGCGCCGCCCATACGCCCCCGCCGGACCTGCTGGCCCGCGTCGACTCCGCCCTCAAGATGCTGGAGGAGAAGGAGCGCCACAACCAGATGCTGCAGGCCAAGCTGCTGGTGGCCTACGACGAGATGACCAAGCTTTCGGCCACCGCGGCCGCGTTCCAGGAGCGCTCGTTGAACCTGGCCCACGAGGTCCAGAAGCTCCAGGGCGAGCTCAAACTACTAGAGGCGCCGGGTAAGCGGCGCCCCTGGTGGAGGTTCTGGGGTTAGTTTAGCCTCAGCGTACTAGGAAACCCGGGGAGCGGGCCGCGCCACGGGCACCTGCGCCGGCAACTGCGCCTGTTCGGGCTGCTGGGCGAGCTTGAAGGCTTCTCCGGCCACCGCCGCCATGCTCGCCACGTTGCCCAGTTGGGTCGGCATGAACACCGTGGTGCCCTTGCCGTCGGCCATCGCGGGCAGGGTCTCCAGGTACTTCAGCTGGAGGTACTTCTCTTCGGCGCCGGCGCCGAAGGCGCTGATGACCTCGCGGATGGCGTCGCGTTGGGCCCTGGACGAAATCACCAGGGCGTCCGCCTCGGCCTTGGCCCGGATCGTGATCACGTCGCGCTCGCCTTCGGCCCGCAGGACCGCGCTCTCCTTGGCGCCTTCGGCGTGCAGGATGGCCGAGCGCTTGGAGCCTTCGGCCTCCAGGATCTGGGCGCGGCGCGTACGCTCGGCGACCATCTGCTTGTCCATGGCGTCCTTGATGTCGCCCAGGGGCGTGATCTCCTTGAGCTCGACGCGACTAACTTTCAACCCCCACGTGTGGGTGGCCTCGTCCAGAATCACCTGGAGCTTCGTGTTGATGGCCGTGCGGCCGTTCAGGCACTCGTCCAGCTCCAACTCGCCGATCAGGTTGCGCATCGTCGTGACGATCAGCTGCTCCATCGCATGGGTGAAGTTCTGCACGTTGTAGGCAGCGGCCTTCACGTCGGTGACGCGGTAGTACGTCACGGCGTTGATGCGCACGGTGGCGTTGTCCTTGGTGATCACGGCCGTGGGCTCGAAGTCCCGCACGGTCTCGCGGGTGTCGAAGGTCTTGACCACGCTGTCGAGGAACGGGATCAAGACATGCGGACCGGGGGGCAACAGCGCATGGAACCGGCCAAGCCGCTCCACTACGGCAACGTGGCCCTGGTGAACGATCACGAAGCCCTTGATGACCACGAAGATCACCAGCAGCAGCAGTATGCCGCCGAACCAACCAAACTCCATGGGAATTCCTCCTCCTAATGCAGGTCTTGGCGCGCCTGCGAGCGCTGGATCTCGTCTTGCGTTGCGTTGAGCTGGGCACGCGGGCCCTCCAGATCCGGCCGGGCCATCACCGTGAGGCGAGCGCCTTGCAGCTCCGTCACCAGCACGTGGGCGCCTACCTCGAGCGGGCGGTCGGATTCGGCTTGCCAGATCACGCCGTCCAGCTTGACCTTGCCTTGCGCGGGCGGGTAGATCGCCTCGACCACCTCGGCGTTGGAACCGACGATCAGGTCGGTGCCGGTCCTCGAGTCTTGGGGCAGCACGCGCTTCCGCAAGACTGGCGCGATCAGCGCCACGCCCGAAGCGGAACCGATGGCCGCGATCAGCAGCTGCGCACCAATCGGCAGCGCCAGCCAGGCCGCGGTGCCGGCCAACAGGCAGCCGAAGGCGATGCTCAGGCAGGTGAACTCGAGCGTGTATGTCTCGATCACCACGAGCGCCACGAACAGGATCATCCAGATAACGGTCAGGGTCACGCCGGCTCCTTCCGGGATCGCAGGCAGGGTGTTTATACCCGGTTGATCGGTGACGGGCCATTAACAGAGACATTAGCGAAGCTTAAGGAGGCCTTAGGGCAAGCAGGAGGCCGATCTGGCGGAAAAGACTTATGGAGTTGGAATGGAGACCCCCGTATGCCCGTGTCCCAGCAAAGTTGGCAAACCGCCCGCACCCACGTGGTGCGAGGTGGTCGCGTTGCCTACGACGTGCTGGATTTCACGAACGCCGCGAAGAACACCTACGCCAGCCAGGACGGCTGGGAGCGGACCCGCAACGGCTCCGCCACGGTGCAGAAGTACCGGAAGCTGAAGGCCGACGCCGGCTACAGCACCTCCAAGACGGAAGAGAAGTTCTTCGGCGTGGCCGGTGATGCCGCCGCCGTATCCGGCCTGGTGATCTCCGCGATCGCGCTGCCCAAGCTGGCCTCGCAGACAGCCACGAGCTTCCGCGAGCTGAACACGCTGATCCACGATCCCAACGCCACCGGTGACCAGCGCCTGAACAAGGCCGAGGAAACGATCCGCGCGGGCGCCGGCACGATCTTCAGCACGCAGGGCGTGGTGGTGGGCACCCGCGCCGCCGCCGGCATCCTGGCGCGCAACCGCTCCATCGCGGAAGTGATGACCAAGATCGGTGAGAGCAAGATCACCCGCTTCGTGGGCTCCCCGCTGGGCAAGGCGCTCAACGTGCTGTTGCCCATCGCCGACGGTGCGGTCTTCATCGGCGAGACGATCGCCCTGCGCCGCACCTTCCAGGACCCTACCGCCACCAGCTCGCAGAAGCTGCGCAAGGTGCTGGACTTCAGCCTGGCCGGCATCAAGACCGCCTTCTGGTTGGTGCCCGGCGTGACCTGGCTCAAGACGATTTACGGCGTGGCGAGCTTCGCCCAGCTGGGTCTGAGCCTCTACGACTTCCGCACCACGATCAAGCCGCACTTCGAGGCGGCCGTGAAGACCACGGCCTGGGCGATCGGCCACCCCTTGCAGGCCACGGCCTCCCTGGGCAAGTCGATCGCGTCCGGGATCGGCTCGGTCGTCACGGGCGCCGCGCACTTCACCGGCTGGCTCTTCGGCAAGGTGGCGCACCCCGGCGTCGCGGTGGACTCCTTCAAGAAGGAGTACGGCACCTGGAACGCCGCCTACCTGCAGGCCACCGGCAAGAAGCTGCTGTCCCAGGTCTGGCCGGGCGCGAACAACAACCAGCCGCAACAGGTGGCGATGCTCAACCCGGCCGTCCCCGGTGTGTCCCCGGTGGCCGCTCCGGTCGCCGCTCCCGCGCCGATCGTCGCTGCCGCGCCCGTGATGGCCGCGGCCGCGAATCCGCCGGCTAACGTCGGCGCCGTGCCTCCCTTGCCGCCGCCTCCGCCGCCTCCCGCGCCGGCGCCCGTCCCGCCCGCGCCACTCGCGCCGCCGCCGCCCGTTCAGGCAATCGCTTAAGGCTCCAAGAGCCCGCGATCAGGACGTCCCAAGCAACCAGGCCATGTGCTACACTCGGGGAATGCCCAGCGTCTTCGCCCGTGCGCTCCCGATCGGCCTGACGGCCACCTTCGTGCTCGTCGGCGCGCCCGCCCAGGGCGCCGCGGTCTCGCACCTGGGTGCGGCCTCGTTCGACGCCCGTACCAGCGTCGTGGAGGTGCCGTTCACCGGCCCCGCGCCCAAGGCCACGCTGTACAAGCTGTCGCCATCGCACTTCTACTACGAGCTCTCGCCGGCCAAGTTGGCGTCCGGCAACGTGCAATTCCAGGCCGTGGGCGGCCAGATCGAGCGCTTCACGCTGGCGGCCCGGCCGCAGGCCGACACCGTGCGCCTGGCCTTCCAACTGACCGCCGGCGCGGAGCCGGCCATGAAGGTGGACGCCGCCCGCCACCGCCTGATCTTCCTGCCCCTGGGGCACGAGGTGGCCCACCCGCTGGCCCAGATCGGCGTGCCCCATGGCTGGCAACTGCTCAAGCCGCCCGGGCCGGTTGCCCACCTGGCGAAGCCGATGCTGTCCTTGAAGCCGTACCGCCTGGTGCTGCCGTTCAGTGGCGTGGTACCCCAGTTCGTGGCCACCACCTACGCGCAAAACCCTCGTTATGTCATGCTCGACGTGGTGGGGGCGGACGTCCCGGCAGCCACCGGGAAGTCTGGAGCCTTCGAGGATCCGCTCTTCGAGGCTTGGATTTTGCTGAAGCGCCCGGAATCCGGGCACATGCGCCTGTACGTTCGGCTGCGCAAGGCCGTGGCGGTGAAGGGGCAGCTGAGCCCCAACAAGAAAGAGATCTGGATCTTGCCCGCCGTGCCGGAACCGGTCGCCAAGCCTCTGCCGACCCCGGTGCCTACCGCCAAGCCGGCGGCGAAGCCCACGCCGGTGCCCACGCCCAAGGCCACGGCGAAGCCTACGCCGGTCCCTACCGCAAAGCCCACGCCCGCACCCACGGCGAAGCCGACCCCGACGCCCAAGCCGACCCCGACGCCCAAGCCCACGCTACCGCCCAAGACGCCGACGCCGCTCCCGACCCCGTTGCTGCTGGGAACGCCCATGCCGTGGCCTTCCGGCATCCCGGTTTTCAGCCCGATGCCCACGCCCACCCCGTTCCCGACGCACAGCCCCGCGCCGGCCGGGCCGCCCTCGTACGCCCCCGGCGGCGTCGAGAACCTCCCGATCATGCTGGTGCCGCGCCCGGACTCCGCGAACTAGCCGCGACGCGCCAGATCTGGTTGTGGCGGACGACACCGAGCTTGCCCTGGATCTCGTGCTAGACTCGCTGAAGAAGGGAGTCTCCGCCATGCGCATCGTCCTGACGCCACTGTTCTTCATCGCCATCGCCTTCGCCGCAGGCGCCTGGGCCGGCCCTGCCGCCGGGCTGGATGACGCCCACGTACCGACCGCGCACGAGCTCCAACCCTAACACCTTTCATGTGGAAAGGCCCCCTGCCAAGCTGGCAGGGGGCCTTTTCCGATAGGTGGTTACTTATTCGCGGGTGCTGGCGGTAGAGCTCGCCAGGACCGTGTGGACGGTCGCTTCGGCATCTTCCGCGGCCTTGGTGGACTGCAGGGTGATCTCGACGCTCTTGCCGGGGGCCAGGCCCTGGACCGGGGCGGTCAGGGTCTCGACGACGCTGTCCGACTTGGTGAAGATGCCGGTGACCTTGTGGAAGTCGACCGTGACCTGACCGTTCAGGGTCGCGCTCTTGTTCTGGTTCGTCACCTTGACGGTCACGGACAGCTTCTTGAACAGCAGGAACTTGCGAACAACTTCCTTGTTCGTAATCTCGACGGCCAGCGCGGCGTTGTCTTCCTCGGACACGGGGGTCCTCGAGACGGGCGACTCCGTGAGCGTGTTGCCCAGGTTGGTGGCGGGGTCGATCGGGGTGGTGGTGGCGACGGCCTTGGGGTCGACGATGTCGAAGCCGAACGTGGGGGATGCCGCCAGCTTGAGCTGCAGCTTGGTTTCCTGGTTGGCCTGCACCTGCACGGAGGTCGCCTTGGCGCCGAGGGCGTTGCCGCCTGCGTCCAGCATCGTCAGGCTCGCCTGCAGACTGCCGACGGGAATGTGCTCGAAGGCCAGCGTGTTGCTGCTGGCGAGATCGGCGGCGCTCAGGCGCTTGGTCACGGGGGAAGCCAGGCCGGAGCCGGACAGCGAGACTTCGATGAAGGCGAGCTTGTCGGCCTTGAGGCTGGACAGCGCCAGCGTGAAGGTGCCAGTGGCGCCGGTGGTGGTGCCCGTGGAGACGGCGTTGGGGTCGTAGCCCTGGGCCACAGGAGCGATGGGCGTGGACGCCACGGCGCTCAGCCGGCTCGAGGAGGACGCGGCCGTCGGGGTGCTCTTGCCGCAGCCCGTTAGGGCAAGGGCGAGGGCCAGGGCGAAGGCGGTGGTGGTCGAGCGCAGCATGGGGGCAGTTCCTCCAAAGGGTGTCCTGCCTAAGATATCGTTGCCGCCCGGGGTGATCCTTCTTAACTGAGCGTTAAGTCTGAATCAAGGTTCGAATATGTTCGTTGGCCGTTAAGAGTAGCAACGACGACGCTAGAACTTGATTTCAGACGCCAACAGACGCTCCAGCGTGGCCTGAGCCTGTGCCTCGCGCGGGACCACCAACAACGCCGTGCTGATCGGGCGCTCGCTGCCATCGGAGGGCCGGTTGATCGTGTGGCCCTGCATCCAGAGCGTGCTGGAGCCACCCCCGTCCAAGTTGAGCGCCTCCGTGGCGCCCAGATCCTTCATCGTCCAGGCCAGCTCCGTGAGCGTGGCGCCGACGCTGTAGCCGGGCTGGTGGCCGTCAATGCAGACCAACATGTACTTGCCGTCTTCCGTCAGGCCCACCGCGGTGCGGGGCGCGCGGCCGTAGGCCACGTCCGGCCGGAAGTGCTGCTGGCGCGCCAGCACGTGTACGTTGCCGTGCTCCAACAAGGTGGGGCCGCCGCCCATCGCATCGCGGACCTCGGGGCGGAGGTTGAACTGGATCTTCACGGTCTTGCCGAAGGCCATCGCACGCTTGAGCAGCCCGGCGCCCGTGCCCTGGCCGCTGACGACCCAGCCGCCGAGCGGGATGCCCATGTTGCCATGGCCTTCCGCCACGACGCGGCCGTCGGGCGCGACGGCGTATTCCCAGCGGCTCTCGTCGGCGAAGGTGTGGGTGGTGCGGCCGTGGTGGGCCGTGTAGAGCACCACGCGGTTGTGGCCCGGCGGCTCGTTCACGGCCTGGCAGCGGATCTGGCGGCCGTCGTCCAGACGCACGCTGGCGCTGGGCTTCTCCACCCGGATCTGGGCGGCGCCGTCCTTGTCGAACCAGATCCCGGGGCGATCGAGCATGGTGCGGCTGACCATGTTGTGGCTCATCACCAGCATGCCCTGCGGCTGGCCGGTCTTGGGCGAGAAGAAGCCAGCGTTCACGGCGGCGATCGCCCCGTGCGCCCGCGCCAAACGGGACACGGTGGCCAGGCCCATGTGCTCCGACCCTGGGGAGGCGATCGCCGGCGCCAGGCGCACCCGGCGGGGATCCAGCCGCAGCGCGCGCACGCGCATGGGCCCGGAGGCGGTCCAGCGCTGGCCTTCCCAGAACTTCACGCCCTCCGCGATGCTGCGCCAGTGGGGCTCCGCCTTCTGATGGTGGAAGACCACCTCGAGGCCGCCCGGGCGCACGTTCACGTCAACGGGCGCGGCGTAGCGCCAGTCCGCATGGATGTATGTCTTGCCTTCCAGGGTCTGGATCCGGAGGTGGTGAAGCACGCCCGCGCTGACGGCACGCTCGAGCACATACATGTTAGGCGAGTCGCTGGTGACCTCCAGCTGCCACGACGTGATCTTGGTGGCATGCTTGCGCACCTTCACGTTGCGTAGGGGCATGAAGATGCGCGTCTTGTTCGCGTCGATCGACACCGGATTGAAGGCGGCGCGCGCCACCTGCTCGATCGAAGGAGCCGCGACGCCGGCGGTGCCAGCGGTCGACAGGAGCAGGGCTGCGGAGAGCAGCGGAACGCCGATACGGTGCATGGTGGTCATCGGGCGGGCTCGTGGCAGGACGGGGACGTACGCTGTTATATACATACCTCCATCGAGGACGGCTAAAACGTGATGCCACGCACATCTGGGCGATTGACGCTTGTTGCCAGCTTGGTTGCTTCCCCCCACCCCCTCGGGGCGGAGATTACGCCTCCTTAACCCCAGCGCATGTCAAAACGCCTGCCAGATCGGCTCCAAGGTTAAGGCAGTTCCATCCCTATTTTAAGTTCTCGTAAAAAAGACTAAGGAAACGTTAATCGGGGTTAATTTAACGCGGCGTGTCTGTTAAATTCTCGTTGGATCCGGTACGTTTACCAACCTAGCGGCTATAAGATGGTTACTAGCTTTCACGCTGCTTTGGAGGGGACGAAAACGATGGATATGTCGAAGCTCGGTGGGGATTCCCAGAACACGATGCCCATCGCGATCAACTCGGGCATGCAAGCCCGTCAGATCGTCCAGGCCACCCAAGCGGAAGGCGCCAAGTTCTCGTTCGACGCCTTCAAGCAGTCGCTGAACGCCAACACCGGCAAGCAGATTCTGGCCGGCACCCAGGCGAACCTGCCCATCGCCGACGCGCTGCAGCAGCAGGGCATGTTGGTCCGCTGGTCGCAGAAGATTCCCTGGGTCGGCCAGAAGATCACCCAGTGGCTCGGCGCCGACGGCGCGATGAACAAGGTGATCGGCGAGCTCGGCAAGGACGGCCTCGCCGGCATGAGCAAGACCCAGCTGACCTCCGCCCTCTACAAGGCCGGCTCGTCGCAGGAAATTTCCGCCATCATCAAGGCGGCGAAGATCAACGACCCCGCGATCGCCAAGATGCTGGCCGAGAAGGCCGAGCAGCGGCTCGTTTCCGCCGCCGGCCAGGCGCTGGAGTCCACCACCAAGAGTGCCGTGACCGAGGTCGCCGAGGCGACCACCCGTCAGGCCACCGTCTCCGCCGCCAACGCGGCCGAGGGCGTCCTGAAGGGCCTGAGCCCCACCACCATCGAGAAGGCGCTTCCCGCGCTGGAGAAGGGCCTCACCGGCGGCGAGCTCGCCACCGCGCTGAAGGCGGCCGGCCTCAAGCCTAACTCGATCAAGTCGATCATGACGCGCGTCACCACCTCCACGGTCGAAACCACCGTGAAGGACGGCGCCGCGATGGCCACCAAGAAGGTCGTCACGGAGACCACGGAAGTGGCCGCCAAGACCGCTTCGAAGGGCGGCATCAAGGGCTTCTTCGGCAAGCTGCTGGGCGGCGCCAAGGGCAACTTCATCGTGGCCGGCGTCTTCTCGCTGGCGTCCAACGCCATCCAGCTGGCGCAGGGCAAGATTGGCATCAAGCAATTCGTCGGCCTGACCGTGCTCGACACGGCTGCCTACGGCGCCATCGGTTGGGGTTCGGCCGCGGCCGGCGCCGCCATCGGCACCGCGCTCTTCCCGGGCGTCGGCACCATCGCCGGCTTCGTCATCGGCCTCGGCCTCGGCTTCCTGGGCGGCCACCTGTACGAGAAGTTCATCCGCAACCCCATCAAGAACATGCTCGGCGGCCCCGCGGGCGGCGCTGCCAACCCGGCGGACCCCTACACCGCCGGTCCCAACGGTCCCACGGGCAACGCCCCGGCGGCCGATCCCTACGCCGGTGGTGGCCAGCAGCCGGCCTACACGCCTCCCGCCTACGCGGGCAGCGACCTGTCCTACGACCAGGCGTTGGCCGAGATCTCGCGGATGGGCAACCGCTAACCCCCTTTCAAACGAAACCCCCGACCGCAAGGTCGGGGGTTTTGTGCTATTTAGGTCGGGACCAGCGCCGCCCAGAGCTGGTCGGCCAGCTTGCGGAAGGCCTGCGCCTGCGGCGAGTCCGGCTCCGCGATCGTGACCGGGATGCCGGCGTCTCCGGAGGCGCGGATCTTGGGGTCCAGCGGGATCTCGCCCAGGAACGGCACGCCCTCGCGCTCGCTGGTCGTGGCCCCGCCGCCGCGGTCGAAGATGGCGGTCTCCGTGTGGCAGGTCGGGCAGTCGAAGTAGCTCATGTTCTCGATCAGGCCCAGGATCCGCACGCGCGACTGCTGCAACATCCGCAGCGTCTTGGTGCCGATCGCCGCCGCCACGGGCTGCGGGGTGATCACGATGACCGCGCCCGAGAGCGGGATCAGTTGCACCAGGGTGAGCGGGATGTCCCCGGTGCCCGGTGGCAGGTCCACCAGCAGCACGTCCAGCTCGCCCCAGTTCACGTCGTTGAGGAACTGCCGCAGCGCGCCGGCCAGCATCGGGCCGCGCCAGACCACCGGATCGTCCGCGTTGGGCAGCAGGAAGCCCATCGACATCAGCTTGAGCCCGTGCGCCTCGATCGGCAGCAGCTTTTCGTTGAGCACGCCCGGCTTCTGGTCCTGCGCGCCCAGCATCAGGGGGATGCTGGGACCGTAAATGTCGGCGTCCAGGATGCCGACCTTCAAGCCGCTCGCCGAAAGCGCGATGGCCAGGTTGGCCGTCACGGTGGATTTGCCAACGCCGCCCTTGCCGGAGCCCACCGCGATGATGTGCTTGATGCCCGGCGGGTTGCTGGGTCCCTTCGGCTTGGCCGGGGCCTCGGGCTTGATCAGGTAGTGCACGGCGAGGTCGTTGACGCCTGGCACGGCCTTCACGGCCTGCTTGATCTGGGGGTCCAGGCGGGCCTGTAAGCCGGCGCTGGCGGGCGTGAGCTCGACGGAGAAGGTCACGATGCCGTGTTGCGCCTTCACCTCCTTGATCAGGCCGAGCGCCACGACATCGCGCTGGACGTCCGGCACCATGACTTGCTTGAGGGCATCCAGGACCAGGTCTTCGAGGGCCATACGGGGTTTCCTTTCAGGTTCCCGGCCATTATACAGGCGAGGCAAATGTAACGGTTTGTTACAAGCGCTTTGTTCCAAACGACGAAGCGTGGGCGGGTGGCACGGTGGTTCACTGGTTGGTGCGCGGGTCAATCGATAGGACGACCGTCCCTCACCGTGCAGGCGCACTTCACGAGCTATCCGGCGCAGTGCACGGATGCCAACGCGTCGAGAGCGCGCTTCACTTACAACGAACGAAGGAGCCACCTGGATGAAGACCTCGCCGTGGAAGCCGAACGTCCGCATTGCTCTCTGGTTGGCCCCGATCGTGGCCGCCGGTTGCATGGGCACCCCCGCCACCTCGACCGCGCCCGCACCGGGGACCGCTCCCCAGACGGGCGGCGGTGGCGGTACGGTCATCACCCCCGACCTGCCACTGGCGGCGCTGGCCCCGACGGCCATGCCCGCCCCGCAGACGGCCACGCCCGGCCAGCAACTCCAGAAGGAAGTCACGCTGCGCGTTGACCCCGAGACCGGTACCATCAGCGCCGCGGGCTCCTACGCCGCGTTGGCCGTGATCCAGACCCAGCTGGCGATCGACTTCGACGCCGTGAACCTGAGCCAAACCGGCGACACGACCACCTTCATGCTGGATTTGCGCAACCACGGCAGCGCCGTGGTGGACCTCCAGCTGGGCTTCGGCGGCGACAAGCAGCCCACCTCCCCCACCGGCAAGGTGGCGATGGGCGCGATGCCGGCGGGCGCGGAGGCGCAGCAGCAGCTGACGTTCAACAACCCCGGCGGCAAGGCGTTCAACGTCACGGTGACGCTGTGGGCCACGCTGGAAGCCAGCGGCGACGTCTCCACGACGGGCGCCACGCCGGTCCCCACGGCCACGCCGGTCGCCACGCCGACCCCCGCGCCCGGTGGCGGCGGCTCCGGTGGCGGCGGCACGACCAGCACGCCCACCCCCACCCCGGCGCCCACGGCCACG
>JAQBPE010000099.1 GCA_028287685.1 Cyanobacteria bacterium RYN_339 | reverse complement strand
ATGACGTGGCCGCCTTCGGTGACGCGAAGGGCTTCGCCTACGCCGGCTTCAAGGGCCTGGACCGCAACGGCGACGGCCTGCTCGACCAGAGCGAGGTCTGCGCGGCGCCCATGCCGATCGATCCCGTCCCCGTGCCCAAGCCCAGCACCGGCACCGGCACCGGCCAGTGCGGCTCGCTGTTCGACACCTGGGATGGCGACGGTGACCAGACCATCACCTTCGACGAGTACGCCGACGCCAAGTGGGCGGAGCTGAAGTTCATCAAGGCCCCGTCGGCCGAGGATGAGAAGGCTACCCGCGCCCGCTTCTTCGCCGAGGCCAAGCAGTTCGACGCGAACGGCAACGGCTCGCTCGACTTCGTCGAGTTCCTCAAGATCTGCCCGGTGTACGTGCCCAACTCCGTCGCCATCACCAATGGCGCCACCAGCCTCACCCCTGCGCTGACCAAGTAGGCGGAGCCTTTACGCCCCCGTGGCAAGGCGGTACCCTCACATGATGGGCACCGCCTTGTCTCGTCGCACTTTCCTGAAGCGCTCGATCGGCGCCACCGTCGGCCTCCTGGCCGGCAGCTTGCCGCTGGTCGCCTGCGCCGGCCCGGCGTACAGCCACGCGCCGGCTGGCCTCCTGCTCTTCACGCCGAAGGAGTGGACGGTGCTGGACGCCGCTGTGCGTCGCCTGGCGCCCGCGCAACCCGGCCGGCCGGGCGGCGGCGAGCTGGGCACCGCCACCTTCGCCGACCACCTCTTCGCCCGCGCCAACCCGCGCCTGAAGGCGGACCTCTCGCGCCTGCTCGGCACCTTCGAAGACTACACCTTCCTGGCCGGGCGCTTCAAGCCGTTCACCATGATGACGCCGGCCGAGCAGGACGCCTACCTCGCCAACTGGCTGGACAGCGGGCTGGGCGTGAAGCGCCAGGCCGGCGTGGGCTTGGTGCGGCTGGCCTCGATGCTTTACTACATGGACCCCGGCGCCTGGCCCGGCATCCGCTACCCCGGCCCCTGGGTGGGCCGCATCGACGTGGGCCTGGGCCTGGACAACCAGGGCCCCATGGCGGCGAACCCCAACCCCAACGTCTTCCGGAAGTACCCGGCATGACGGCGGAGTGGATGCCCGAGGTCGGGGCGGACTACGACCATGATCTGGAGCTGGAGGCCGACGCCGTCGTGATCGGCACGGGCGCGGGCGGCGCCGTGCTCGCGAGCGAGTTGGCCGAGGGCGGCCGCAGCGTGATCATGCTGGAGAAGGGCGGCTACAACACCCGCAAGGACTTCAACCAGCAAGAGAAGGACATGTTCCCGCTGCTCTTCGAGGAGGGGGGCGGCCGCACCACCAAGGACGGCGGCATGGTGATCCTGCACGGCAAGACCGTGGGCGGCAGCACCACCGTCAACTGGGCCATCTGCTTCGACCCGCCGGGCCGCGTGCTGGACGAGTGGGCGGACAAGCACGGCGTGGAGCAGATCCGGCTGGCCGACCTGCGCCCCAGCCTGGACAAGGTGCGCTTCGTGCTCAACGTGCAGAAGATGCTGCCCGATGAGGTGACGCGCAACGGCCAACTGCTGCTGGACGGTGCCGCCAAGCTGGGACTGCATGGCGATCGGTTCGAACACAACCGCACCCAGTGCATCCGCAGCGGCTTCTGCATCCTGGGCTGCGCCTACGACCGCAAGCAGACGATGCTCGTGACCTACGTGCCGCGCGCGCTGAAGTTCGGCGCGAAGCTCTACCCCAACGCGGAGGTGGAGGGCTTCGAGCGCGACGGCGACCGCATCACGGCCGTCACCGGCACGCTCACCAACCCCAAGACCGGCAAGCAGCACAAGTTCCGCGCCAAGGCCAAGCTCTTCAGCGTCTCCGGGGGCGCCATCAGCACGCCGCAGTTGCTGCGCAAGAACAACCTCGGCGGTGACCGCGTGGGCCAGAACCTCACGCTGCACCCCACCACGGCCGCCGTCGGCATCTTCGATGACCCGGTGCGCGCCTTCGACGGCATCCACTTCGGCAGCTACGTCTCCGACTTGGAGCCGGAGGGCATCATCATCGAGTCCGTCTTCGCCTACCCCGGGCTGCTGGGCTCGGCCCTGTTCCGCTGGGGCGACGCGGCGATGACGCAGATGGAGCGCTACGACCACATGGCGGCGGCGATCGTGCTGCTGCATGACGACGGGCGGGGCACCGTGGGCGTGGACGGCTATGGGCTGCCCGTGATCGACTACTGGGTCTCCGCCGCGGATCAGGCCAAGTTCAAGAAGGGCCTCGCCATGCTCGCGCGCATCTACTTCGCCGCCGGCGCGCGCGAGGTCTCGATCCCGCATGCCACGGGCCTGACGCTGCATAGCCCCGACGACGTCTTCAAGATCGACGCCCTGGCCATCGAGCCCAACCGGATGGCGGTCTTCTCCGCCCACCAGATGGGCACCGCCGCGATGGGGAAGGACCCGGCCGCCTCCGTCACGGATAGTTGGGGGCGCGTGCATGCCTGGCGGAACCTGTTCGTGTGCGACGGCAGCCTGTTCCCCACCTCGATCGGCGTGAACCCCCAGCTCACGATCGCCGCGCTGGCAGACCGCACGGCGCGCCACGTGTTGGCGAACCAGGGCCGGTACTTCGCATGATCGATCCCTACCGCGCGATCGTCGCGATGCTGGCCGGCCTGGCCGCCGTCCAGCCGGACCCACGCGCCGGGTTCTCGGCCGAGCCGCTGGAGCTCGAGGCCGCGGGAGGCGCCCTGCCGGCGCGCTTCTTCCGTCCGTTCCACTGGGATGGTCCGCTGGTGGTTTACGTGCATGGCGCGGCCACGGCGGACTGGTTGGCACAGGCCCCGCTGTTCGAGGCCCTGCTGGCCCGCGGGCTGGCGGTGCTGGCGTTCGACCTGGACGGGTACGGCAGCAACCCGGCGGTCTTGGACCCGAAGGGGATCCTGCGCTGCGTGCCGGCGGCGTTGGAAGCCGCCCGCAACCTGCCCGGGGTGAACGCCGCGCGCATCGGCGTGTACGGGCTGAGCCTGGGCGCCGCGCTGACGCTGCGGGCCCTGCCGGGCGCCAGCTGGGTCAAGGCAATGACGCTGTATGCGCCGCCGCTTGGGGTGTCGCCGACCACACGTGACCGGCTGTTGGAGCTGGCCGGGACCTTCCATCCGTTTGCCTTGCCCGTGCTAGCCACCGCGCCAACGGGGCACGTGGCGCGGACCTTCCTGGAGCCGGTGCGGTTCGCCGGGGCGCGGCACGACATGTTCCACCCCGAGTTCATTGTGCGCATGGACGCGCTGGTACGCGGGCTGGACCCGCTGGCCGCGGCGCGGGCGGCCCCCGCTTTGCCGACGTTGATCATCAACGGAGCCTGGGATGCACTGGTGACGCCGATGGACGTGGAGCGCCTGCGGCTGCACCTGAACGGGGCGATCGAGGTGGCAACCTTCGCGCACCGGAACCACAGCACGCTGCTCCACGAGCGCGGCGCGGCCCGAGCCGCCGCCAACTGGTTCCACTCGAAGCTCTAGCGCGTTATCGAGAAGCTGTCGATCGAGGCGCCGGTGTCATCCAGCGCGTCTCCTACGAGGCGATCGCCATCCACCGTGACGCCCAGGAAGTGGTAGGAGGCCTTCGCCACCGCCGTGAAGTCCGACTTCTTGACCGGTCGAGTGGTCGCCCCGCCGCCGCCGACAACCACATAGGTCGTAGGCTTCCCGTCCTTCACGTAGTCCTCGCGCGGGGTCGTGCGCTCGTAGTCGTGGTCGTGCCCGGTGAAGACGAGCTGCACGTTGTACTTCTCGAACAACGGCCCCCAGGCATCCCGAATGGCCTGGCTGGAGCCATGCTCACCACTGCTGTAAGGCGGGTGGTGGAACACGGCGAACTTCCAGGCGGACTGGGAAGCTTGCAGTTGCTGCGTCAGCCACTTCGTCTGCGGCTGGGTGTAAGCCGGATCCTGGTTGGAATCCAGCATGAAGAACTGCGCCTGCCCGTACCGGAACGTATAGTAGCGCCCGGGCACGTCGAAGAAGTCCAGGAAGGGCTGGCCGCTCTTGGTCAGCATGTCGTGGTTCCCCAGCGCGGGCCAGAAGCACAGGTGGTCGATCAGCGGCCGGTAGGGCGCCACGTAGTGCGGTCCATAGTCCGACGCGGAGCCCGCGGGATAGATGATGTCCCCGGGCAGCACGGCGAAGTCCGGCTTCCAAAGCGCCATCTGGTGGGCCACGGCATACTGTTGGGAGGTGCCCTGGCCGGTGTCGCCCACCGCGATGAAGCGGAAGCGCTGCTGCTCCGGCGGGTTGTTGGTGCGGAAGGTGCCGTGGCCCACCTCCACCCCGGCTTCCAGGGCCGTGTACTTGTAAGCCGTGCCGGCCTTCAGGCCTCCGATCGCGAAGCGGTGACCCGTGCCGGCCTCGCCTGTGTAGGTCTGCAAGGCGTGCCCGTCCGCGTCCAGGAGCGCGAGCGACGCCTTCACGGCCTGCGGGCTGGCCCAGCGCACCACCATGCCGTCGGTGGAGCCTGCCTGGACGTACAGGGCGGGGGCGTCCGTGAAGGTGATGGCCGGCTTGCCGCTGGCGGGCGAGGTGACGGCAGCCTGGATGCCGGCGGAGGCGGCGGCGGCCAGCGAGAACTTGCGCGTGGCGCTGTTGAGCGAGGCGTCCGCCAGGCCGCGCGCTTCCAGCCGCACGGCGTAGTCGCCGGCCTTCAAGCCGGCCACCGCCACCGTGCCCTGGCGGTTGGCCAAGGCGGATGCATCCAGGCGGGCACGGGCCACCTCCTTGTCGCCGAAGAGGTGTGGCTCGACCAGCACGACGTCCACCGCGCGGACGTCGTTCGTGCCGACCCGGCCGGCGTCCACCGCCGCGAGGTTGACCACCAGCTCGAAGGTGCCTTCGCCCTTGAAGGCCGGCGGCGCGTTCACGTTGATCACGTCGTCGGGCCGCTCGTCGGGGTCGGCCGCGTCCAGG
>JAQBPE010000095.1 GCA_028287685.1 Cyanobacteria bacterium RYN_339 | reverse complement strand
GCATCCTCTACCCCTACGAGGTGGCGTACAGCGCGGCGGTGCTGGGCAAGTGGCCGCAGCCGCTGGCGGAAGACCTGCCGCCGCCCACCCACGAGACCACGCCGCTCCAGCGCCTGGTCGCCCTGTTCCTGGGGGTGAGCTACGCCCAGGCGGTGGCCTTCCCGCTGCTGATCTGGCTGGGCTGGCGTCTGGTGCGGCGCGCGGGGGTGCTCGATCCGGACGCGCGCCTGCTGGTGATCTTCCTGCTGGGCAACATCGCCTGGGTCACAGCCGCCTCCAACTTCATCGAGATCGGCGACAACAACCGCTACCGCTACGACGTGGACGGCTTCTACCTGGCGCTCTTGGCCATGGCGCTGCAGCGGTTGTCGGCGAGGCACTCGCATGGGTAACCGCGGCTTCTACTTGCTCGTGGCGCTGGCGGTGGCCGCCACGATTGCCTACCCGCTGTGGCAGGCCTGGCACACCGGCGGCTGGATCTGCTACCAGAACGGCTACGACGAGACGACCTACCTCTCGTACCGCTTCTCGCTGGTGGCCCAGGCCGTGACGCGGCCGGGCTCGTGCCTGGTGACGCTGCTGCACCGGCTGGGCGTGCCGGGCGGCTGGCAGAACCTGGCCCTCGACGGCGTGGCGGTCGTGGCCTTCCCGCTGCTGGTGCGGGCCGGCTGGCATCGCTGGTCGGGCGACGAGCGCTGGGCCAACCTGGCGGCGCTGTTGCTGCTGTTGCTGCCCCTGGCCTTCCTGACGATCGACCCGCCCGTGCGCTGGCTCTTCCAGGCCAACCAGGACGCCTGGACCCTGGCCTGGATCAACGTGCCGGAGCTGCACACCCCCCCCCTGGTGCGCACGCCGGAGCCGCAAGTCTCGCTGGTGCTCTTGTCCCTGGCCGTGTGGGCCGCCGTGGCGCGCGCGCGGGCCGCCTGGCCGGTCTACCTGGTGCTGCCGTTCCTCTACCCCTTCGTCTCCATCCCCGCGGCCTTCGTGGCCCTGGCCCTGGACCTGCGCCGGCGGCTCCCGGAGCCGGCCGCCCTGGCCGGCGCCTTCGCGGCCGTGGGGGTGGCCTGCTGGGGCTACTTCCATTTCCTGATCGGCCCCAAGCTGGCGCCCTTGCTGGTGGACAGCCACCTGCCCATGGTCTCGTTCACGGGCTGCCTGGCGCTGGCGGCGCTCGGGCTGCGCGTCGCTCCCGGCCAGCGCTTCCTGGCCGTGGCGGTGGCCCTCGCGCCCTGGGTCGCCTGCAACCAGCAGTTGCTCTCCGGGCACCTGGCCCAGCCGGACAACTTCGAGCAGTACTTCGGCTGCTTCGCCGCGGCCTTCGTGGTGGCGCTCGCGGTGCGGGAGCGCCCGGCCTGGCGCTGGATGCCCTTGGTGGTGGGCCTGGTGTTCTTCCTGCGCGCCTCGCAGGTGGTCTTCACGACCAACGCGGCCACCAACGCCCGCTTGCCGCTGACGCCCGAGCTGTTGAGCGCGCTCGCGACGGACCCCGCCCATGTCGCCATCAACGACATGATCCTGGCCTCCACGGTCGGCATGCTGCATGCGCGCCAGGCGCCCACGGCGCTCGCCATGGAGGGCACCTTCCCGGCGGTGGCCGACGGCTACGTGGCGGGCTACCGCTGTGCCAAGCGCCGCATCCTGCTGGACCACCCGCTAGACCCGGGCTTCGCGATGGCCCTGCGCTTCCTGGACGCCGCCTACACCTACGGCAGCCAGGACTACAAGATGAACCACATCGGGCGCCGGTCGAACGTGGTGATCTTCCAGGACGTGGACCCGGCCCGCTGCGAGAGCGACGCGCCGGTTCTGCGCTACTTCCTGGCGCGCTGAGGGTATGTAGCGCCACATGAGCAACAACCGCATCGAGTTCACCGGGATGACGCGCACGGTCGTGGAGAGCGAGCTGGACTACCACCTCGAACGCCTCGACCTGGACGGCTACACCGTGATCCCGGATGTGCTGGACGCGGCCACCGTGCAGCTGATCCGCGACAAGCTGGACGCCGCCAACGAGCGCCAGATCCAGCAATACGGCCGCGAGCGCCTGAACGAGCTCAAGGACTACGGCGTGATCCGCGACCTGTTGGTCGACGACCCCTTCTTCCAGGAATTGGTGCTGCTGCCCGCCATCTGGGACCTGGTGGGGCGGATCGTGGGGCCCACCGCGATCCTGCACCTCCAGAACGGCATCGTGTTGGAGCCGAACTTGAAGCACTTCCAGGCGTTTTATCACCGCGACTTCTCCAAGGACTTCGTGGCGGACAAGGTGCTGGCCATCAACGCCATGTTCGCCATCGACGAGTTCAGCGCGCGCACCGGCGGCACCTGGGTGGTGCCCGGCACCCACCGCGTCTCGCGGTTGCCCAGCCAGCGCTACATGGACGAGCACGCCGTGCAGATCGAGGCGCCAGCGGGCGCGCTGTTCTTCTTCGACGGCCTGTTGCTGCACAAGGCCGGCGACAACCGCTCCGGCGCACCGCGCCGCGCCATCAACCACCAGTACACGCGGCCCTTCATCAAGCAGCAGCTGGATTACGCCGGCATGTTCCGCGGCAAGCTGGACCCGGAGAGCCGCTTCGCCCAGGTGATCGGTACCTGGACCATGCCGCCGCGCGACGTGGCGGAGTACCGCGTGGACCCGGACAAGCGCACCTACCGCGGCGGCCAGGGCTAGTCGGCAACCAACACAAAACTCGACCCAGGGGGGGGAGTTTTGTGTCAGAAATGAGCTGGCGAGGGTAGGATTGTCATAGGGCAATCTTGCTACTTTCCCCCGGCTTGGCCTCTCGTGGCGGGGTTCTTTGGGATGCGGTGGCACTGGCGGCGCGCTTCGGCGTCGGCCTGGTGTTCGTGTTGGGGCTAACCGATGCGCTCGTGGCGGCAGCCAGGACCGACATCTTCGCCCCGAAGTTTCAGGTGGCTTTCCATGGCGCGAACCCTTGCTCGCGGGTCATCCTCGGCACGTCCCATGTCTTCCACGGGGTCGACCCTCACGCGCTCGAGCTGCCCGGCCAAGCGCTCTACAACTTCGGCTTCAACGGCAGCAATCCGAGCTACTTCCTCGCGTTTTACACGGATCTGTGCCGGTTCTACGCGCGCCCTTCGCTGGTGCTCCTGGGGCTGGATCCGCTTTTCCTGAAGCGCTTCGCCTGGTCGCGTCGCTACGTCCAGGACAGCGAGTACTGGCCCGGGCCGCTCTTCCTGCAGCGCGCCACGAGGGTCGACGCCGACGCGGGCACGGCCTGGCTGAACCGGTTTCCGCTCGTCAAGCACCGCGACCCGCTCCAGGACGCGACCGCCTGCGTGCCGGCCCGTTCGCGCTTCCTGGTGGAAAAGGCGTACCGGGGCTACGTGCCGATGGCCCCGCAAGGCACGCCCATCCTGGAAGGGACGGACTTCCCCGACGACCCCGGCTTCACCGCCGACTTGCCGGTGCTGTTGGGCCGGCTCAAGGCCGACGGGGCGCGGGTCGTCTTGTTCCAGACGCCCGAGTTCCTCGCCGTGACGGGCGACCACCATGCCGACAACGCCAAGCTGGCGGCCGTGGCCCGCCGGTTCGAGCTGCCGTTCTTGAACTACAACGCGGAGCGGCGCTCGGAGCTGAACCGCGAGGCGCGGCTGTTCAACGACGGCGGCCACCTGAACGTGCTGGGGAGCGAGCGTTTCAGCCGGCGGCTGGCGGCGGACCTGCGCGCAGGCCACTTCCTCTAGCATGCTGTTCAACTCGTGGCAGTTCCTGCTGTTCTTCCCGCTGGTGACGGCGATTTACTTCGCCTTGCCCCACCGCGCACGCTGGGGCTGGCTGCTGGCGGCCAGCTGCTGGTTCTACATGGCCTTCGTGCCGGCCTACATCCTGATCTTGGCCTTCACGATCGCGGTGGATTACGCGGCCGGGATCGCGATCGGTGGGGCCCAGGGGCGGCGGCGGCGGATCTACCTGTACGCCAGCTTGGCGGCCAACTTGGGGGTGTTGGCGTGCTTCAAGTACTTCAACTTCGCCAACGCCAACCTGGCCGCCCTCGCGGGCCGGCTGCACTGGAACTATCCCGTCGCGGCCCTGGGAATCCTGCTGCCGATCGGGCTCAGCTTCCACGTGTTCCAGAGCCTGAGCTACACGATCGAGGTGTACCGCGGCAACCAGGCCCCAGAGCGGCACCTGGGGATCTTCGCGTTGTACGTGATGTTCTACCCCCAACTGGTGGCGGGCCCGATCGAGCGGCCACAGAACCTCCTGTACCAGTTCCGCGAGCCGCATGCCTTCGACGCCGAGCGGGTCGGCGCCGGGCTGAAGCGGATGTTGTGGGGCCTGGTCAAGAAGGTCGTAATCGCCGATCGGCTGGCCATGGTGGTGAACGCCGTCTATGCGCAGCCTACGCAGTACCACGGCCTGCCGCTCTTGTTGGCGACGGTGTTCTTCACCTTCCAGATCTATTGCGATTTCAGCGGCTACAGCGACATCGCGCTGGGGGCGGCCGAGGTCATGGGCTTCCGCTTGATGGAGAATTTCAAGCAGCCCTACGGCGCTCGCTCCGTGGCGGAGTTCTGGACGCGCTGGCATGTGTCGTTGTCCACCTGGTTTCGCGATTACCTCTACATCCCGCTGGGCGGCAACCGCGTGCCGCCCTGGCGCTGGGCGCTTAACATCCTGGCCGTGTTCATGGTTAGCGGCCTCTGGCATGGGGCGAACTGGACGTTCGTTGTGTGGGGCGGGCTGCACGGGGGTTACTTGGTGGTCGAACGGGCTTGCCAGAGCCTTTGGCCGGTGTCGGTCCGCCTGCCGGCGGCGGTCGGAACTTGCATCACCTTCGCGCTGGTGGCCTTCGCCTGGATCTTCTTCCGCGCGCCGAGCCTGGAGGCGGCCTGGTACATCGCCGGCCACCTTTTGCAAGGGCTGCCGCACCAGCTGGCGGGTCCGCATGCGGTGGCCGAGGCCCTGCGCGGCTTGATCCAGCGCAACATCGTGCTGGGCGTCCTGGGCATCGGGTTGCTGCTGGCGGTCGAGCGTGGCCGGCCCTGGGGCGGCGGCTTCGGCTTCGCCCGCGTGCGCGCCCTGGAGTGGGGCACTTGCTACGGCTTGATCCTGGCCTTGATCGTCTACGGCGTCTACGAGAACCAGTCGTTCATCTACTTCCAGTTCTAGGACGTCGGCTCGCACTCCGCGTACAGCACCATGGCGCCCGGATTCGCCCGGCAGGCCTTCTGCAACACATGCAACGGGTACATGGTCACGTCGTTCAGCGCCAGCCCCAGCACCGAGGGGAAGCGCGTCTTCATGGGCACGTCGCGGTGCCCCGACGCCTCCGTGCGCTCTTGAACGCCCAGCGCCAGCTTCTGGCGCTCGGAACGATTCACCAGCGCGTTGGAGAGCGGTAACAGCCAGTTGGAGAGCGGGTAGGTCAGCCCGGCGGTGTGCGCGGCGCGCCAGCCCAGCCCCGCCAGGCGCTCGGACAGGCCCGCGGCCGTGTAGCGGCGCAGGTGGCCCGCGATGTCGTCCTCGATGCCCCAGTGGTCCATCGACGCCGGCACGAACAATACGGCCAGGCCGCCCGGGGCCAGGGCCTCGCGGCAGCGTTCGAAGTAGCGCGCCTCGGCCTGCTCGTCCAGGTGCTCCAGCACCATGCATGAGATCACCAGGTCCACCGGCTGCGCCTCCGTGGCCGTCAGCCAGTTGGCGTGGTGCAGGCGCAGCTTGCCCGTCGCCACCTCGTCCGCGAGGTTTGCGCCGGCGCGCGCCAGCGACTCAGCGCTCAGGTCGTAGCCGTCGCCCTGCCAGCCCAAGGAGAGCAGCCGGCGCGCCAGGTGGCCCTCGCCCACGCCGATTTCCACGAAGCGGCCGGGCGGGCGCGTGCGCAGCCGCTCGGCGAGGTAGAGGTGTTGGAGGATCGTGCCGGGGGGCAGGACCTTGGCCATGTTCGCAAGCTCCAGACGACCGGCGGGGACCGGCCGAGGGGCCATATTCCCCCGGCTTGGGGGTGCCAAACCGGGCCCGGTCGGCCGGTTGCCTCGGCAAGCCGGCGGGTACAATGGCCGCGTGAGAGCCGCCGTCATCCAGTCCAACTACCTGCCGTGGAAGGGCTACTTCGACGTCATCCAGGCGGTGGACCTGTTCGTCTTCTACGACGACACGCAGTACACCACCCGCGACTGGCGCAACCGCAACCTGATCAAGACCGCGCACGGGCCTTTGTGGCTCACGGTGCCGGTCATGGCGGGCAGCCGCGACCTCGTGATCGAGCAGGTAGAGATCGCGGGCCGCGAGTGGGCCGCCAACCACTGGAAGTCGCTGCAGCACCACTACGCCGCCGCGCCCTATCTCAAGCCCTACCGCGAGTTCTTCCAGCACGTCTACCTGGAACGCGAGTGGACGCACCTGTCCGAGCTCAACCAGTTCCTGATCATGCACATCGCGCGCGAGTTCCTGGGCATCCAGACGCGCTTCATGACCTCCACCGCGCTCGCGGCCGAGGGCCGGCAACAGGCCCGGCTGCTGGACGTGCTGGGCAAGGTCGGCGCCACCACCTACCTCTCCGGCCCGGCCGCGCGGGCCTACATCGACCCGGCCGGCTTCGAGGCCGCCGGCGTGGCGCTCGAATACATGGACTACGGCGGCTACCCCGAGTACGCGCAGTTCCACCCGCCCTTCGCGCATGGAATGACGGTGCTCGACCTGCTCTTCCACGCCGGGCCGGCCGCCCCGGAGCTGATCTGGGGCTGGCGCGAGCTCAGGCAGCGCATCCCGCGCGCGGCGCAGCCGCTGGTTATCGAGGACGCGCGATGACCGCAGCGCGCGCGCTGGAAGGCTACGCGTACCTGCTTTGCTGCATCCTGTTCACGATCTATGGCCAGGTGGTCATGAAGTGGCAGGTCGGGCTGGTCGGCGCGATGCCCACCTCGATCGGCGAGAAGGTGTTCTTCCTGGTCGGCATGTTCCTCAAGCCCTGGGTCCTGACGGTCCTGTTCGCGGGCTTTTTGGCCTCGCTGTGCTGGATGCTCACGCTCACGCGTCTGCCGCTCTCCGTGGCCTATCCCTGCATGAGCCTGGCGTTCGTGGGGGTGATCTTGCTCAGTTCGGTCTTCTTCGGCGAGCCGTTGTCGGTCGCCAAGTTCGCCGGGATGGCCTTGCTCGTGGTAGGCATAGCCCTATTGAATCTGAAATAACGAGGGCCCCGTGCGCATCCCCTTCAACCGTCCCCATGCCTCCGGCCGCGAGCTGACCTACATCCAGGAGGCGATCGACCGGTCGTACCTGAGCGGCAACGGCCCCTTCACGGCGCGCTGCGAGCAGTGGCTGCAAGGGCACCTGGACGTGCCGCGCGTGCTGTTGACGCACTCCTGCACCGCTGCCTTGGAGATGGCGGCCCTGCTCGCGGACGTGGGGCCCGGCGACGAGGTGATCATGCCCAGCTACACCTTCGTCTCGACCGCCAACGCCTTCGTGCTGCGCGGGGCCACGCCGGTGTTCGTGGACGTACGGCCGGACACCCAGAACCTGGATGCGGCGCTGATCGAGGCCGCCATCACGCCGCGCACCAAGGTGATCGTGCCGGTGCACTACGCGGGCGTGGGCTGCGATATGGAGATGATCGGGGCGATCGCCCGCCGGCATGACCTCGTCGTGATCGAGGACGCCGCCCAGGCCCTGATGGCGAGCTACCAGGACCGCCCGCTGGGCACCTTCGGCCACATGGCGGCCTTCAGCTTCCACGAGACCAAGAACGTGGTCTCCGGCGAGGGCGGCGCGCTGGTGCTGAACGACCCACGCCTGGTGCAGCGCGCGGAGATCCTGCGCGAGAAGGGCACCAACCGCAGCCAGTTCATCCGCGGCCAGGTCGACAAGTACACCTGGGTGGACGTGGGCTCGAGCTACATCCCAAGCGACATCCTGGCGGCCTTCTTGTTCGCCCAGTTGGAGGAGGCCCAGGCCATCACCGACCGGCGCCTGGAGCTGTGGGAGCGCTATCACGAGGCCATGGCGCCCTTCGAGGCGGCCGGCCTGCTGCGCCGCCCCGTGATCCCCGCGGATTGCCGCCACAACGCCCACATGTACTACGTGGTGCTGGCCGACGCGGCGCTGCGCAACCGCCTGCTCGACCGCATGGTCGGCCTCGGCATCGGCGCGGTCTTCCACTACGTGCCCCTGCACAGCTCGCCGGCCGGCCTGCGCTACGCCCGCGCGGCGGGGGAGTTGCCCCACACGGTGGCGGCGGGCGAGCGCCTGCTGCGCCTGCCGCTCTGGCTGGCCCTGGGCGCGCATCAGGACGAGATCATCGCGGAGTTCTCCAAGGCGCTCGCGGAGGCCGCCGTCTGATGGAGCGCCCTGACTACCACGCCCTGCAGACGCACTACGAGGCCTGCCTCGAGGAGCACGGCGACAACCACCTGGGCGTGAACTGGTCGCGCCAGGAGGACGCCGATCGCCGTTACGAGGTGATGCTGGACCTCGTGAAGCCCGGCGAGGGCGTCTCGCTGCTCGACTTTGGCTGCGGCGCCGCCCACTTCTACGACTACCTGCGGGCCCGGGGGCGCACGGACATCGTCTACGCCGGGCTCGACATCTCGCCCAAGTTCGTCGAGCTCTCGCGGGCCAAGCACCCCGCCCTCGACTTCTACTGCCTCGACGTCCTGACCGCCGACGCGGCGTTGCCTGAGTTCGACTACATCGTGCTCAACGGCGTCTTCACCGCCAAGCCCACGATCTCGCACGAGGCCATGTGGGCCTTCTGCCAGGCGCTCCTGACCAAGCTGGTGCCCCATGCGCGCAAGGGCTTGGCCTTCAACGCCATGTCCAAGCACGTGGACTGGGAGCGCGACGACTTGTTCCACCTGCCCTTCGACACGATCGCCGCCTTCCTGCACGCGCAGGGTTGGCGCCGCTACACCATCCGCGCGGACTACGGCCTCTACGACTACACGCTCTACCTACATCGCTGAACGGAGACCTGCTGTGGCCAAGATCGTCATCTTCGGGGCCGGGGACATTGCCCGGCTGGCGCACTTCTACTTTACCACCGACAGCCCGCACGAGGTGGTGGCCTTCACGGTCGACGCGGCCTACCGCGAGCTGGAGGAGTTCCAGGACTTGCCGGTGGTGGCCTTCGAGGAGCTGCCCGCGCGCTTCCCGCCCGGCGAGTACCAGCTCTTCATCGCGCTGAGCTACGCCAAGATGAACCAGGTGCGCGCCGGCAAGTACCACGCCGCGAAGGCGCTGGGCTACACGCTGGCGAGCTACGTCAGCAGCCGCTGCACCTACCTGGCCCAGACGCCGCCGGGCGACAACTGCTTCATCCTCGAAGACAACACCGTCCAGCCTTTCGTGACGATCGGGTCCGACGTGACGCTGTGGAGCGGCAACCACATCGGGCACGACTCGACGATCGCGGACCACACCTTCATCGCCTCGCACGTGGTGGTCTCCGGGCACGTGCACATCGGACCGAACTGCTTCATCGGCGTCAATGCTACCCTCCGGAATTCGATCACGCTCGCGCCCATGACGCTGGTGGGGGCCGGGGCCGTGATCATGAAGGACACCAAGGAGAAAGGCGTCTACCTGCCGCAGCGGGCGGAGCTCTTCGGCAAGCCGAGCGACGAGATCGCGCTGTGACCCGGGCCTGGACGGCCGGCCAGCTGCTCTTCGAGCCGCCTACCGACCTGCCCTGGATGAAGACCCATGCCGCCTTGCCGGCCGCCGTGCCGCATGGCGACGCCCACCGCGTCTACTTCAGCGGGCGCGACGAGCGCGGCCGGGCGCGCATCGGGTACTTCGACGCGGACCTCGAAGCCGGCCGGGTGCTGGGAGTGTCCGCGGCGCCGGTGCTCGACCTGGGCACCCTGGGCGCCTTCGACGACAGCGGCGTGACGATGTCCTGCCTGGTCGAGTACGCGGGGCGGCAGTACCTCTACTACTCCGGCTGGAGCCTGGGCGTGACGGTGCCGTTCTACTTCTACGTGGGCCTCGCCATCGGCGACGGCGAGCGCTTCGAGCGGGTCTCCGCCGCTCCGATCCTGGAGCGCAACGCGATCGACCCGTTCCTGACGGCCTCGCCCTGGGTGCTGGTGGAGGACGGGGTCTGGCGCATGTGGTACATCTCGTGCTGCCGCTGGGAGCTGCATGATGGCCAGCCGCGCCATTATTACCACATCCGCTACGCGGAGTCCGCCGACGGCATCCGCTGGGAGCGCGGCGGCCGCGTCTGCATCGACTTCGCCGGGCTGGACGAGTACGCCATGGCCCGGCCCTGCGTGGTGAAGCAGGACGGGCGTTACAAGATGTGGTTCTGCGTGCGGGGCGACGCCTACCGCCTGGCCTACGCGGAGTCGCCGGACGGCCTGACCTGGACGCGTGGTGCCGACCCCGCCGTGCCGCCCTCGGGCTGGGACGCGGAGATGCAGGCGTACCCCGCCGTGGTGGACGGCCGCTGGCTGCTCTACAACGGCAACGGGTACGGGCGCACGGGCATCGGCCTGGCGCGGCCGCACGCCTGATGCCCTGGCTGCCCTTTGCGCTGGTGCTCGGTCTATTGGTGTTCGCCAATCTCGCTTACCCGCTCTGGCAGGCGATTTCGACGGGCGGCTTGGTCTATTACACCAACGCCAATGACGAGGCCACCTACCTCCAATACGACTTCGCCCAGGTGGCCGCCTCGCCCACCCGCCCCGGCCAGTACCTGGTGGTCTGGGCCCACCAGTTGGGGCTCTCCGGGGGGTGGCAGAACCTGCTGGCCGATGCCGTGGTGCCGATCGCCTTCGCGCTGGCCACGGGGTGGCTGTTGCGGCGGATGGGCTGGGAGCCTTCGCGGGCGCGCTTGGCCGCCTTGGCCATGCTGGTGGTGCCCATGCTGGTCGGCACGCAGAACCCGCTTTTCCGCTCCTTGAGCTTCCGCAACATCGCGACCGGCTGGATCTATTGGATCAACATGGTGGACCAACGTGCCTGCGGGCTCTTGCGTACGCCGGAGCCGCAGGCTTCCTGGGTGATCCTGATGGTCGCCGCCATCGTCGCGTTGCGCCTGCGTTCAATCTGGCCCCTCCTCGCGGCCACGTTGGTCAGCTATACCTTTGTGGGCATGCCCACCGCGTTCGTGGCGGCCGCCTGGGAGCTGCACCGGCGCTGGGGCGATCGGCCCGGCCGGCGCTGGGCGCCCTTGTTGGTGACCTGGCTGGCGATTGGAGCGGCCTCGGGGCTGTACTTCCATCTGGTGGCCAGCGAACGCCTACGCTTCTACCTGATCCCCTCGCACCTGCCCCTGCTCTCCCTCACGTCGGTGCTGGCGCTGGCGCTCTACGCCGCGCTGCGCAAGGACATCGCGTCCGAGTGGCGCTTCCCCGCGCTGGCGGTCGCGTTAGCGCCCCTGGCCGTGAGCAACCAGCAGATCATCTCGGGGTTCGTCGCCCAGCCCAGCAACTTCGAACAGCATTTCGGCGTCGTCGCCATCGCCTTCGTGCTGGTGCTGGGCGCCCGGGCCTGGCCGCGGGTCTATCCCGCGCTGGTGGCCTGTGGGTGCGCCCTGTGGCTGGCGACCGCGTCCATCGACTTCCGCATGAACGTCGCGACCAACAGTCCCCTGCCATTCGACGGGAAGCTGACAGGCGCGCTGCGCGAGGACTCGCGCCACGTGGCCGTGAACGACCGGGACCTGGCCTCCGTGCTGGGGCTGGTCTACCCGCGCCAGCCCGCCACGGCGCTGGGCTACGATCAGGGCTCGCCCGCGGTTGCCGCGCGTTACATCGCGGACTACCGCTGCGCACGGCGGCAAATCTTGGCGGATTACCCGCATGACGTGGGCTTCTTTAAGGCCACGGTCCAGCTGGATTACCTGTTCACCACGGGTAACATCTGGCTCCCGATCGTTAGCCTGGGCCGTCCCTTGCCGCCGCCGACCCTCTACAACGTGGAGGCCGGCTGCGAGCCCGGTGTGGCTCATCCCTTGCGCTACTTCCTGGTCAAGGGGCCTTAGGGTCCCGGCCCCGGTCGCCGATGAGGGTATAAGAGCAGTACGGGAAGGAGGCCGGCCCTTGGAACTTGGTATCCAAGCAGACCAGAGCGCGGCTTCGCTGGCCGTCACGTGCGAGCCCGTCTACTTCACCCTGGTGATCCCGGCCTACAACGAGGCCGCGCGCCTGCCGCGCACCATCGCAGCCGTGATCGCGGAGCTGGCGGAGCGGCCCTACCGCTCCGAGGTGCTGCTGGTGCTGGATGGCTGCACCGATGACACCGCCGCCCACGCCCGCGCCGGTTGGCACGGCAACTGCGAGATCCGCGTGATCGACAACGCCGTGAACCGAGGCAAGGGCGCCTGCGTGCGCCAGGGCATGCTGGCCGCGGGCGGCCGCTACTGCTTCTTCACAGACGCGGACCTGTCCTACCCGCTGCACCAGCTGGAGGGCTTCCTGGCCGTGCTGGTCGCGGACGGCGGCGTGGCGATCGCCTGCCGGGACGCCTCCGTGGCGCGTTACCAGCGGCCGCTGCGACGGCTGGTCACCCGGCTCTCGCGCTGGGTCATGACCCACCTGGTGGTGCCGGGCGTGGCCGACACCCAGGCCGGCCTGAAGGGCTTCACACGGGAGGTCGCGCGCGACCTGTTCGCCACCCAGCGCCTGACGGGCTTCGGCTTCGATGCGGAACTCTTGCACATCGCGCATATGCGGGGCTATCCCATCCGGCCGCTGCCCGTGGAATGGGAAGACGTGCCGGGCTCCAAGATCCGCCTGGGCCGGGACGTTAGCCGCATGGCGCTGGAGCTGGTGGCCCTGGCCGCCAACCGGCTGCTGGGCCGCTACCGGCGGCCTCGGGAGCTGACCGCGGTCGTGCCGGAGGCCCGCCGAGCCGAGCCCGCCTTGCCGGGCTAACGCCCCGCGGCCCGCTGGCCAACGCAATCCGGTCCGACGAGGCTATAATCCCGCCATGCCCAAGCCGTCCGGACGCCGATCGCTGCTAGCCCTGACGCCGGCCTGGGCGCTCCTGGCCCTGTTGCTGCTGCCCTGCGCCTGGAGCGCCGATTGGGGCGCCGACGAGTCGACCTTGCTCTGGGAGGCCACCAGCCTGGCCCGCGGCGGCCTGATCTACCAGGACTTCTTCACCTTCCTGCCGCCGGGCGCGGCCGGGCTGTTGGCGGCGGTCTTCCGGGTCGTCGGGCCGGGCCTTGCGGCGGCCCATGGGCTGGCCGCGCTGCTGGCCCTGCTGGTGGCCGCGCTGCTGGCCCTGTTCGCCCATTGGCAGGGCCTGCGCGGCCCGGCCACGCTGGTGCCCGGCGCGCTCTACGTGGGCCTGGTGGTCTGGCCCAACCCCACCTACGCCCACCACGGCGTGGCCCTGGCGTTCGGCCTGGGCGCGCTGGCGGCCGGCATGCGCGGGCTGGACGGCCTGGCCTGGGGCTGGTGGGCGCTGGCGGGCGGCCTGGCGGGCGCCGCGCTGATGACCACCCAGACCGATGGCCTGCTGGCACTGGCCGTGCTGGGGGCGGGCCTGGCCTGCGCCGTGCGCTTGCGCATCTGTTCCGCCCGCGCCGCCGCCCGCGGCGCCCTGGCCGTGGGCGCGGGCGTGGTGCTACCGCTGCTGGTGACGGTCGCCTGGCTGGCCTCGGCCGGCCTGCTCGGCGACGCCTGGCGCCAGGCCTATCTCTGGCCACTCGCGCACTACAAGCGCGCGGGCGGCTTCAACGACGTGAAGTGGCTGACGGACCTGCCGGGCCTGCTCTCGCCCGCCACGCCGGCGTGGCATGGCCTGCTGCACTGGTACGCCCGCGTGGTTGTTGTATTGGCGCCCTACGTGCTGGTGGCCGGCGTGCCGCTGGGGGCGATCGCCCGCGCCCTGCCCGTGCTGGTACGTCGTGACGCGGCCGGCGGGCTTCAGGAGGCACGCTTCGCCCTGTTAGCGCTTGCGGCGTTGGGCAGCTTGGCGGTCTGCCTGGGCGGCCGCGCCGACTACCTCCACACGATCGCCTACGCGACACCCGCCGTGGCGGTGGGCGCGATCTGGGCCTGGAGCCGGCTGGCACAGGTCGATCGGGGCCTGGAGGCGGTGCTACCCCTGCTCGGCCTGGCCGTGGCGGGGGCTGCCAGCCTGGTCGTCTTTGGCACGACCATGCGCCTCGACCCCGGCGCCTGGCTGGACCTCCGCTCGCCCGACGCGCGGGTGGCCGCGCAACCGGCTCTGGCTTACCTGCGCGACCACACCGGCCCGGCGGACCGCGTGATCGCGGCGCCCTGGGGCGGCCTGTTCTACCGTTGCGTCCGGGCGCCGGCCACCCGCTACACCTTGATCACGCCGCCCAGCTATCTATACCAGGACGGCGCGGACCGGCGGGCGATCGACGCCGACTTGCACAGCGGCGCCGCCACCTACGTGATCGTGGCCTCCGAGCTCCCCCCGGAGCAGGCCGTGCTGGCGGTCTTCGGCCACCCGCTGCCGGGCTACCGGTTCGAGGTGTCGCGGCCGCTGACCTTCCACGGCCGCCCCCTGCCCCAGCACTTCTTTCGGCGCGTGGAGTTGGGTATAACTCCGGTGCGGTAAGGAGGCCGGCCATTGGAACTTGCCAGCCAGGATGGCCAACAGAAGCTGATACGGAGCTGTCTGGTCTGCGGAGACCGCGCCCCGCGACCCTTCCGCGCCCAGGATGGCTACCAGATCGTGGCCTGTGGGGGCTGCGGCTTGCGCTACTTGGACCCGCAGCCGGACGCCGCGGCCCTGGAGCGGCTCTACGCGGAGACCTATTACCACAGCGACGACCCGCTGGCCCGTGGCTATGCGCGCTACACGGCCGAGGCCGAGAACTGGCGCGCCACCTTCCGCGACCGCCTACGCTTCCTGCCCGCCGCGCCGGCACGTCTCTTGGACGTGGGAGCGGCGGCGGGCTTCTTCGTGGAGCAAGCGCGGCAGGTGGGCTACGACGCCCGCGGCGTGGAGCCCAGCACCTGGGCCTCGGCTTATGCGCGTGACGAGCTGCACCAGCCGGTCGAAACCGGCACCTTGGAGGGCCGTGCGTACGAGGCCGCCAGCTTCGACGTCGTGACGCTGTGGGAGGTGATCGAGCACCTGCCGGATCCGCGCGCGTTCCTGCACGAGATCGCGCGGGTGCTGGCCCCCGGCGGCACGCTGGCGCTGTCCACCCCCGACGCGGGCAGCCTGGCTGCGCGCCTGTCCGGCCGCCGCTGGCTGGGCTGGCAGAAGGTGCCCGAGCACCTCTGGTTCTTCGATGGGCCGGCCCTGGCGCGGCTGTTGGACGAAGCGGGCTTCACGATCACGCATAGACGCTACGTCAGCCTGACCGTGACCTGGGGCTTCGCGCTCGACCGGCTGAGCGCGCTGGTCGGGGTGCCGCTGCCGGCTCCGCACGCGCTGCGTGAGCGGGCGGTGGCGGTAAATCCTGGCTATGACTTGATGATCGTCGCGCGCAAGCGATGAGCGAGGCCGCACCCGCCACGCCCACCGGTGGCGTGCTGCGCTGGGCCCTGGCCCTGGCGCTCCTGGTCTTCGTGGGCTGGCAGGTGGTGAAGGGCGGCCAGGAGCTGATGGCCCGCCACGTCACGCTGGCGCCATGGCCGCTCGCCGGCTCGTTGCTGGGACTTGGGGCCTTCCTCGTGCTGGGCTGCGAGGGCTGGCGCCGCCTGATCGGCGCGCTGGGCCACCCACTGCCCTACCGCCAGGCCTTCGCGATCCTGTTCGTCTCGAACCTGGGCAAGTACCTGCCCGGCGGCGTGTGGAATCTGCTGGGCCGCGTGGTGCTGTGCGAGCGCGCAGGCGTCCCCAAGCTCGCCACCACCATCTCGCTGCTGATGGAGACGGCCTGCCAGGTGGTGGCCGCGCTGTTGGTGGGGCTGTTGATGCTGCCGGTGTTCGCTTCCCACAGCCTGGCGGCCGATCCGCGGCTGTTGGCGGCGGCGGTGGGGGCGATCGCGCTCGGCATGCACCCGCGCGTGCTGAACGCGTGGCTGGCACTGGGGCAGCGCCTGACGGGCAAGGAGCTGCCGCGCCTGCCGTTCTCGTACGGCTTCGTGCTGGTGATGCTGGCTTTCTACACCTGCAACTGGCTGCTGCTGGGCGGCGCCTTCGCGCTGTTGGGCCAGGCGCTGTCCAGCGTGGCCCTGAGCGTGCCCCAGATCGGGCTGTTGGTGGGTGCCTTCGCGGTGGCCTGGAACGCCGGGGTGTTTGCCTTCTTCTTCCCGGCCGGCTTGGGCGTGCGCGAGGCGGCCTTGCTCTTGCTGCTGGGCCCCAGCTTCCCGGCGGGCTGGCCCGCGGCGTTGGCGCTGGTGGCGCGGCTCTGGTTCACGGTGGCGGAGGTCGCGGCCTTCGGCCTGGCGGGGTGGTTGGGGCGGCGCTAGCTATCAAGCGAGCATGTTATATCAATCCGGGTATAAGCTATCCGTAACCGTTGCTTCCTTTATGGGTGCCCACCCCATTGCTGCGTCCCGTCGCGTTCCTCGCCAAGTTCTTCGGCCAGCTGGGGCAGGCCGGACCTGCGAACGCGCCCGCGCCTGACGCCACCGTCCTGATGCCGGACGGCCTGGCGCTTTCGCCCATCGCGCGCGAGGTGGTGCCGGGCCATATCCCCGGCCGCACGAGCGCGGCGGAGTTGACCAGCCATGTGGCCTCCGCGCAGCTGGCCGGTGGCGCGGAGCCGCCCCCCTTCACGATCCTGCAGCCAGACCCCACGCCCTTCACGGAGATCGTGCCGCCCGTGGGCACGCCGGCCGCCAACACGCCGCCGTTCACGGTGATCGAGCCGCCCGTGGCCACGGTGCCCACGGTGCCGGTCTCCTACGCCAACCCGTCCCAGCCGACGGCCTCGCCCCCGCCCTTCACGGTGATCGACCCGCCGGTGGCCACGCCGTACGGGCCGCCCGTCAACCCGAACCCTTCCGTGCCGGTGTCCAACGACCCGGCGCCGCCGTTCACGGTGATCACGCCGCCTGCGAGCACGCCTTACGTGCCGCCGGTCAATCCGAACCCGTCGGTGCCGCCGTCTAGCGAGCCGACGCCGCCATTCACTGTGATCACGCCGCCTGTCAGCACGCCCTACGTGCCGCCTTCGAACCCGAACCCTTCCGTGCCGCCTTCCAGCGCGCCGACACCGCCGTACACGATTATCACGCCGCCTGTCAGCGTGCCGGTTTCGACGCCGCCCTACACGATCATCACGCCGCCGCCGTCGAGCACGCCGTATATCCCGCCTTCGAACCCGAACCCGTCGGAGCCGCCGTCAAGCGTGCCGACGCCGCCACCTTCGACGGTTCCACCTCCGGTCAGCATCCCGGTTCCGCCGCCCGTCAGCGTTCCTGTGCCGCCGCCGTCGTCGGTGCCGCCGCCGGTGAGCATTCCCGTGCCGCCGCCGGTGAGTATTCCCGTGCCGCCGCCGGTGAGCATTCCCGCGCCGCCACCGGTGAGCATCCCCGTGCCGCCGCCGGTGAGCATTCCCGTGCCGCCACCTGTCAGCGTGCCGGTACCCCCGCCGATCAGCCACCCGGTCCCGCCGCCGGTGCACCCGCCCTTCAGCTTGCCGCCGTCGCACCCGCCGGTGTATCCGCCGCAGAACCCATTCCCGCCGGTCTATCCGCCGCAAAACCCGTTCCCGCCGGTCTATCCGCCGCAATACCCGTTCCCGCCGGTGTACCCGCCGCAGAACCCGTTCCCGCCGGTCTACCCGCCACAGAACCCGTTCCCGCCGGTCTACCCGCCCCAGAACCCGTTCCCGCCGATGTATCCGCCGCAGAACCCCTACCCCCCGGTGCAGCCCCCGCTGTTCCCGCCGGTGGGGCCGTTCCCGCCTGTCAACCCGTATCCGCCGGTGTTCCCGCCGGTCCAGCCCTTCCCGCCCCAGAACCCCTGCCCGCCGGGCCAGCCCCCGCTGTTCCCGCCGGTGCAACCTGGCGATCCGAACGCGTGGCGGCTGCCGGCCGGTCCCTGGGGCATGCAAATGCCCACCGATCCCAACGCCTGGCGCTTGCCCGACGGCCCCTGGGGCATGCAGCTGCCGCCGCAGCGGCCTTGCCCGGCGCCCGTCGAGCCGCCCTGCCCGGAACCGCACCACCCGCAGCCCCAGCCCGTCGAACCGCCCTGCCCGGAGCCGCACCACCCGCAACCCCAGCCCGTCGAGCCCGATTGCCCGGACCAGCCCGTCACGCCCCCGGCGCCGGAGCCTCCGGCGCCGCAGGCCGGCCACGAGTACTGGAGCGTCACCGGCGACCCGGTGATCAAGACGCTGGGCGGCAAGGCGGAGACGCTGAACAACGCCGCCGGCCGCTACGTGCTCATGGAAAGCCAGGACAGCAGCTACCTCGTCGAGCACGAGGTGGTGGAAGAGCAGGGCACCGCCGCCACCCGCCAGGACCACCGCAATGGCGCCTTCACGCAGGCCGTGGCCGTGCGGCAAGACGGCAACACCGTGGTCTTCCGCAACCAGCAGTCCAAGACCGTGCGCGGCGCCAGCGTGAACCAACTGGAAATCAACGGCCAGGTCGTGTCGCTCGCGGAGCTCAAGCAGAAGGGCCACCTCTCGCTGCCGCATGGCGGTGAAGTTCGCTGGACGGCGCCCGCGGGGGCCATCAAGGAAGGCACGATCCGCGTCATCTCCGCGCGGGGCGACGTGCTGCGCATCGAGGACATGGGCGCCTTCATCGACCTCTACGGCACCCCCGCGGCCTCGCGCCGCCCGGGCGAGCTCGCGGGCCTGGCCGGGGCGCTGGACGCCAAGGGGCCGGGCTTCTACCAGCGCCTGGGCACCGCCGCGGGCTGGAGCCAGATCAAGCGCGTGGCGCCGGATCAGAACCAGGACCACCATGCCGATGCGGCCTTGCTCGCGTCCTGGCACGCGCGGGGTGCCGAAGATATCCTGACGCACGCCGCCAACCCGCATGCCCACGTCGTCAAGGCCGGCGAGAGCGTCGCGACGATCGCCCGCGACGTCCTGGGCGATGCCGCGAAGTGGATGGAAATCGTGGCGCTCAACCAAGCAAGCTACCCGGACCTGGCACAAGCGCCCCACCTGGTCGAGGTGGGCTGGACGCTGCGGCTCCCGTAAACCACTTCCTACGCTTGCTTGCAGCCCCGGCCCGTCCGGGGCTGTCGCTTTTATTCCCCGGAACTTTGCCCAAGCTTAGGGTGTTATTAAACTTCAGAGCCCCGTTCTGACGTCAGCCCCCCTGTCATTAACGCCATAGTTAATTACGAAAACGCTGCACCGAACGAAAGGGTTCGCTTCCTCATGGCCTTCGCCCGCTTTACCGCCCTCGCCGTCGCCACCGCGCTGTTGTCCGCCTGCGGCACCGCCCACATCGCCACCTTGCCCGTCAAGAAGGCCGCGACGACCGCCGCCAAGACGCTCAAGGCCGCGCCCAGCGCGCACGTGATCGAGTCGACCACCGTCGTCGCCGTCGCGCCCGACGCCGCCACCGTGAACCTCGAGTTCAGCCTCCAGCCCGACGGCGCCGTGCGCTCGCTGCAGGCCGTCAACGACATCGAAGTTGCCGCCGCGCCCGGCACCGCCGCCGTCACGGCCTTCGCTGCTCAGATCGACCACGTCGTCTTCACCGTCACCTACGCCGGCGGCGCGGCCCCGTTGATCTACACCGTCTCCAAGGCGCAGTTCCTGAGCGGCAAGGCCGTGGTCCAGTTCAACAACCTGCCTGCCGGCCACCTGGTGGTCACGGCCGCGGCCTTCGACGCCGCCAACAAGCAGCTCGTCACCGCCAACGGCGAGGGCGACATCAAGATCGGCGAATTGACCCAGGTCAAGCTCAAGTGCGTCGTGCCCGCCGCCCCCGGCGTCGGCCACGTGCGCCTCGAGATGGATTGCTGGAGCGAGGGTTGCGGCCCCGTGCCCACCCCGGTCCCGACCGGCTTCGTGCCCTTCCCGATCGACGACGTGCGCTTCCGCTCGCTGGGCGACCCGCACGAGGAAGGCGCCAACGGCCTGGTCTTCGAGAACCAGCAGACCGGCACCTTCATGTCGATGCGCACCCTGACCAACGACTTCATGCTCGTGAAGCACCAGGCCCCCGCCACCGGCGGCCGCTGGCCCGGTACCACCGTCAACGACGCGGTGGCGATCCAGAGCAACGGCGACGTCTTCAAGTGGCTGCTTTCCGGCCGCCGCATCCTCATGAACGGCGCCGTCGTGCCCGCCAAGGCCGGCATGGCCATCCGCGGCGCGCACGGCACGGTCGTCAACTTCATCAAGATGGACGCGGACCTGGCGGTCTGCGAAGTGACCTCCACCCAAGGCGACAAGGTCACGATCGAGGACCGCGCCGACTTCATCAACCTGATCGGCACGATCTCGGCCACCCGCGTGGTGCACGAGGTCCGCGGCGAGTTCGGCACGTTCAACAACGGCACGCCCCAGCAGGGCATGTTGCTGCGCGACGGCAGCCAGGCGCCCAACCTGAACGCCTTCCTGACCAACTGGAAGGCCGACGCCAGCGAGGATCTGTTCAAGGACGGCCCCGCGATCGTCCTGACGCGCTAATACTGCGGTTGTAGAGGCAGGCTGGCGTACAAGGGGATATCACGTCTCGCGTGACACGCGCGGCGTGATGAATCGCCCGAAATTCCCGGTTCTACAGCGTTGTGCGGCGCCAGTGGAATTCCAGGGGGCCTGCACCCACCGTCGCCGATTGGCCGCGCTCGCTTTGCACCGCCTCTGTTCCCTGAATCGCGCTTGTAGAGACGACTTTAAGCCCGCGTATTACGTTTCGCGTTAAACGGGAAACGTAATACGCGGGCCTGGAATTCAGTCGATACGCGCGTTTCCGCCATTCGGGCCAAAATCCACGGCCCGGCCCACTGACGGCAGGGTGTGGGGCCGTCCGCGCGAGGCCAGGTTGTCAGCCTCCGAGGTGTCGTCCTGGTAGGTCTGCGTCGTGGTCGCTGCCGCTGGCCCCGCGCGTGCGCTCGTCGTCGCCGCTGCCGTCTTCAAGCAAACGGCCCAACTAAGCGGAACCTACTCCCGCGCCGCGGGCTGGGCGAAGCCGACCAGGTTGCCGCCCGGCTCGCGCACCCAGATCTCGCGCGAGCCGTAGAAGGTCGTGCGCGGCGGCACCACCACGTCGGCGCCTTGCAAGGCGGCGATCACGTTGTCGATCGACTCGACCTCCAGATAGACGGCGCCGCCAGCGGGCCAGGCCGCGCCCAGGTCCTCCAGCAGCGAGGCGTGGGTCTGGTACATGAGCTCGCCCGTCCCGTTGGAGAGGATCACGAAGCCCAGGTGGTCGCCGTGCGGCACTTGGACCGGCGCGACGAAGCCCAGGCGTTCGGTCCAGAACGGCAGGCAGGGTTCGATCGCATCCACGATCATGATGGGCGTGGCCTTCTTCATTGAGGTCTCCTGGTTCGTGCTAGAACGATCACGCTAGCGCACGGCATATGCCGCAGTCAACACGCCGTTACGGAACTTAAAGTCGGATGTCGGATTTGCGATTCCGACGAGGGAGCTTGTATCCTGGGGACGTGAAGCGCCTTGCCCTCGTCGTTGCCTCCCTGCTCCTCGCCGCTCCCGCCTACGCGAGCGTGGACGATCCCTTGGGCCTGCTGGGCGCCGACGTGGACAAAGCCGTGGACGTCGGCATGAAGAACATCAACGCCGACAGGCTCGACGTGGTGATCCTGCGCGCGCTGCCCGGTGACGTCGCCGGCATGGCGCGCCTGCGCTTCGGCGAGAAGCACCTGGGCCCGGACGCCGGCGTGATCATGGTGGGCACGGAGTCGCACCAGATCGGCACCTACCTGGGCGCGGACTACGCCGCCCACGGCGTGACGCCGGGCGTGGTGCAGCGCCTGATCGAGCGCGTCTACCTGCCGGAGGCCAAAAAGGGCAACACCTCGGACGCGATTCTCGCCCTCGTCAACGAGCTCAAGCTGGCGCGCACGCTGGGCCGCGACCCCGCCATCACGCCGCTGGCCCCGCCGCCCAAGCTGGAGCTGCCCTGGTGGTGGTACCTGCCGCCGACGGTCTTCATCGTGCTGGGGTTGCTCGTGCGCTTCGGCATGAAGCTGCTGCGCTCGCGCCGCCGCCGCGCGCGCCTGCGTGCGGTGGTGGACCGGTTGGAAGACCTCCAGTGGCAGCTCAAGCGCCTGGAGCCGGCCGTCGCCAAGCTGCGCGAGGCCGAGGTGCCCGGCACGGCCCACGCGGCGCTGGACGAGCGCACCGCGGAGGCCGACCGCGAGCTGGCCGACCTGCACGCCCTGCACCGCCGCACCGGCGAGGCCTTGAAGCACGGCGACTGGGAGGGCGCGGAGACGCAGCTGGCCGACGCCGACCGCCGGCTCTTCCCGCTGGCCGCGAGCCTGGCCGCCAACCTGGCCGGCCACCGCGCGCGCCTGGCCGGCGAGGACGTGGCCGCGCTCTTGACCCGCTCCGATGCCACGCTCGCGCGCTGGCAGCGCCTCTCGGAGGCGCGGGCCCGCTGGGACGTCACCACCCAGGCGGCCGCGCGCACGCAGCTGGGCGAACGGCTGGAGAGCCTCGCGCGCGTGCTCTCCACGGCGCCGCTCGACGTGCAGGGCGCCGAAGACTACCTCGACGCCACGGAGGCGATCTTCGGCCGGGCGCTCGAAGCGACCGGGATGAGCAGCCGATGAACCTGGCCTGGGCGGTGGCCGCCTTCGCGCTGCATTCGGGCGACTGCGTGGGCTTCTACGGCGACAGCATCACGGAGCAGCGCCTCTACACCACCTACGTCGAAGACTACGTGCTCACGCGCCACCCCAGCTGGGCGGTGGACTTCGTGAACGCCGGCTGGGCCAGCGACACGGTTTCGGGCGGCTTCGGCGGCCCCATCGACCAGCGGTTGCAACGCGACCTGCTGGCCTACCACCCCAGCGTGGTGACGGTGATGCTGGGCATGAACGACGGCCACCGGCTGGCTTGGAACGAACCGATGGCCACCGCCTTCGAGGTTGGCTACCGCCACCTGCTGGACGTCCTCGCCCGGCAAGCCCCCGCGGCGCGTGTGACGCTGTTGCAACCCTCGCCTTACGACGACGTGACGCGGCCGGTGGACTACCCGGGCGGCTACAACGGGGTCTTGCTGCGCTTCGGCGCCTTCGTGGCCGAGCAGGCCCGCGTGCGCAACCTGGGCCTCGCGGACCTCAACGGGCCGGTCACGCAGATGCTTACGCGGGCCAACGCGAGCCAGCCGGAGCTCGCCAAGAAGCTGATCCCGGATCGCTACCACCCCGGCGCGGCGGCGCACTGGGTCATGGCGGCGAGCGTGCTCGAGCGGTGGGGCGCCACGCCCTGGGTCTCCAAGGTGAAGCTGGCGGTTGTCGGCGGCCGGTTGCAAGCGGCCGCGGCCGAGCAGGCCCACGTGACGGTCACGGGCCCGCTGGCCTGGACCACCCTGGAAGAGGCGCTGCCCCTGCCGATCGACCGCACGGACGAGGCCACCCGCCTGGTGCTGGCGAGCGCCGACGTCGAGGAGCGCCTGAACCAGGAGCCGTTGCACGTGACGGGCCTGGCCCCCGGCCGCTACCGGTTGGACATCGACGATCGGCCCGTCGGCACCTTCGAGGCGGCCCAGTTCGCCGCCGGCGTGGATCTGGCCAAGCGCGACACGCCCATGACCCGCCAGGCGCTGCAGGTGCATGCGCTGACGGTGGCGCACCAGGGCGTGCGCTTCACGCGCTGGCGGGGCGCCGCCGTGGCCACGGCCGACTGGCCCTCGGCGGCGCGCGACCAGGCGCTGGCCTCGCTCGCGGCGCTCGATGCGGACCTGGTCCAGCGCCAGCGGCAGGCCGCCCAACCCCGCCCGCACCGCTTCGTGTTAACGCCGGACTAAGGTTTTTTAGTCCGCTCTTAACGGCGATGGCCTGGTTGCAACCCCGGGGCAACGCCCGGCTCCCATAAGCAACCTGTGAGCCGGGAAACCGGCCCGGTGAGTGGAAAAGGAGCCTTCGAGATGCGCCAGAACAAGACCTACCCGAACCACCTGAAGACCAAGTTGTACTCCGAGGTGGAGCGGGCGTTGAAGAGCGGCATGCGCGAAGTCGTCTTGCACCTGCCGGGTTCGAACGGCCGCCGCCGC
>JAQBPE010000030.1 GCA_028287685.1 Cyanobacteria bacterium RYN_339 | reverse complement strand
CGGTGCGCGCGATCGCGAGCCAGGCGAGGCGCCGGGTCACGCGGGCAAGCTCGCCGCCGGCGCGGCCGGCCGCCACGGACCGGGCGGCGCGATCGGCGTGGAAGGCGGCGGCGGCGGGCTCTCCGAGGCGCCAGAGCAGCTCGCCCATCAAGGCGTCCAGGCGGGCCTGGGCGGCAGGCTGGGCGCCGGCGGCGTCGAGCGAGCGCTGCATCGCGTTGCCGGCCTCGCGGGCTTCCTCCAGGCGCCCCAGGGCCAGGTAGGCCTCCGCCGCCCAGGGCAGGACCAGGCGGTCGAGGTAAGGCGTCGCCAGCTCTCGGCCCGCGGCCAGGGCGCCCGCCAGCGTCTCGTGCGTGCCGGCTACTTGGCCCACCAGCACGCGCGCGGCGGCGCCCAGCACGCGGGCGGTGACGGCCTGGAACCCGTTCGGCAGGGCCAGGGCGTTGGCTTCCGCGGCAGCGGCCAGCGCGGCCGCCTCGGCCAGATCGCCCAGGCCCAGCGCCGTGGTGGCGAGGTTCAGCATCGCGATGCCTTCCTCCGTGCGGTTGCCTACTTCCTGGCAGATCCACCTGGACAAGTTGAAGCTGGTGCGCGCGGAGGCCAGGTCCTCGGAGGCGGCCTGGGCGTCGCCCAGCAGCATGTAGGCCTGCGCCAGGCCGGCCTGGTCGGCCAGCGTGGTCAGCAAGGCGATCGACTCGTGCAGGGCCGCGATGCCCGCCACCACGTCCGGATCGGGGCCGGTGGTCTGCATGTAGCCGACGAAGGCCAGGGCCTCCGCCACGCGGGAGGGATCGTCCGCTTCGCGGCCCAGCGCCAGCGCCCGCCCCGCCTCGAGCGCGGCGGCCACCGCGTCGCCGCCGAAGTAGCGCACGCGCGCCGCCGTCATCAGCGCCCGCGACGCCTCGGCAAGATCATCCGCGGCGAGGGAGGCCTCCACGGCGCGCTCGCAGCGCGCCAGCGCGCCGGGCAGGTCGTCCTGGCCCTGGTCCAGCTTGGCGAGCGAGCCCAGCAGCCGGCCGCAGCAAGCGCGCTCGCCGAGGGCCTCGGCCACGCGCAAGGCTTCCTCGTAGGTCTCGCGGGCGTCGGCGAAGCGGCCCGCCACGCGGCGCACGTCGCCCAGGCCTTGCAGCCCGGCCAAGCGTTCGTGACGCCAGATCGCGCGCCCGTCGCGCTTCAACGCGGCCAGGCCGGCGGCCAGCAACCGTTCGGCGGCATCGTTGGCGTACAGCGCCGCATGGCGCTTGCCCGCGTCCAGGGCGTGTGGGATTGCCAGGTCGGGGAGGTCGGCTTCCAGGGCATGGGTGGCGATCGCCGTGACCTGGGTCAGGCTCCGGCCCGGCGCGCCCAGCTCGCCCGTCGTGCGCCGCGTCGCGGCTGCATCCAGCGCCCGGGCAGCCGCCGCATGCCAGCGCCGCCGTTCCGCCGCCGTGAACCAGCCGAGCAAAGCGTCCCCGATGCGCTCGTGCGCCAGGCGGAACTGCCCGGGCGAGGGCTCCACCACCAACTTGCCGGCCTGCAAGGCCGCGAGCGACGCCAGGGCCTCCGTCTCGCTCACCTCGGCCGCCGAGGCCAGCAGGGCCAGGTCGGCCTCGCCGCCCAGCACGGCCAGCAGGAGCGCCAGGTCGTTGGCATTGGATGGTTGGGGCGCCAGGCGGGCTGCCACCAGGTCCGCCACGTTGCAGGCGGGCTCGGCCGGCGCCACGCGCCGCACCACCTGCTGATGGGCCAGGAATTGCTCGGCCAACAGGGGGTTGCCGCCGCTGAAGCGCGCGACGTCCTCCAACAGATCCACCGGCACGGCCGCGCCGGGGGCCAGGGCCAGGCAGGCCGCGGCCAGATCGGCCAGCGCCGGCGTGCCCAACGGGGCCAAGGCCAGCGTCTCGGCTTCGGCTACCCAGGCGGGCGGGCCGTCCGGCCAGGGCCGCGAGGTGAAAACCAGCAGCAGCGGCAGCTCCGCCGCGCGCCGCGCCAGCATCCCGGCGAAGGACGCCGAAAGCGGATCCGCGCCGTGCCAATCCTCCAGCACCAGCGTCAGGCCCCCCATGGTCGCCAGCTCGGCACAGGCGGTCGCCAACGCGGCTTGCAGGCGGGCCGTCTCGCGCGGCGGATCCAGCGGCAGCACCGATTCGGGCCAGCAGCCGGGGAAGAGGCGCGTCAGGGCGGGGCCTACCCGGTTACCGGCGGCAGACGCGAGCAAGCGCGGCAGGTGCGGGGCCAAGGCGCGGGCGAAGGGGCCATAAGGCGCGGCCTGGCCTCGCGCGCCCGCCACGTCGGGAAAGGCGGCGGCCACCAGCCGGCTCTTGCCCAGGCCCGGTGCGCCTTCGATCCACACGACGCCACCCTGGCCGCGTTCCAGGCGGACCCGTGCGGCTGACAAGGCCGCCAGTTCGACACTTCGGTCGACCAACGGCGTCAAGGCCAGCAAGGATGCTTCTTTCCAGCTTTTCCCCATGCAAGGTGTTATACCCGCCGGCTGGGGGAACCTACGGGTTACTTGGCCGGTCGACGCGGGGGCGCGGGCTTCTCCGGCGCGGCCGGGGGCGGGTTCAGGCAACGCGAGATGATGCCCGCGATCAGCTCGATTTCCCCCTTGTTCTCGATGCGCAAGTATCGGGGCGCGGCGTTGTCCGGCACGAAGCCGAAGCCGTCCGTGAAGACCAGGACGTGGGTCATGCGGTCGTACTTCATGCCGAAGTTCTTGCCGCGCGTGCCGGTGTTGAAGAGCGCGCGCTGGTTGGTCACGGCCAGGGTGCCGTTCGTCACCTGCGTCAGGCCTTCGGGCAGCGCCTGCGGCCGGCCGGCGCCCATGCGATAAGGCTGGCCAGCCTTGAAGCTCAGGGTGGCGTTGGGCCGGACCACCCCGCCCGGATCCTCGAACAGGATCGCGGGCTCTTCCAGGTGGGCCTGCTCGCCGAACTCCAAGCCGAGGCCCGCGATCTCGGCGATGGGCAGGTTGCCCTTGTGGATCTCGTAGAGCATGCGCATCTTGTTGAGCGTGCCCTTGTTGCGGCCGACTTCCGACTCGTTGATGCCCAGGTAGGCCTTGATCTTCTCGAGGTCCTTCTCTTCCTTTGGCGTGACGATGCCATCCGCGGCGGCGGCGTTGACGGCGGCCTGGAAGGCGCGCAGCTTCATGCCGGCCACATCCTCGGGGGACAAACGCAGCTGCTTGCGCAGGCCGTCCAGCTCCTCGATCTCGTCGTTCGTCAGGACGCCGTCTTCCAGCGCCTCGACCAGCACCTCGAAGTACTGCTTCTTGTTCTCTTCCTTCGTGCCGGCCGGCTGGAGCTTCTCCATCAAGGATTGGATCAGGCCCATGGGGGTCTCCTCGTGCTAGCGGCGGGGTCCAGGTCCAGTATACGGCCTCGCGGCGACCGGTCAAGCGACCGTTCTCACCCCGCGGGCGGGATCAGCGGATCGTCCGGGTCGGCAAGCTCCATGTACCCGTCCGCTTCGTCTACCCGCGGGGGGTGAGCCTGGATCAGGGCGGCCATTTGCGCGATCGCCTCCGCCGGCACCACCCGATCCCGGCCGGCGTTGCGGCGCAGGCAGGTGGTTAACCCGACGTTGAAGAACACCAGCTCCACGCGGTAGCCGAGCCGATGCAACGCCCGGATCAGCCGCCGACGGTGGCTGCGGCGGACGTTCGTGTCCGAGACGATCAAGTCGTCGCGCTGGGCCGCGTGGTGGTTCATCAGCCGATGGCGCAGCCCCACCGCGCGTGGCGTGGCATGTTGGTTCGTGGCGTCGCCGGCCACGACCTCGCGCAGGGCGTCCAGGTTCAGCTCCACCAGGCCCGGCTGGGTGGCGGCATAGGTGCTCTTGCCGCAGCCCGGCAGGCCGATGGTCAGGACGGCGCGCATCATGACGCCGCGGGCCGGGGGCGCCAGGCGCCCACCAGGCCCGCGACGGCATAGGTGGCGAAGAAGGCCGCGAGCGCGGCCTGCGGCGACAGCAGCGCCGCGACGACCGGCAGCGCGAGCAACTGGGCGCGCGGCGCGAGCTTCTTGAGGTAGTGCTTCGGCAAGTCCGCGTAGCGCACCTGTGAAATCATCAGCGCCGCCATCAGCAGCCCGGCCAGCGGCAAGGCCACGGGCAAGGCCCCGGCCAGGGCGTGGGCCACGCCGGCGTCCACCGGCACGATCGCATGCGGCGGCTCGCCGAGCCATCGTCCGCACAGGGCCAGGGCGGCGATGGCCATGCCGCCGGCCGGCGACGGCAGCCCGACGAAGTAGAGGTGGCCGTCCGCGTCGTCGCCCGCGTCCACGTTGAAGCGGGCCAGCCGCGACAGCACGGCCGCCAGGAAGGCGAAGCCGGCGGCCCAGCCCCAGGGCCCGCCGGCGGTCGCAATCAAGAGCGCCGGCGCAGCGCCGAAGCTGACGGCGTCGCAAAGCGAGTCCAGCTGCGCGCCGAACGCGCTGGTGGCCCCCATCAGCTTGGCGACCTGGCCGTCGACCATGTCGAGCAGCCAGGCGCCGACGACCAGCCAGCCCGCAAGGGCCAGGTGGTCACCGGGGGTCGCCAGCGCGATCAGGGCGGCGAAGCCGCAGGCCACGTTGGCAAGGGTGACGGCGGTGGGGATCGCGAGGCGATTCATGCTTCCAGGGTAGCACCGCCCCCATACCCTACGTCCAGCGCAACAGCGCGATTCCCACCGTGAGGCCGGGCCCGATCGCTGCGATCACGCCACGGTCGCCGGCCGCGGGGCGCTCGCGTGCCAGCAACTCCCGCAGCGAGAGCAGGCAAGTCGGGCTGCTGACGTTGCCGAACTGGCGCAGCACCTCGCGGCTGGGCGCCAGCTGGGCGTCGGACAACCCCAGGCCATCCTGGCTCTTGTCGAGGATCAAGCGGCCGCCGGGGTGGCCGGCCCAGTGTTTCAAGTCGTCGCGGTGCAGGCCGTGCTTCTCGAGCAGGGCGTCGAGCGTGGCCAGCAGCAGCGCCGCCGAACGATCCGGCAACGAGCGGCTGATGTGGGCCTCCAACAGGTGATCCGGCCGCATCGAGACGAAGGCGGCGTCCAGGAACGCCTGGTCCTGCCGGTAAACGACGTCCACGATCTCCGGGATACCGGGGCGAGACGGACCAGAGCCCAAGATCATGCCGACCGCCGCGTCGCCGAAGAGCGCGTTGACGACCATGGCCTCCTTGTCCGTGGGCTCCGCGGTGCCCAACACCAGCGACCCGAGGTCGGCACAGACGGCCAGGACGCGCTTGTTGGGGTTGGCCTTCACGTAGTCGTCCGCCAGCGAGAGCGTGGGCATCGCGCCTACGCAGCCCGTCCCCGTGAGGTCGTAGCGCACGAGGTCCGTCGGCAGGCCCAGGCGCGCGGCCAGCACGGCGGAGACGGCCGGCATATGCAGGCCGGAGGTGGTGGTGACGATCATGCAGCCCAACTGCTCCATGTGCACGCCCGTGGCCGCCAACACGTTCTTGATGGCGGCCTCCGCCAGCGGCACGATCTGCTTGCTCTGGTCGTTTTGCGCCTTGGGATCGCGTAGGCGTTGGAAGTCCGCCTCGTCCAACGCCAGGTAGCGCTGGTCGATGGCGCAGTTCTCGAACAGGCTGCGCGCCTTCTCCTGATCCTCGTAGCCCAGCAGCTTCAACAGGTCCATTTGCTGGTAGACCCGCGCGGGCACGGCCGCCGCCATGCCCAGGATTTGGGTGGTGGCCGGCGCCGCCTGGATGGTCAAAGATCCAAGTGGGCTCCAGCTTGGCGCCGATCCGGAGGGCGTCGCCGTAGATTGGGAGACGATGTGCTCGGTCATAGGAACTCTCCTTCCCCACCAACAAAAGTGATAAGCTGGTCTATGTATCCCCGACGCTAGCTTGCTTGTTGTTTCGGGAAGATTACGCCGATATGAACTCTTTCTGTTCCGAGCATTGCCAGGCCATGTCCCAGAACTTCTTCGAAGCCCACTTGGGCGAGCCGGCGGAAAGCTGGCAGGTATGGCTGGACCGCAGTGCGCGCGTCCTGGGCGAGGTGTCCGGCGCCCTGGGCACGGCGATCTGGCTGGACGATCACGCCGTCGACGCCTTGCAGATCGCTGCCAGCTTCCGCATGTCGGAAGAGTACGTGGCCTATGGGCAGCAATCCGCGCTGATGCCCGCGGCGCGGACGAATGCGCCGGTTTATTTGAGTTTTCAATCGGGCGCCTGCATCAAGGTCGCGAACCCGGGCGCGGTGCCTGACTGGCGCTACTTCACCGATGGGTTCCAGGACTACCCGATTCGCTTCATCTACACGGCCCCGATCGGGCTGGGAACGCGCCGCGTGGGCGCGATCGCGCTCTACTTCGAGCACGTGGTCGAGGTGCCGGACACGGTGGTGGCGAAGCTCCAGGTCATCAGCACGGAGATCGCGGGCCAGCTGCTGCGGCGAGACGCCCACGTGCGGCTGGAGTCCAAGCTGCGCGAGCTCGAACAGTCGAACGCCTTGCTGGTAGACGCCGTAACCAAGATGCGCGAGGTGGACCGCCTCAAGAGCAACTTCGTCAGCGCGATCTCCCACGAGCTGCGCACGCCCCTGACGTCGATCATGGGCTACGCGGAGTTCCTGGAGGACGGGCTGGGGGGCGCGCCCACCGATGACCAACTCGGCTTCATCCACGAGATCCAGGGCGGCTCCGTACGCCTGCTCCAGCTGGTGGACGACCTGCTGGACTTCGCCCGCCTGCAGGCCGGCACCTTCGAGCTCTCGTTCCAGGAATCGGACATGGGCGTAATCATCCGGCGGGCGGTCAGCAGCCTGGCGCCGCTGTTCAAGAAGGCGAAGCTGCATATCTCCGAGCACTACGACGCCCCGGACGCAGTGGCCCAGGTCGACCCCGCGCGGGTTGGCCAGGTGGCCCTGAACTTGCTCGCCAACGCCATCAAGTTCACGCCGCCGGGGGGCCGCATCGAGGTGCGGGTGCTGGGCCACGCCACCGGCGTACGCGTCGAAATTCGCGATACGGGCATCGGCGTGTCCCCGGATCTCCTGCCGCGAATCTTCGATAAGTTCTTCCAGGCCGATCCGGGCTTGGACCGTTCGAGGGGCGGCGTGGGGCTGGGGCTTGCCATTGGCAAGGCGCTGGTCGACGCCCATGGCGGCGCGATCGGGGCCGATAGCGTGCCGGGGCAGGGCAGCACCTTCTGGTTCGAGTTGCCGCGCCTGCCTTCCCAGGTGTTGCCTGCCCGGATGTTACGCTAGCAGCTCCGCCACCGCCTTGGCGGCGGCCTCGGCGTCCAGGTCGTCGAACAGGTTGTGGGCGGACGTCGGGTAGGCCAGCACCGTCGGCGTTACGCCCTGGGCCGCCAGGTCCGCCAGGAAGGCCGGCACGTCCGCGGTTTGCTCCTGGCCGCCATAAGCGACCGTCAGCCGCCGGCACCGCAGCGTGCGGAAGTCCGCCACGCGCGGGAAGTCCCACACCGCGAGCAGGCTGCGCAGCGGCAAGGTGGGGTACTGGAAGAAGCGGCCGGCCCGCGAGGGGTCCACGATGTCGACGGCCTCCGTGCGGCCGGGCCGGACGCGCTTCGCCACGTAGGCCATGGCCACGAGGGCGATCGCCCGCAGCCAGGGGTTGGCCAGCTGGGCGGCCGCGCGGCGATCGCCCGCGTCCTTGAGGTGGAAATAGGGCGCGACCAGCACCAGGTCGCGCACCGGCAGCTCCGTCGCCAGCTCCGCCGCCAGCAGCGTGCCGAACGAGATGGCCACGACGCTGACTTCCTCCGCCAGGCCGGCCAGCATGTCGTACGACGTGCGCACGTCGCGCCGCCAATCCGCGGCCGTGGCGCGTTCCAGCAAGCGGAAGTCGTCCAGCCCGAAGCCCGTCAGCGCCGGCGCCACATAGGGGATGCCGCGCCGCTCGAGCTCCAACATCAGCGCATCGAAGGCGGCGGGCGAGGCGGAGAAGCCGTGCACCAGCAACACGGCATGGGGCAGGCGCCGGCCGCCGAAGCCGCTGCGCGCCAAGCCCTGGCGGTAGGCGCCCAGCGCCGGCAGCCGCTCGAAGCGGGACAGGAAGGCAAAGGCCCGCTTGCGCAGACGATCTTTGCGAAGCTCCAGGGCTCCCCAGGCAAGGAGCACGACGGCCAGGATCCAAAGCGCCATGCCCGGGGATTATACCGCGTTCCTGGACCGCTGGAAGGGGAACCGGCCCGGGCGCCCGGTTGTGCAACATGCCGCTTGACGGCCCACGCGTCTGGCATTAGTATACTTAAATTGTATACAGAAATAATACTAGAATGATTCGTATATAGTCGGTATTTAATTTTTCGAAAGGAAGGTCCCGATGGCTACTACGATCGCTTCCCTCGCGCCCTGGTGCCTGGTAGGCCTTGCGTTGGTCGGCTGTACCATGGCGCCCACGGCCGGCGTCGCCGCGGCCGGCTCCGCCAGCCCCACGCCGTCCGCCGGTCCCAGCGCCGCCGCCCCAAGTGTCGCCCCCAGCGCCGCCCCCA
>JAQBPE010000005.1 GCA_028287685.1 Cyanobacteria bacterium RYN_339 | reverse complement strand
CGGCGCGCTCGCCACGCCGCCGCCGACGATGAAGCGGTCCGGATCCAGCACGCTGCCGAGCGAGACCAGCCCCAGCGCCAGGTTGCGCGCGGCGTTGGCCAGCACGAAATCGGCCTCCGCCTCGCCTTGCGCCGCCAGCTCGAAGACGTCCGGCGCGGCGCCCTCCCAGCCGGGCATGTGCTGGCGGGCCAGGCGGGCGATCGCCGTGCCCGAAGCGTAAACCTCCAGGCAACCCCTTTGGCCGCAGTTGCAAGGCTCCCCGTCCGCCACCAGGATCATGTGGCCGACCTCGCCCCCACGGAAGCGGCCGCCGCGCAGCACTTCGCCGCCCAACACGATGCCGCCGCCCACGCCGGTGCCCACCGTAAGCATCACGATGTCGCCCAGGCCCTTGCCCGCGCCGGCCCACCACTCGCCGTAGGCCGCCGCGTTGCCGTCGTTGTCCACGGTCACGGGCAGGCCCAAGGCCGTCTCCAGGCGGGCTTTGACCGGCGTTCCGGCCCAGCCCGGGATGTTGGGCGAGGCGTACGCGATGCGCCCGGTGGCGAAATCCACCTGGCCGGCGGCGCAGACGCCCACGCCGAGCGGGCGCTCGTCCGGCGGCAACTCGGTCAGGATGCCCTGGAGCGCCTGCTCCACCGCCTCCATCACGGCCGGCCCGCCGCGGCTCGCATCCGTCGGGGTGCGCCACTGCCGCAGAACCCGCCCATCCGGAGCCACCAAACCGGTCAGGATCTTCGTCCCGCCGATGTCTACACCCAACGCTAGTTCGGACATCGCGTGGTTATACCACGGTCTGGACGGCCTCCGCGAACCGGGCCGTGATCAGCTGGGGCCGCGTGATCGCGGAGCCCACCACCACGGCCCAGGCGCCCAGGTCGAGCGCGCGCCGCGCCTCCGCCGGGCTCCAGATCCGGCCTTCCATAAACACCGGCACGCGGCAGTCGCGCACCATGGCTTCCAACAGCGCCCAGGCAGGCTCGCTCGGGACGGGGCCGCCGGTGTAGCCCGCCAGCGTGGGGGCCACGGCATCGGCGCCGGCTGCCTGGGCGGCAACGGCTTCCTCCGGGGTGGCGCAGTCGGCCAGCACCAACTTGCCCAGCGCATGGGCGGCCTCGATCAAGGCCGCCACCGGCTCCAGCCGCGGCCGATCGGTGGCGTCGATGGCGATCATGTCGGCCCCCGCGGCCGCCACCACGTGCACCGCGTCGACGGTCGGCGTGATGTAGACGCCCGTATCCCCGACCTTCCAGAGGCCAATCAACGGCAGCGCCACGGCCGCGCGGATCGCAGCGATGTCGGCAGGGCACTCGCAACGGATGGCGGCGGCCCCGCCCTCCGCGGCGGCGCGTGCCATCGCGGCCATATGGGCGACCCCATGCAGCGGCTCGTGCGGTTGGGCCTGCACCGAGACGATCAGGCGCCCCCGAACGGCCTCCAGCAGATTATCCGACAGCGGCTTCGACCCGGCAGCGGCGCTGGTAATCCAGCAACTGCCCGATTTGCAACGGCGTCGCCATGTGCAGCTCGACGAAGATCTCGCCGATGCGGCCGTCGTTGGACTGCTGCAAGGCCAGGGCCAATTCTAGTTGCTCTTCCGTGATGAGGCCGTGGGCGAGGGCCAACTCGCCCAGGCGCAGCTTGCGGCAGTAATCCGTCAGCAAGGCTTCCACCTTGGCCAAGGACACCGTGCCGCTGCCAATCAAGACTTCCGCCAGGGAGAAGAAGAAACTTTCCTCGGTTCGGGCCATAGCCTGGCGCAGTTGCTCCTGCTTCAGGATCCCCTGAGAGACCAGCAATTGAGCAATCAAGCGGTCTTTGGGGGCAAGGTCGAATATTTCGAGCATCGAAGCGCCTCGATATCTAGCAGAGAAGCACGAGTAACCGAATTATTCCCAAGAATCGGGACGATAACTCGCCTCTCCCCACCATATTACGACATGTTTACTATTGTAAAGATTATTACTCGATATGCCGCTCCGCGCCGGGCGCTTCAGCAAGCGGGCGGAGCAAGGACTCTTTGATGACCGGGAAGATGCGTGGATCGGTCGTCATGCCGGAGTGCGTGGTGCCGTTGATGCGGAAGTTGAAGGCACCGATCTGGCGACCCGACGCGAACGGCAAGGCTTCCATGTAGTCGCTGGTCGACCAGACGTTGGTATACGCCACCTGGCCGAAAATCTCGGCCGGCCGGTTCAGGTCGTTGAGCTGCTGGCTGTGCGGCCGGAACAGGGTCGCGATGTCGATGCCGGGCCCCAACGCCGCGTACCCCACGCCATGGTGGGGCGAGCCCAGGCAGACGAGGTGCTTGATGTACTTGTCGCCACCATGGAACTTGATGTATTGCCGCGTGGCGATGCCGCCCAGGCTGTGCGCCACCACGTCGATCTGGTCCTTGCCGGTGCGCGCGCGCAGCGCCATCACGTGCAGGGCCACCTGGTCGGCCAGATCGTCCAGCGTCCAGTCCCGCCAGGCCACGTCCACGAAGTCGAGCGCGACCGGATCGAAGCCGTTCTGGCGCAACCACGGCTCCATCACGGCGAAGTTCTGGGAGCTGCCATGGATGCCGTGCACCAACAGCACCGGGTTGCCCTGGCCCGTGGCGGCCTTCGCCACCAGGGCGGGATCCGACCCGCGCAGGACCGCCACCGGTGCGACCACCGGGGCCTTGCCACAACCCGCCAGCATCAGCCCGGCAAGCAGCATCCAACCAGCCAACTTCATGGCGATTACCTCCCAAAACTCACTAACTTAAATATCGCTGAACGAGGCCTTGACCTTGCGTTAAATTGCCGTAACCACGTTAGCAAGTCCAAATTTTAATCTGGCTATAACCCATGCATAAAGTTAACCATTGGAGGAGCGCCACCCCATGCACAACCCCACCCGCTTGCTCACCGTCGGCCTCGCCGTGGCCCTTCTCGCTGGTTGCGCCCATGTCGCGCCTTCCGCGACGCCCGCCGCCGGCGCGCTCGTTGCCGCCCAGGCCACCGCCAAGGGCCGCGACAAGGCCTGCGCCCAGTTCATCGCCGAGTACCAGGGGTTGAGCTGGGACTACTCCAAGGACAAGAAGCAGGCCTTGCTGGACATGATCGCGGCCACGGGCGGCGGGCTGGCCGTCACGCCGCTGACGACGGAGTACCAGGGGTTGAGCTGGGACTACTCCAAGGACCGCAAGACCCTGCTGATGGCAGCCATCTCGCGCCTCAGCCAGGTGGCGTCGCAACCCTGCAGCCAGGGCATGTCCACCACCATGCAGGACCAGATCTGCCAGACCTTCCTGACGGAGTACCAGGGCCTGAGCTGGGACTACAGCGCCGACCGCAAGAAGCTGCTGATGGACGCCGTCGCCAACACGGGCAGCGACAAGGCCCTCGAGGCCTTCACCACGGAGTACCAGGGGTTGAGCTGGGACTACTCCAAGGACCGCAAGCAGCTGCTGCTGGGCGTGCTGGCCCGCCTGCTGGGCTCGGCCACGCCGTGCAACAGCGCCGAGGACGTCATGGAGAAGGCCAAGCCCGCCAAGAAGCTCTCCGCCGCGCGCCAGCACCTGGCCAACGTGCTCCAGAAGGAGCTGGACCAGGTGCCGGCCGCCCACCGCGACGCCGTGAAGGCGTTGCTGGCGAAGCTCTAGAGCACCAATCAACTAGTCTGGCCGCGTCCTGCTTGTCCTGCACGCCAGGGTCGTCGTCACGCGTCGGTCACGTGCCGTAGGGCACGCTCCCTCCTCGTTCCTAGCCCCTGACGCGCAGGCCTGCGCATGCCACTGGCCAGACTAGTTGACTGGCACTCTAGCTGGCAACCTCGGCGGGCGCCCGGTCGAGGATCGGGCGCAGGAACTGGCCGGTGTAGCTGCCGGCCACCCGCGCCACCTCCTCCGGCGTACCGGACCCCACCACCCGGCCTCCGCGATCGCCCCCCTCGGGGCCCAGGTCGATCACGTGGTCGGCCTGCTTGATGATGTCGAGGTTGTGCTCGATCACCAACACCGTGTTGCCGCCGTCCACCAGGCGGTTCAGCACCGCCAGCAGGTGGTCCACGTCGTAGAAGCTCAGGCCCGTGGACGGCTCGTCCAGGATGTAGAGCGTCTTGCCGGTGGAACGGCGCGCCAACTGCTCCGCCAGCTTCACGCGCTGGGCCTCGCCGCCTGACAGGGTCGTCGCGGGCTGGCCCAGCTTGATGTAGTCCAGGCCCACGTCGAAGATCGTCTTGAGCTTGTTGTAGGCCTTGGGCACGGACTCGAAGAAGGTGCACGCCTCCTCGATGGTCATGTCGAGAATCTCCGCGATGTTCTTCCCCTTGAACTTCACCTCGAGGGTCTCGCGGTTGTAGCGCTTGCCCTTGCACACCTCGCACGGGACGTAGACGTCCGGCAGGAAGTGCATCTCGATCACGTTCATGCCTTCGCCCTTGCAGGCTTCACAGCGTCCGCCCTTCACGTTGAAGGAGAAGCGCCCGGGTTGGTAGCCGCGGGTCTTGGCCTCCGTGGTCATGGAGAAGATCTCGCGCAGGTGGTCGAACAGGCCGGTGTAGGTCGCCGGGTTCGAGCGCGGCGTCCGGCCGATCGGGGCCTGATCGATCACGATCACCTTGTCGACGGCTTCGAGGCCCGTGACCTCCTTGAGCTTGGCCGGCGGCGCGATGTTGCCGTTGAAGTGGTGTTGGAGGTAGCGGTGCAGCACGTCGTTCACCAGCGTCGACTTGCCGGAGCCGCTGACGCCCGTCACGCAGACGAACTTGCCCAACGGGATGTCCACGTCGATGCCCGTCAGGTTGTTCTCGCCGGCACCGCGGATGGCGATGCGCTTGCCGTTGCCCTTGCGGTGCACGGCCGGTATGGGGATGGAGCGTGCGCCGGAGAGGTAGGCCCCGGTCAGCGACTCCTTGCACGCCATGATGTCCTCGATCGTGCCCTGGGCCACGATCCGGCCGCCGTGCACGCCCGCGCGCGGGCCAATGTCCACCACGTAGTCGGCGGCGCGCATGGTGTCCTCGTCATGTTCGACCACGATCAAGGTGTTGCCCAGGTCGCGCAACCGCCGCAGCGTGACCAGCAACCGCTCGTTGTCGCGCTGGTGCAGGCCGATCGAGGGCTCGTCCAGGATGTAGAGCACCCCCTGCAGGCCGCTGCCGATCTGGGTAGCCAGGCGGATGCGCTGGGCCTCGCCGCCGGAAAGCGTGTTGGCCGAACGGTCCATGCTCAAGTAGTCGAGCCCCACGTTGTTCAGGAAGCCCAGGCGGGCGTTGATCTCCTTGAGGATTTGGTTGGCGATCAGGTGCTGGCGCGGCGTGAGCGTCAGCGCGGCGAAGAACGGCTCGGCCTCGCGGATGCTCAGCGCGGTGATGTCCGCGATCGAACGGCCGGCCACCAGTACGGCCAGGGCCTCCGGCTTCAGGCGCTTGCCCAGGCAGGCCTCGCACGGGATGGCGGACATGTACGCCTCCAGCTCCTGCTTGAACTTGTCGCTGGTGGTCTCCGTGAAGCGCCGCTGCAAGTTGGGAATCAGGCCCTCGTAGCGGGTGTCGTAGCCGAACTTGTTCTCCTGGTACCAGCTGGGCTGGTTGATGCGGAACTTGCGGTCTCCCGCGCCATGCAGCAAGGCGTGCTGCTGCTCTGGCAACAGGTCTTCCCAGGGCGTGTCCAGGTCGAACTTCAGCTGCTTGCCCACGGCGTCCAGCAGCTCGATGTAGTACGGGTTGTTGGTCTTGCCCCAGGGCACCAGCGCACCCTGCCGCAAGGTCTTCTTGGGGTTGGGGATCATCAGCGCCGGGTCGAACTCTTGCTTGGCGCCGAGCCCATGGCAGGTCGCACAGGCGCCGAACGGGCTGTTGAACGAGAACAGCCGCGGGGCGACCTCCTCCAGGCTGGTGCCGCAGTCGACACAGGCGAAGTGTTCGCTGAAGACCAGGTCGCCGCCCGGGGTGGGATCCTCGCGCGTGCCCATCAGCTGCACCACCACGAGCCCCTCCGCCTGGCGCAGGGCCGTGGCAACGGAATCCGCGATGCGCGTGGACTGGTCGGGCTTCACGGCCAGGCGGTCGATCACGATCGCGATCTCATGCTTCTTGTTCTTGTCGAGCTTGAACTCCGAGTCCAGGTCGGCGACGTCGCCGTTGACCCGCACGCGCACGAAGCCGTCCTTGCGGGCCTGCTCGAAGACCTTCTCGTGGGTGCCCTTCTTGCCGCGGACCAGGGGGGCCAGCACCTGGAAGCGCGTGCCTTCCGGATACGCGAGGATCTGGTCGACGATCTGCTCCACGGTCTGGGGGTTGATCGGCTGCATGCACTTGTGGCAATGCGGCGTGCCCACGCGCGCGTACAGCAGGCGCAGGTAGTCGTAGATCTCCGTCACGGTGCCCACGGTGGAACGCGGGTTGTGGCTGGTCGACTTCTGGTCGATCGAGATGGCCGGGCTAAGGCCCTCGATGTAGTCCACGTCCGGCTTGTCGAGCTGGCCAAGGAACTGGCGTGCGTAAGCCGAGAGGCTTTCCACGTAGCGCCGTTGGCCTTCCGCGAAGATCGTGTCGAAGGCCAGGCTGCTCTTGCCGGAGCCGCTGACGCCGGTGAAGACGACGAGCTGCTCGCGCGGGATCTTGAGGTCCACGTTCTTGAGGTTGTGCTCGCGAGCGCCCTTCACGTAAAGGTGGTCCCGATCGAACGTGTGCTTGCCGCCGTGTGCCTTCGCCATGCGCTTCTCGCCGCTCCTATCACGAACAAATGTTTGAGACATCATTCTACAGGCGCGGCGCGATTGGTTGCAAGCGGCGAGCGGAGATCAACCGTTCATAGCGCCGATCTTCGACAGCGCGCTGCGGTAATACGCGATGCGCTCTTCGGGCGAAGGCTTGAGGCGGCCCGAATCCAGAGCGTCCTTGGCCACCTGGAAGATCAGCAGGAAGTCCGGCGGGCTGGTGCGCGTGGCGTCGTACACCAGGGCGAAGACGGCTTGCAGGGCATCTTGGGCGACCTTCTCCTGCTGGAGGACCAGCTGCTTGCGCGCCGCGTCGGAGGCCGCCTTGAGCTGGACGTCGAAGCGGTAGATCTCCGCCAGCGCGCCGTTCGAGGCCTGGATGGCCTGGTGCTGACGCGCCGCCGGGCTCGCGGGCCCACCGCTACCGGGGCCGATCGCTCCGACCAGCCCCCCCTCGTTGTTGGAAAACAACCCGCCCGGCCCGCAACCGGCGAGCAGCAGCACGGCCAGGCTCAACAAGATCCTCATGGGAACATCTTATATGAAAATGCGCCTCGCGAGGCGGCGGGAGCTCCAAGACGAAGGCCCCGCCCGGAGGCGGGGCCGACGATGAAGGAACGTTTTACTCCGCCGCGGCCGCTTCCTCGGTCGTGGTGGTGGTCGTCGTGGAGGCCGTGGTGGTGGCTGCC
>JAQBPE010000002.1 GCA_028287685.1 Cyanobacteria bacterium RYN_339 | reverse complement strand
CTGCCTGAGCCTGGGCGTCAACAGCTGGCAGGACCCCAGCAGCCTGCGCGTTGGCGACCAGACCAACGTCCAGGGCGTGATCAACACCCTCGGCGGCACCGTGGGCGTCGGTTCCAAGTTCTAAGATTCAAGCTTACCTGCGTAGCCACGTAGTCAGGCGGGAAGCCCACCACCTTCGGGTGGTGGGTTTCCCGTGGGCGGTATCCCAGTACTTGCATTTCCAGTTGGACGAGATTGAGTGGAAAAACGTGAAATCACAAACGGTGATTTCAAGTTGATGGGGAGGTCGTCGCTCGGCACGGCACTTTGATACAAGAAGCCCGCGCTTCGACTACAAATCGAGGCGCGGGCTTGCAAGCGGAGGGCAAGAGATTCGAACTCTCAACCCCTTGCGGGGCGACGCATTTCGAGTGCGCTTCCTAACCACCCGGACACCCTCCAGGTTGGAGGCAGTCTACCAGATCCCCACAAAACGCCGCAAGCGGTGCATGCGCTATAATCCACTCCCATGCCCGATCCAACCGACCTCGAGCTTGCCCGTTCCGCCGCCGGCGGGGACGATGCGGCCTGGAACGAGTTCCTGGGGCGCTTCGGGGATCTGATCCTCGGCGCCTCGATGGGCTGGTGCGAAGCGGGCTGTCGGATCCCGCGCGGGGATTACGACTGCATCCTGCGCACGATCCGGGCCAGCAAGCCGGAGCCCGCCGAGGCGCCGGATGGGTGCCGCGAAGGCATCAAGCTATACCAACATGCCTGCCTCCGGCTGCGGCCGCGGCTGGCGGAGTACGACGGCACCTCGTCGCTCCAGGCCTTCGTCCTTGCCACGTTGGCCGCGATCCAGGCCGATTACGTGGAAGCGGAACGCGGCCGGCTGACCTTGCCGCCGGCGCTCGAAGCCGCCTCGCCGCGGGCGCAGGATCTGTACCGGCTGGCCTGCCGCGTCGAGAGCCGCCTGGAGGTGGCCCGCCGGCTGGGGGTGGGTGAAGACGAGCTGGTTGCCGCCGAGCGCGAGGTGGCCGCGGCGCTGAAGGGCGCGGGGCTGGCATGGTGGGGGCTGGAACCCCAATTGGAGGCCGTGGAGCCCCTGCCCGGGCCGTCCTGGGTGCACCGTGGCGTGCTCGTGGAGGGCGATAGCCCGGAGCCGATCCGCAAGAACGACACGATCTGGCGCAAGGTCTTCTCCCAGCCCGACTGGTTGGCAGGCCTGGCCGTGGGCGCCGTGACCGCCGCCTTGTGCCTGCTGGTGGTGATCCCGCGCCAGGAATACGCCAAGAGCGTGCGCGAGCCCGCCGACGAGCTGATCGCCCGCTCCGAACGGGCGCTCGAGCCACCCCTGGAGGCCAAGCTCCAACATGCGCGCCAGGCGCTGTCGAAGGGCAAGGTCGACACGGCGCTGCTCGACCTCAACGGCGTGCTGGCCGTGCGCGGCGATGACCAGGAGGCGCGCTGGCTGCTGGCGACCACCTACGATCGCCTGGGCGACCAGGGCCGGGCCGCGCAGCACTACAAGCTCTTCCTCGACGTGGACGGCAAGCTGCGCACGTCGGAAGACGCCCGGGTGAAGCGGGCGCGGGAGAAGCTGGGCAGCTGGTCGGAGCTACCTTAGCCCGCGGCCTTGGCCGAACTTGGCCAGCCACATCAACGTGCCCAGGATCGCGCTGGTGGCCGCGTCACCGCCCTCGAAGGGCATGTACAGCGGCACGTCGCCACGCTCGATGCCGTCCAGGTCGAGCGTGCGGTCTTCGCCGTCCAGCGTGACCTCGCCGTTGCTCAGATGCAGCCTGAACGTATGGCCCGCGAACGTGACCAGCGCGTGGCGGCCTTCCAGTTGCACGTGTTCGCCCAGCCCCAGCAAGGGCAGGAGCTCCCGGATCAGGTTGGAGCGCATCTCGACCTGGCCGGCCAGCAGCGCCTCCGGCACCCGGCTCTCACCCTCTCGCAGGTCGTCCTCGGCGCCGAGGCCGGCCACGCCGACCACCAGGGCGAGGTCGCGCATGACTTCCGAATAGGAGACGGGGCTTACAGCCCCCAACAGGACACGGGGATCCGCGCCGCCCGGGACTTCGGGCAGCGGCGTGGGCAAGAATTCGACGCCGCCCAGCGTCACCTGGCGGCGCTGACGGTCCTGGTAGTGGCGGAACTGCTTGAAGCCGAAGGCGGCTGTCAGCGGCTGCGACGCCAACTCCTTGAGGCCCATGTAGCCCATCGGGCCGATGCCGCCCATCCCGCTCCAGGCGCGGCCGCGCAGCAGCGCGTACATCTGGCGGTGGCGCACCACCATGCCCTCGAAACGCAGGCTGCGCTTGCGCTCTTGCTCCTCAGCGGCCACGCGGTAGACCTCGCGGAAGGTCTGCTTGAAGGGCTGGATCAGGCGCTTGCCCACCACGTAGCCCTGCCAGCCGCGCAAGGCGTCCGCGCTGACCAGCACCGGGTGGAGCAGGCGCAGCTCCCCCTTGGCGGGCACTTGCACGTGGTCGCCCGTGCGGTCGACCAACTCCTCGCCCGTGAAGGCGGCGGTGTCGATGAGCTTGCCCTCCAGGTAGACGGCCCAGACCAGGCGCTGGGCCAGGTGGCGCATCAGCGGGTGGCGGCCGAAGACCTGGCGCCAGGCGGTCCAGGTCCAGCTGCGCTGGCTCTCCATGGCCAGCTCCAGGCGGTGCTTCTGGGTGGCCAGGGTCTCCGCCAGGATCTTCTGGACGGCCTTGGCCTCGTTGTAGGCGCCGAAGTGGTCGTTGCGCACGCTCTTGGGCGGGCCGCCCATGGCCTTGCCGCTGGCGCGCTCGAAGACGGCCAATTCCACGTCGCCGTCGTCCGTCAGGAACAGGTAGAGGTCGAACTTGCCGGCGGGCCACGAGCGGCTGCCGTCCACGGCGAGGTCCGCGTCCTCCACCACCAGGTCTTGGAGCTCCTCCGGGCCGAGGCCGCGGGCCGTGGCGACGGCCGCCAGGGCCTGGTCGAGGCGCCGGGCGGTCTGGCGGTGGCGGATGCGGGCCTTCAGCCGTTGGAGCTGGCCGATCGCCTCGTCCGTCAGCGCAGGGCCTGGCGCGATGTCCTCCGTGACGGTCGGATCGTTGGCGCCATCGGGCTCCGCCCCCGGTTCGCTCGGGTCGCCCGCGGCGATCATGCCGAGGGCGTGGATGGCGGCGTGGGCCAGCTTGTGTTGGCCGCCCTTGATCAGGCGCCCGGCCCAGTCGCCCAGCATGCTGGCCGTACCGGGGGCGGCCACGGCAGCCATGCCCCAGAAGGAAGCCAGCAGCGTGCTCTCCTCCACCGGTTGGCTGGTGGCCCGCTCCCATTGGAGCCGGCACCAGGCGCGCACCTCTTCGGGCGAGAGCGGCGCGATCGCGTCGCCCCACATGCGCAGCCACTTGGCGGTAGGTTGGCTGCCTTTGGCCTGGCGCGCCACCCCCGCCAGGACCAGCATCCGGACGTCATCCTCTCCCATGCGTCCATCATACAACGGCGCGGGTACAATGTAGGCCAGGCCCGACGAAGAGGACGCGCAGGCGATGACCGACGACAACCCCGCCCTCGAGGCGATGCGGCAAGCGATGAAGCAGGCGGAAGACGCCGCGGCGCGTCGTCGCCACGCGAAGGCCCAGGAGCAGGCAGCCGAGGAGGCCGCGGCCTCCATGGACAACCTCGCCGAGCTGGCCCTCATCAACGAGCCCGTCGACCGCAAGGCCAAGCCCATGTTCGTGTCCTACGCGCTGGACGAAGACCACGACCTTGCTTCGCTGATCTCCCAGGTCTCGCAGCAGATCCCGGACAACCCGAACGAGGATCGCGACGGCGATCTGGTCGTGGTGCGCCACGAAGTCGCCGCCACCCCCTGGTACCAGGACGCCGCCGAAGCCGCACTGCCCGCGGCCCTGCGCGGCATGGTCGGCCCCGTGGACGTGAAGGGGTTGTTACAAGCCATGCTGGTCGAAATCGGCGACGTGAAGCGTACCAACGCCATCATCCTGGAGCAATTGGCGCGGATGGAAGAAAAGGTCGATCGCACCAACCGGCAACTCAAGGACAAGCGGCACCTTTAGGACGCCTAAGGAGTTCGGGACTTTCTACGGTTGTCCCTCTTCTCGCCGGTTTGGTACAATGGCCCGTCGAAAGGCCCGCATCCCTCCTTCGATCGCGTCCGGGGCCGCTCCAAAAGGGTTTCCATGCACGTTGTTGTTCTCGGCACGAGCCACCAAGCGGCGAGCGTCGACGTACGAGAGAAATTGAGCTTCTCCGAACGGCAGGTCATCCCCGCGCTGGGGCGCCTGCTGGCGCAGCCTGGCATCCTCGAGGCCGCGATCCTGTCGACGTGCAACCGCACCGAGCTCTATGCCGTCGCCGAAGACGTGGAGAGCGCGCGCGAGACGCTGGGCCGCTTCTGGCAGGCCGAAAAGCACGTCCCGAACGACTTCCTGGGTACCTACGCCTACTACTACTCGCAAGAAGATGCCCTGCGCCACCTGCACCGCGTCACGGCCGGCCTCGATTCGCTGATCGTGGGCGAGGGCCAGATCTTGGCCCAGGTGAAGGCCGCCCTGTCCATCTCGCAGCAGTGCGATGCCGCCGGCCAATACCTCGAGATGCTGTTCCAGCAAGCAATCAAGGCCGGCAAGCAGGTCCGCACGGAGACCAACATCGGGCGTGGCTCCGTCTCCGTCAGCTCGGCCGCCGTGGAAGTGGCCTGCAAGCAGCTGGGCGACCTGCGCGACCGCATCGTGCTGATTTACGGCGCGGGCAAGATGAGCTCGCACACGATCAAGGCGCTCTTCCAGCGCGGCGCGCGCCACGTCTACATCGTCAACCGCACGCTGGAGCGCGCGCAGGAGGCCGCCAGCCGGCTGGGCGGCGAGGCCATCTCGTTGGAGGCGGGGCGCATGCTGCACGCCGTGGCGGACGTGATCATCTGTTGCACCTCCGCGCCGCATTACCTGATTGGCCCCGACAACTACCCGCGGGTGCCGGGCAAGCGCCAGCGCCTGCTGATCGACATCGCGGTGCCCCGCAACATCGACCCGCGGCTCGCGGAGATGCCAGGCGTCCACGTCATCGACCTCGACGGCCTGGAGGCCGTGGCCCGCAGCAACCGCCAGGAGCGCGAGAGCCAGATCATCGACGCGGAGGTCATGATCGACAAGAACCTGGCCGACTTCATGAGCCGCCTGGCCTCGTTCCAGACCGTGCCCACGATCCAGGCCTTCACCGGCAACCTGGAAGAGATGGCCAGCGACGAGTTGGAAGACTTCCTGGATCGTCACGCCGGCCTGCTGGAGCGCGATCCGCGCGCGGCGCTGGAACGCTTCAAGCAGTTGCTGGTGGCGCGCCTGATGCACCCGCCGATCGTGCGCCTCAAGACCTTGGATCACGACGAGCAGGTTGGCCACGCCGCCGCCCTGGCGCGCCTGTTCGACCTGGAGGTCGAGGACGCCACCCAACGTTATCTGAGGAAGCGGCTGCCCCAGCGCGAAAAGGCCCTCCAAGCGGGCGAGGCCCTGCGTGAATAGGACCGTCACTGTCGGCACCCGCGGCAGCCAGCTGGCGCTTTGGCAGGCCGATCACGTCAGCGCGGCCCTGGTCGCGGCCGTGCCCGGGCTGGTGTTGGGCCGCGAGATCATCAAGACCCAGGGCGACAAGATCCTGGACGTGCCGCTGTCGCGCATCGGCGACCGCGGGCTGTTCGTGAAGGAGATCGAGGAGGCCCTGCTGGCCGGCCGGATCGACCTGGCGGTCCACTCTCTGAAAGACTTGCCCACGGCCCAGCCGGAGAAGTTGGCGATCGCCTGCGTCATGGCCCGGGTGGACGCCCGCGACTGCCTGGTCAGCCCCCAGTACGCCTCGATGGCAGACCTGCCGGCTAACGCCGTGGTGGGCACCAGCAGCCTGCGCCGCAAGGCCCAGCTCAAGGCCCACTACCCGGGCTGGCAATTCAAGGACGTGCGCGGCAACCTCCAGACCCGTCTGGACAAGCTGGATCGCGGCGAGTACGACGCCTTGATCCTGGCCTGCGCGGGCCTGGACCGGCTGGGGCTGGGCGATCGCATCGCCGAGCGCATCCCCTTCCATATCTGCCTGCCGGCCGTCGGGCAGGGCGCCCTGGCCATCGAGACGCGCGACGACGACGCGGAGCTGATGGCCTGGCTGGTGCCGCTGGAAGACGCGGCCACGCGCGCCTGCATCACGGCCGAGCGCGCCCTGTTGAGCAAGCTGGAAGGTGGTTGCCAGGTGCCGATCGGTGCCCAGGGCCGCGTGGACGGCGACGTCTTGCACCTCGAAGGCGTGGTGGCCTCGCTGGACGGCGAGCGCGTGCTGCGCGCTTCGGCCGAAGGCCCCGTGGCGGAAGCGGTCGAAATCGGCCGCCGCGTAGCCGCGGAGCTGTTGCGCCAGGGCGGGGACGCCATCCTGGCTAGCATTCGGGCCGAAGCGGACGTCGCGTCGGCCTGACTACTTCACGTCATCGCCTTCGAAGAGCTTGATCACCAGCTGCACCTTGCCCATGCCGGGGACGGCCTTGAAGGTGACGGGCTTGGAGTGCAGGCCCTCCTTGGTGTAGGCCTCCGCCGTGATCTGCTGGCCGGCCAGCGAGAAGGTCGATACGTCGCCGCTGGCATTCGCCACGACCTCGGTCGGGCCGTTGCCGGCCAGGTTCAGCAAGGTGAAGCGCACCATCGCGCCGGCGCCGGGCTTGGCGTGCAGCACGTCCTTGCCCACCAACGAGACGACGGCCTTGACCTCCATCGGCTCGCCGCCCACGGTCGGCGTGCCGGGGGACGTCGGCGTGTCGCCGGCCTGGCAGGTGGGGCGCGGGGCGTTGACGTCGTCGGCCACGTTGCTGAACCAATCCGTCTTGTGGACCACGTCGCACACGAACAAGCCGTCAGCTTCCTTGGCGCGGATCTCGCTGCCGTCGGACGGGATGGCGAAGCCCAGCGTGTTCACGAAGGTGGTGCAGTCTTGCACGGAGGAGCGCGGCGAGTCGTCGACCGACATCAGCGCGCGCGAACCGGGCGCGGGCAGCGAGCCATACTCTTGCAGGGCCCAGCCGGTCGGCATGATGGGCGCCGCCACGGGCATCAGGGCCGGGCCGTGCACGGGCATGGTCATCTGCCAGGCGCCGGCCGCGTCCTTGCGCAGGCCGTAGGCGTCGGGCGTGAAGGCGGGGTCGCGCAGCTTCATGGCGGCCACGAAGCGGTCGTCGACCGGGCTCGTCACCAGCACCGACTTGCCGGGCAGGATGCGCGCGCCGCCCAGGTCCAGGCGGAAGGCGATGCCGGGCACGAAGGCGTTGGTCACGGCCTTGGCGGTGGTGTCGACCGGCAGGACGCGGATGACGGCGTCGCGGTCCAGGGCGTCGGGCGGGATGCTGACGGAGGCGCTGCCGTCCGGGCTGCCGAACACGCCGCCGGCCGCGGCGAGCGCGCGCTGGGCGCCGGTGGCGGTCTCGATCGTGATGGACTTCTCGGCGGCGCGGATGTTGCGCGCTTCCATCGCGTCCGGGTTGGAGACGGTGGCCGCGGCGGCGTGGCCGGCCAGCGGGGTGACGGCCTTGGCGGCCGGCTTGGCGGCGACGCGCAGGGCGGCGGAGGTGCCCACGGACGTCCCGCAACCGGTGGTGATGACGGCGGCCAACAGCGCGACGCTCATGAACTTCTGCATTTGGTTTTCTCCCTCGACACTCTCTTTTGACAAGGGAGTCATCGGCGCGAGGGGGCTTGCAGGTTCTTAATGGACCGTTATCAGAGGAGTAAGGGACGATTAACGGTTCTTGATCGCAACGGGGTTAAAGCGCATTGGTAGGGCGTTGCGCGGTGCGCTCGTGCAGCCAGAGGGCACGCGCCGCCCACAGGGCGCCACCCAGCAACGCCAGCAGCTTCTCCAACCGCTCCGCGCGGTCCGGCGAGACGCCTGCCACCAGCAGGGCGCCCCAAGGAAGCGGATCCGCGAGCAGGCTGGGGCCCGCGTCCAGCGGCAGCAGCACCACGCCCATCGTGGCTTCGCGCGCCAGCTCGAGCTCCTGGGCTGGCGAGGAGGCGTTGGCATACGGGGTGCCCTCGGCGGCGACCACGGTGGGCGTGCCGTCGAGGTCTTCCCAGAACAAGGCCACCCGCTCCGCGCGGGCTTCGGAGCGGCAGAGGTCGGCGATCGCCCGGAAGATGTCGGCCGGGGCGGGCGGCTGCGACAGGATTGCGAGGATCGCCTCGTGGTCTTCGCGCGTCAGGCGGTAGCCGGCAGCGGCGCGCGCGGCCACGGCGTCGCGCAAATCCTTGCGCTCGTCGGTGCGGCCGAAGGCTTCCGCGCTGGCGGGGGTCAGGCCCGCGGTGGCGCGGCGCCAGGCGTCGCCGGCGGAGGTCATGAACCACTCCGCCTGGGCGGGCGAGGCGGCCGTCCGCGAGGCCTGGAAGAGCGCCTCGGCCTCCATGGCGGGCTGGCCGCAGACCTCCGCGTCCAGCAGCGCCTTGCGCGCCCAGGCCAGGGCCTCGTCGGGGTTGGTGCTGACGCGCGCCAGCAACATGCAGCACGTGGCCGCGAGCGGCACCACGCCTGCGCGGCGGGCCAGGTCCAGGGCCTTCTCGCCCAGGTGCAGGGCCATCAATAGCTTGCCCGTGGCGCGTTCGTTGGTCGCGCGCAGCAACAGCACGCGGGCGTGGGTGGCGTCGTTGCGCGGCCGGCCCACCTCGTCCAAGATCTGCACGGCGGGCTTCGAGAGGCCCATGCGGACGAGCGCCTCGGCCTTCACCAGCTGGGCGCGCTCTTGGTACTCGTGCGCCATGCCGGCGGTCATCAGCTGCAGCGCGGCGCCGGCGGTCGAGAGCGCGGCGCTGGTCTGGCCGAGGTAAGACTCCGCCTCCGCGCGGCACGTCAGCGCCATCGCCTGCAGGGCCTGGGACTTGGTGGCCTCGATCGTGTCCTCCACCAGGGCCAGCGCGTCCTGGTAGATCGTGAAGTCGCCTTGGAAGAGGGCGGCCATGCCCTCGATCAGGCGGACCTGGGCCAGCAGCACCTTGTCGCCCACCATGCGGGCCAGGGCGCCGGCCGGTGCCGCGGCCTTGCGGGCGCCGCGGTAATCGCCAACTTCCAGGGCCACCTGGGCACGGCGCATGAAGGCCGTGGCCTCGTCGTGCGGGGCCGCGCCGACCTCCGCGCACAGATCGCAATTACGTTGGAAGGCCATGCGGGCCTCCACGAAGCGCCCCAGCAGCAATTGGGCGTTGCCCAACAGCGCGTAGCAGGCGTTCAGCTCCAGCTTGGCCTCGTCCTTCTCGATCAGCTGGATGGCCTCGAAGAGCAGCGCCAGGCCTTCGGTCGCGCGGTCCTCGGAGCCGGCCACGTAGAGGTAGCCCAGCTGGGCCATGTTCTCGCGCACTAGCGAACGGTAGCCGCCCTGGCGCGCCATGGCGAGCGCGCGCTCCACGCGCTGGCTGGCTGCGCCCAGGTCGCCCTGGCCGAGCGCGAAGCGGCCCAGCATGGTCAGGGCCAGCGCGGCTTCCGGGTGGGTGCCCTGGCCATCGAGCAGGCGCAGCGCATCGGTGAAGCGCCGTTCCGCCTCGGCCGGGTCGCCCGTGGCAAGCTTGAAGCGGCCATAGCCGTTGGCGAGGGCGGCCTGCTCCTCCGGCAGCCCCAGCTCTGCTGCCAACGCCAGCGCGGTGGGGTAGGTGGCCTCCGCCAGCCGGCGATCGCCCGCCAGGCGCGCCACGTCGGCCCGCAACCGTAGGTGGGCCAGCACCAGGCCCTTGTCCGTATCGCCGAGCAGCGCCAGCGACTCCGCCAGCAGCGCTTCGGCCGCCTCCAGCGCGAACAGGCGCGCCTGCTGTTGGGCCGCCGCGAGGGCGTAGCGTGGGCCGCGGACAGCATCGAGCGCCTGCAGGGCGTGGGTGGCGACTTCCGTGAGCAAGCCCAGGTCTTCCGGGCCTTGGGCCAGCTGGGCCTCCAGGACGGTGGCGACGGCGCCGTGCACCTGGCGGCGGCGCTCGGCATCCAGCTCCGTCAACAGCCTCGCGCGGTCCAGCTCCGGAGACAGGCGGTATTGGCCGTCCGCGCCTTCGACCTGGCGCTTCTCTTCCAGGTCCCGCAGGGCCTCGAAGAGCTCCGCGTTCTCGTCGGTGGCGCCGGTGCCGATCACCCCGCGCGCGATTTCCCACAGCTGCAGCAGGCCGGCCTCGCGGCCCAGCACCACCAGCACCTCGCGCAGCACGGCGGCGAGGCCCGGCCCCGCGGCCGGCGCACCCACGGCCGTCGGCGCGGCCAGCAGCGACTCCAGCGGGCCTTCGGGCAGGCCCCAGACGCCATGGGCGCGACGCAGCCAGCCGCCGTCGGCCAGCCGGCGCAGGGTGGAGGCCACGCGCGCGGGCCAGCCGCCGCTCAGGGCATGCATGCGGCCCACGAAGGCCGCGTCGAGGTCGGCCTGGCCCAGGATCGCGCAGCACATCTCGCGCGTCTGGGCGGCCTCCATCGGCGTGATGTCCAGCGTGGTGCGGCAGGGGTCGAAGTCTACCTCCGCGTCGCCCACGTAGGTGCTGATGACCAGCACGGGCAGCTCCGGGGCGTTGCGGCGGACGTAGTCCAGCCACTCGCGCCAGGCGGGGTCGGCCAGGTGGCCTTCCGCGAAGGCCAGCGTCAGCGGGCCGGAGTGGCTTGCGAGGCGCAGCGCCTGTGTCATCGCGTCGAAGATGCGCAACCGCTCCTGCTGCGGATCCGCGGCGTCCGCCGGGGCGGCCTGCCCCAGCTCCGGGGCCACGCGGGCCAAGAGCGGCATCAAGGGGGCGAGGTCGGCGGCGTGCGGCCGTGCCAGGGCGGCCAGGCCGCGCGCGATGCCGCGCAAGCCTTCCAGGGGGGCCAGGCGCGGACGGAAGGTGCCGCGCAGCACGCTCGCGCCGAGCAGCTGGGCACGGCAGCAGAACTCTTCCAGGAGGGCGGCCAGGCCGGCGTCGGCGTCGCCTTGCAGCCAGACCTCCTCGTACGCGCCGCCCTTGGCGCGGTTCAGCGCCGCGGCCAGCTCGCGCAGCTCCTTCACGCGGCCGATCAAGGGCGGATGGAACAGGGTCTGGTCGTCTTCCACCTCGCCGCCGTCGCTGCCGGCGAGGTAGCGCAGCACGTCGTCGGCGCTCTGGAAGCGTTGCAAGGGGTCCTTGGCCAGCAGGCGCGCGATCACGGCCTCCAGCTCGTCCGGGATACGGCCCTTGAGCGAGGGCGGCTCATGTTCCAAATGGCCGACCAGCACCTCGCGGTTGTCGCCCTGGAAGGGCGGGTGCCCGGCGACGGCGTGGAAGAGCACGGCGCCCAGGGCGTAGAGGTCGCTACGGCGGTCGGTGGCGGCGCGGCGGATTTGCTCCGGCGCCAGGTAGGGCAAGGTGCCCTGCACGCCCGCGGAGGGCTGGCCGATGCGGGTGACCAGGCCGAGGTCCATCAGGCAGAGTTGGCCGTCCGCACCGAAGCGGATGTTCTCCGGCTTGAGGTCGCCGTGCACCAGGCCCTGGTGGTGCATATAGGCCAGCCCCTGCAAGAGGCCGGGCAGCAGCGCCAGCATGCGCTGCGGATCGATCGGGAAGGTCTCTTCCAGGCCGGGGCCGGGCAAGAACTCCATCGTGAAGAAGGGCAGGCCGCCTTGGCGGGCGTCCGCGTAGTCGTAGGTGGCAACGATGTTGGGGTGCTTGAGCCGGGTGGCGGTGTGGAACTCCTGCTGGAAGCGCAGCCGCCACTCCGCCAGCTTGGCGCCTTCCGGCACCACCAGCTGCTTCAGCGCCAGCTCGCGCCCCGTATCCACTTCCCGCGCCAGGTGCACCATCGCCATGCCGCCGCGCGCAAGCGGCCGCAAGATTTCATAGCGATCGTGGAGGGGGGTGGGAACCATCGGGTCCTTGCCAAGGTTGGTGCGCAAGGTTATCTTACCCACGGCATGGCCTCTCCCGGGATCAATTACCGCCGGATCTTGATTACCCGTGCGCCAGACCAGGCGGACGGCATGGCCAGGGCGTTGCAGGCCTTGGGCGCCGAAACGGAGGAGTTGGCCACGATCCGGATCGTGCCGGGCGACCCCGCGGACCTGGCGGCGGCGCTGGCGAACTTGCCCCCCAACGCCTGGTTGGTCTTCACCAGCGCCAACGCCGTGCGTGCCGTCGCCGCCTGGCCCACCACCCGCCTGGCCGCGGTCGGTCCGGCCACCGCAGCAGCCCTGGCTGCGGCCGTGCGGCCGCCGGATCTGGTCGCAGCGCAACAAGATGGCCTGGGGCTGGCCCGCGCGCTGGCGGCCGCCGGCGGCGGGCTGGCGGTCTTGCCGCGCGGAGACCTGGCGACGCCGGAGTTGCCTGCCGCATTGGTTGCGGCCGGATGGCGGGTGCGCGAGGTCGTGGCCTACCGCACCTTGCCCGCCGAGCTCGACGGGGCCGCCCTGGGCGCGCGGTTGGGCGGCGGGGACTTCGACTGGGTCGTGTTCGCCAGCGGCTCGGCCTTCACCAGCCTGGCGGCCCAGCTGCCGGATGCCCGGGTGCTCGGCGGGGTGCGGCTGGCGAGCATCGGGCCGCGCACCAGCCAGGTGATCCGGGCGGCCGGCTTCGCGGTGGCGGCCGAGGCGCTGCAACCCACCCCCGCGGGGTTGGCCGCGGCGATAGGAGGCACTTGATGCAGGAGTTGTTGGTGCCCGCCCTGGCGGCCGCCGTGGCCGGCGCCGTCTGGGCCACCGCGAGGCCGGTCGCAGACACGGCCGGCCGGCTGACGCAGGGCGTGTTCATGGTTTCCGGCGTCACCACCGCCGTGGGCCTGGCCGGCGCCTTGGTTTTCCGGCATCCCATCGCGGCCGGCGCCGCCGCGGCTGCGGGCCTGGTGCTGCACCTGGTGGCGCGCCGGCAGTGGCCCACACGATCCGCGCGGGCCTTGACCTTGCAGGCGTTGGGATTGATGGTGGTGGCCCTTACGTTGGGCTCCATCGGGCTCTAGCGCGGGACGAGCTTGCGGATCATGCTGTCGTAACGGCCCGACGTGAAGAGGGTGTCCCCGAAGACCGTGACCCACTCGAGCCCCGCGAAAGTCGCGGACTCGCCCGGCCCGTCCTGGAAGCCATAGGCACCGCTGCCCGCCACCGTGGTAACGGGGAAGGCGGGATCGTGCAGGTCGATGCGGCGCACGCGCTTGGCGCTGCCGTCCGCCACCAACAGGCGGCCCTGGCCGTCCAGCGCCAGCCCCAGCGGCCCCGCGAAGGTAGCGGCGGCACCCGGGCCATCCAGGCTGGTGGCCGCGGCGGACCCGGCGATCGTGGTGACCGGGTGTGCCGGGTCGCGCATGTCGATGCGGCGGATGCGGTGGCCGGTGTAGTCGGACACGTACGCCCAGCCGGCCGGATCGAGGGCGATGCCGTATGGCAGCTGGAAGCGCGCCGTGGCGCCGGGGCCATCCGTGGCGACGGCCTCCGCTCCGCCAGCAATCGTGCTGGTGGACCCATCGGGGGCGACGCGCCGCACGCGCGTGTTGCCGGCGTCGGCCAGCCAGATGGCGCCGTCAGGCGCGAAGGCGACGCCGCAGATGGTATTGAAGCGCGCGTCCACGCCGGCGCCGTCCGCGAACGAGGCAACGTCCTTGCCGGCCAGGGTGGTCACCTGCCCGCCAGGGGAAACCAGGCGCAGCTCCGTGGTGTCGGCCACCGCGAGCCGGCCCGTGCCATCCACGGCGACCGCCACCGGGTTCACGAAGGCGGCGCGGTTGCCCTGCCCATCGGCGTGGCCGTAGTTGCCACCTGCCACCGTGCGGGTCTGGCCGTCCTGCGTGACCGCCCGGATGGCGTTGTT
>JAQBPE010000503.1 GCA_028287685.1 Cyanobacteria bacterium RYN_339 | reverse complement strand
CGGCGACGTCTGGCACCGGCGGCCGGGCACCCAGGGCTTCACGCGGGCGCTGCCGCGCGGCGTGGTGCTGCACGTGGCCTCCGGCAACGTCGCGACCACCGGCGTGCTGTCGCTGGTGGAGGGGTTGCTGGCGAAGAACGTGAACATCCTGAAAGTGGCGAGCAACGCCCCGTCGCTGCCCTTGTTGTTCGCGCAAAGCATCGCCGACCACGACCCGGAAGGCGTGATCGCCCGCTCGTTCGCCATCTTGAGCTGGTCGGGCGAACGCGAGGCCCTGCACGAGGTCTTCTGCCGCGAGGCCGACGCCGTGGTGGTCTGGGGCGGCGATGAGGTGCTGGAAACCTACCGCCGCGCGCTGGGCCCGCACACCCGCCTGATCCCCTGGGGCCCGAAGGTGTCGGCCGGCTTCCTCGGCGCCGAGGCCCTGACGGCCGAAACGGCCACGGCCGTCGCGCGCGACATTGCCCTGTGGGACCAGAACGCCTGCTCCAGCCCCCAGGTGCAGTACGTGGAAGGAGACGCCGCCGCCTTCGTCGAGCTGTTGGCGCTCGCGCTCGAACGCCTGGCGCACGAGCTGCCGATGGGCACGCTGGACCTGCATGAGCGCGCCGAGATAACGAAGGAACGCGAGCTGGCCCTGGCCGACCAGCTGATGGGCCTGGGCCGGCTGATCCGCCCGGCCGGCCCGGAGTGGACGATCATCGTCGACCCCGACCCGGCCTTCCGGTTGTCGCCCTTGTTCCGCACCATCATCGTCAAGCCGGTCGCCCGCCTGGAAGACGCCCTGCCGCACCTGGCTCCCTACCGCCACTACTTCCAGACCGCGGCGCTGGCGGTCGGCGCCGAGCGCGTGGGCGAGCTGGCGGAGCGCCTGGCCCTGGCCGGGGCGTTGCGGGTGACGCGGGTCGGCGAGACCTCCGGGGGCACGCCGGGCGAACCGCATGACGGGGTGTTCGCGCTCGACGAGCTGGTGCGCTGGGTGGCGCTCGACGCGCCCGGCGCGGCCGAGGCGTTCGACGGCAGCGGCTGGATGGCCGCCGACCGCGTGGAGGCGATCGCCCGCGCCAAGCGCCGCCGGCTGGTCGACACCTGGCTGCCGCGCTCGCCCTACTACCGCGAAGCCTTGCGCGGGCACGACGCCGACGACTGGCTGGCCCTGCCGATCCTGGACAAGGCGACGCTGATCGCCCACACGCCGCCCCAGGGCCAGGGGCTGCTGACGGAGGTGCCCCAGGGGGGCCACTGGCTACGCAGCGGCGGCTCCACCGGCGCCCCCAAACTGTCGATTTACAGCTTCGAGGACTACGAAGAGGATATGCTGCGCGCCGCGCGCGGCGCGCACGCGGCGGGCTTGCGGCCGGGGCAGAAGGTGGCCAACCTCTTCTACTCGGGCGAGCTGTACGGCTCCTACCTGAGCCTCAACCGCGCGCTGGAGCTGATCGGCTGCAACGCCTTCTCCTTCACCCAGGTGGCCTCCGCCGAGGCCGTGATCGCCTGCATGCGCGAGTTCGGCATCGACACGCTGATCGGGTTGTCCAGCCACTTGCAGGCCATCCTCGCCCAGACCGATCTGCCCATCCGCCACGTGCTGTACGCCGGCGAGCCGTTCCCGGCCCAGGCCCGCGGCAACTACAAGGTGTCCTCGATCGGGTATGGCGGCGTGGACGCCGGCCCCATGGGCTTCCAGTGCGCACACTGCGTGGGCGACCAACACCACCTGCATGCGGACCACGTCTACCTGGAAATCCTGGACCCCGAGACCTGGCAACCCGCCGACGAGGGCGAGGTAGTCATCACCAGCCTGAACCGCCGGCTCATGCCGCTGCTGCGTTACCGCGTGGGCGATCGCGCGCGCTGGGTGCCGGGCGCCTGCCCCTGTGGCCTGGCCAGCCCACGCTTCGAGCTGTTGGGGCGCTCGGACGACAAGGTGCGGCTGGAAGGCTGCGACTTCCACCTGGCGGACGTGGCGCGGGTGACGGCGGCGATCGCCGGTCTGCATCCCGTGCCCCAGGTGGAGCTGGCCGGCACGGTGGCCCGGCCGGAGGTGACGGTGCGCGCCCAGACGGAGGCGCTGGGCGACGTCGCCGCACTGGGGGCCGAGCTAAGAGCCGCCCTGCTGGCGCTCGAGCCCGACTTCGCGGCCGTCGGGCTGGTGGTGGAGGTGCTGCCGCCCGGCGCGTTGGCCCAGGGCAGCCGCACGGGCAAGATCACGCGCCTGGTGGATCGCCGCGGCGGCCGATGAACGGGGCCTTCCGCAAGCTCTGGGCGGCCCAGACGCTCTCCGCGCTGGGCGATCGCGCCCACCAGATCGCGCTGACGTGGTGGACGCTGGCCACCACCGGCTCGCTGGCGCTGACGGGCGCGATGTTGATCGCCACCACGCTGCCGTTCGTGCTGCTTGGCCCGGTGGCCGGCACGGCGGCGGACCGCTGGCCGCGCAAGCGCGTGATGGTGGTCTGCGACGTGCTGCGCGCCGGCTTGGTGCTGGGCGTGGCCTGGCTGGCCTGGCAGCACCTGCTCACGCCGCCGTTGCTGCTCGTGGCGTCCGCGCTGATCACCTGCCTGACGGCCTTCTTCACCCCGGCCGCCATGAGCGTGGTGCCGGCCCTGGTTCCCCCGGAGCGCGTGCTGGCCGCAACCGCCCGCATGGAGGCCAGCATCGAGGGCATGGGCATCCTGGGGCCGGCGATCGGCGGCCTGGTGGTGGCCGCCTGGGGCGCGGAGGGGGCCTTCGCCATCAACGGCCTGAGCTTCCTCGCGTCGGCCCTGTTGCTTGGGGTGTTGGCGGTGCCGCCGGTAGAGGCGCCCGAGACGCCGGAACCCTTCTTGCAGGCCATGGGGGGCGGCCTGCGCGTGCTCCGGGCGCACCCGACGGTGGCGGGGGCGCTGGCCGGGCTGGCCGCGGGCAACGTCTTCTCCACGCCGGTGCTGCTGTTCCTGCCCTACTTCGCCAAGGACGTGTTCCTGGTCGGTGCGCGCGGGCTGGGCTGGCTGGAGGCTTGCCTGGGCGTGGGCACGGTCGTGGCCGCCGTCGCCTGGGGCCGCGTGGGGCAGGTGCGCCGGCGCTTCCCCGTCGTGGCCGGCGGCTTCGCGGGCATGGGGCTCATGGTGCTGGCGATGGGCCTGTGGCCGCTGTATCCGGTGCACCTGGCCGCGCTGCTGGGCACGGGGCTGCTCTTGGGCAGCATAAACGTGGTGATCCTGGCCTGGTTCCAGGAGCGCGTGCCGGCGCCGGAGCTGGGCCGCTTCTTCGGGATCATGACCAGCGTTTCGCTGGGGCTGGTGCCCATGTCGTTCGGCGCCTACGGGCTGCTGACGGCCGTGGCGACGCCGGCGCACCTGTTGGTGGTGAACGGCGTGGGCTTGTTGTGCGTGGCGGGCGGCCTGTGCCTGGTGCCCGGCTTCCGCCGCGAATGACAAAGCCGCCCCGGCCAATTGGCCGGGGCGGATTCGACGAGGATTACGAGGTCTCGATGGTGAATTAGGAGCAGAAGTGGAGCTTCTGGCAGAGGCTCTTCAAGGTGTGCTTGATCCAGCGGCGCGTGTTCTTGTAAGCGCGCTTGACGAACTTGTAGACCTTGGACTCCTGGATCGCGGTCAGCAGGCGGTTGCGGCTGCCGACGTGCGCGCCGCCGCCCCACTTGGCTTCGAACGTCTCGTTGGAGGCGCCCTGGATCTTGTCGTTCTGCTCCTCGGAGACGGTCAGCTCGTCGAGGTCCATCTTCAGCGCTTCCGCCTTGGCGACGCGCTTCTTGACGACTTCCTGGTCGGGCGTCATCTGGTCGACTTCGTCCGACAGCATCTCTTCGTAGGTGTCGGCGTCATCCTTGGTGATGTTCTTCATCTCGTCGCGCAGGTCCTGCACGGTCGCTACTTCCTCCAGCAGGAAGTCGTAGGCGAGCTGCGAGTCGGTGTTGGCGATCTTCTTGACGGCCTCGGTGCGGGCGTTGATCGAGCGCCAGTTGTGGTTGTCGAACTCCGCGATCAGCTGCTTCGCCTTGGCTTCGGCCTGGGCGCGGGTCAGCTTGCGCGTGTTGGCTTCGGCCTTGATGCTCGCGCTGGAAACGGTCGTAGCAGCAGCGGACACGTGGTTCGGCGCTGCGCCGCAGCCGGCCAAGATCGACGCCACGAGGGCGATAGACACGATCGGGGCAGCGATAGTGAGGTGGCGGGACATCCAGACCTCCTGAGTTGAGCGCGGAAGTGCGCGGTGGGGGAGAGAGAGAGGGAGAAAGAGAGTGTGAGAGAGATAAGGAATTGTTCAAGCGAACTTTGCGACGCTCTTAAGGAGACATTATAGCTAGGTTAAGGCCGATAATGAAGTGTTATTTGAAAATAAATCGAAATGAAATTATTCGGGCGATCCCGGCGCACAAAAAAGGACCCGGGAGCCTGGGCTCCCGGGTCCTGTCGCTTCGAGGTCAAGAAGGGCTTGGCCGTGGCGTTGGCGACGCTGGCCGCCGTCCCACCGGCGATGTTTCCTCGCCTTGGACGGGTCCCGCGCCGGGCGATTGGGGGTCGTTAGGCGTTCCCCCGCCGCCGCCACCCGCGGGTGACGCGCTGGGGGCGGCGGATGCACTCACCGCATCCACGCCGTTCGGGTTGCCCCCCTGGATCGGCACGATCATGCCCGGCCTGCTGGGCGTTGGGGTCGGAGCGGAGACGCCTTGCGCGGACACGCCCGCCTGCATCACCACCACCGCGCCCAGCGCCAGCCAACAACCGTACCAGCCCCGCCGCATCGTCGCCTCCTGCCACCGTTTCCTGCTACCAGCTTAACCTCCGACGGCGCGGCGCGGCACGTGCAGCCTGGCCCAATCGGCCCAGGCGCGTTGGTCAATCCGCCAGGCGGGCGGTGGTTGGCTCGCGGCGTGCAAACAACCAGCGGGTGTAGGCCACCGCCTGGTTCTCCGCCCAGAAGGCGTCCATCCAGGTTTCCGGCTGCTGGGCATGCGCGGGCTCCATGAAGCCGACGTGGCCGCCGCCCGGCGTGTAGATCACCGTCAAGGCCGGGTTCGCCGCGATCATGGCGGCGCGCTCCAGGAACATGGCCATGGGGATGATCGGATCGTCTTCGGCATGCAGGATCAGCGTGGGCACCCGGATCGCGGCCAGGCCGTCGCCGACGCTGGCGCGGACGTAGTAGTCGTGGGCGTTGGCGAACCCGCCTTCCGGCGCCGTCACCAGCTCGTCGTAGAACTCCAGCCACTCCGCCGTCAGGCCCAGCTCCGACCGGGCCACGATCGCGGGGTCGTCCCGGAAGATCCGCAGGCGCTCGCGGTGCTTGCCCTTCAACTTGAAGAGGAAGAACTTGTCGTAAAGCCGGTTGAAGCCCTGCTTGAAGGCCACGTTGGTCTGGAGGAAGTCGATCGGCGGGCTGATCGCGACGGCGCCCATCAGGCCCGGCGGGGGCGCCTCGCCATAGGTCGAGAGCAGCCGCAGGAGCTTGTTCGCGCCCAACGAGACGCCGACCGGCACCAGCGGCCAGGCGGCTTGTTCGCCCAGCCGGCGCAGCACGAAGTCGATGTCTTCGATCAGGTGGCCGTTGTAGAGGCGGCGCGCGTCCGTCTGCGGGCCGGCGCAGCCGCGGTAGTTGAGGCGGATCGAGTGGAAGCCCTGCTGGTAGGCCTTCAGGCTCATGCCGCGGACGTAGTGCGAGTCTTGGTTGCCTTCCAGGCCGTGCATCAGCACCAGCATGGGGCGCGTGCGACCGGGGTCGTCGGGGTGCACATGTTGAATGGCGTGGAGGCGATCGCCGTCCGGCAGGTCGAAGCTGACGGCCTCCGCGCTGGCCTCCCAGGCGGCATGGCGCGTGGCGCGTGGGAAGAACGTGCCCCAGATCGTCTGGACGTGCTGGTTGCCCAGCACCGGGTGGGGACGGAAGGGTGTGGGCTCGAAGCGCTCGGTGGTCATTGCAGGATCCGGTTCTCGTGGGGCAAGGCCTGGGAGGTGTAGGCTTCCAGCTCGCTCGCGGCGTAGAGCAGGCGGCGGGCCTCGCCGGGGAAGGTCTCGGGGCGGTCGCCCAACCCATAGCCGGCGGCGCCGCTGACGCGCACGTAGCGGATGTCCGCCGGGTGGACCAGCTGCCCGCTGCGGCGGATGACGAAGCCATGTTGCCCGAAGGCGGCGGGCGCCGTCCAGAGGGAGTGCCAGAAGCGGCCCTCGCGCGAGCCCTCCAGGCGGTAGTCGCCGGCGGCGTCGGCCTCCAGGGCCAGGGCGTCGATCTGGAAGACGCCGCCCAGGTCCACCTCCAGGTAGCAGGTGCCGCGCGGCATGCGCTGGCGCTCGGGCTCGGGCAGCACGATCTCCGCCAGGTCCGCGGTGTACGGTGCCAGCACGACCGTCTCGCGCGAGACCACGCCCGCGCGGCCGGCAAACACGCCGTTCGTGAGGCGCTGCAACCCCGCTTGCGGCTCGCCGCGCTGCAAAGGCGCCCAGAAGGTATGCGGGGAGGCGTAGACCAGCTTGCCGCGCGCCACGTTGTAGCCGCCGCCGTGGGCGGGCGGCCTGGCGCGGGGCGGCTGCCCCAGCGCGATCACGGTCGCGGCGACCCAGGCGGCGATCGGCATCAGCCGTTCCCTTCGGTCATCGGCATCAGCCGTTCCCTTCGGTCATCACGGGATGGCGACCGGCTCGGGCTCGGCCACGGCCAGGGGCTCCGGGTGCGTCGGCCGCCGGTGATCCCAGGCCAGCGCCAGCGCCAGCACGACCGCACCGATCAACAGCACCATCGACGTGGCGCCGAAGCTGTACAACGGGCTGATGCCGTAGAGCCAGGGCGTGCCCAGCGCGCCGATCAGGGCGCCGGCCGTCTTCACCGCCGTGACCACGCCGATCACGCGGCCGCGCATGGCGGGCGAGGCGGCCTGGATCGTCAGCGCGTTCTGCGCCGGATAGGCGAAGGCGAACCCGATGCCCTCCACCAGGCAGAGCGCGAGCAGGCTGGTCACGTTGGGCGCGAGGGCGTAGGAACCCACCACCACGGCGGAGAAGCCGGCACCCAGCACGGCCGGCCTGGAAGGGCCGCGACGGTCGATGATCTTGCCGGAGAAGGCCGCCAGCAGGACGCTGGGCACCGCGAAGAGCGTCCAACTCATGCTGACGTCCCATGGAATGGCACCGAGGCGTTGCATGTAGATGGGCCAGATGGTCTGGTACATGCCGAAGGCAAAGCCGCCCGCGAGCGCGCGCGTGGCGACGCCCACCAGCATGCCGGCCCGCACCTCGTGCCAATGGCCCGGGCCCTTGGCTTGGTGGGCCACCGGATCCACGTGGACGTCGTCCTTGGGGAGGTTGTAGACCATCACGCCGCCCAGGCCGCACATCACGGCCAGGCTGGCGAAGAGCGAGGCCAAGCCGAAGCTGGCCGCCATCACGCCGCCGAAGACCGGGCCGATCAACAGGCCCAGGTTCTCCGCCATCGCGAGCTGCGCGATGCGCACGCCGCGCTCCTCGGCCGGGTAGCGGTCGGCCACGTAGGCCAGCGCCGCCGGCAAGAAGCAGGCCGCCGCCACGCCCTCGATCGCGCGCAGCGTCACGAAGGCCCAGGGGCTGCGCAACCACAGGAAGCCCAGCGAGCAGAAGGCGAAGCCCAACAGGCCCGTCGCCATCAGCGGCCGCCGGCCGACGCGGTCGGAGAGCTTGCCGGCGCCATACAAGCAAAGCAGGTTGGTGACCAGGAAGGCGGCCGTCATCAGGCCGATCATCTTGAGGTCGGCGCCCTGCTCGCTGGCGTACAGCGGGAACAGGGGGATGACCGACGTCACGCCCACCGAGGCCAGGGCCGTGAGCCACCACACCAGCCCCTCCGGGCCCGGAGGGATCAACGCGTTCATGGAATTCTTGAAGCGTGAGACTGGCGTATCCACGGGATTACCGCTGACCTGCCCCGGCTCCCACGCATGGTTGGCGCTTCCCCGGGCAAACGATCATACCATGGTGGTGCTGACGCCCTAACGGGGAAGCGGGGTTTCCGGTTTAGAGGTGCTTGGGCGACTCGCTCGGCTTGGGCGTCGGGCGCATCTCCTGATCCTTGTTCGTGTCGTCGTTGTCCGGGTCCTTGTTCTCGTCGGGGTCCTTGTCCGGCTCCTTTTCCGGGTCCTCGCCCGGCTTCTTCGCCGGCGTGCCCAGCCAAAGCGTCAGCATGACGCGCGGGCCGATCGACGGCTCCAGGGTGTTGAGCACCGGGTAGTGGAACGAGAGGTCGAGATCGGAGATCTCGGAGTGCAGGAAGGGCAGCGTGATGGCCGCGTAAGGCTCGACGATGAAGCCCGCGCCGTTGTGGAACTGGAGCCCGAAGCCGGGCACGGTGGTGTCTTGCACGATCTCCCGCAGCAACGAGAGCTCGCCCTGGATGCCGACATGCAGGATCCAGGCCTTCGCGCCGAAGCTCAACGCGAGGCCGCTGGTCTCGAAGACCTTGTCACGGCCCATGCCCACCACCTGGCCGCGGCTCAGGAAGCAGAAGGCGGCCTCCGTGAACTCGCCGGCAGGCTCGCCGCGGAAGTGCACGCCGGAGGTCCACTGGAAGTTGGTGTTGAACTGACCGGTCGCGCTGGTGGGCGGCCCCACCAACCCGCCGCCGACGCTCACGCCGAGGCCCGGCGTCTCCGCCACGGCAGGTCCGGCCAACGCGGCCAACAGAAACGGAACGGCCAGCAAGGCCCGGAAGTGCTGCGTCAAGTGGTGCTCCTTTGCTACGATCGCTTGCTATATACCCATCGGCGGCGCGACCAGGAAGACCAGCCAATCGAAAACCACATGCCAGGCCACCGCCAGCCATGGGCTGCCGCGCCAGGCAGTCGTCAGGCCCCACAGCAGGCCGAAGCCCAGCGCCGACGGGGCCAGGTAGTACCGGCCCGTGAAGAGGTGCATCGCGGCATACGGGAAGGCCACCGCGACGGCGGCCCGGTAGCGGCCCAGGGCCCCCAACCGCCAGGGGAGGAACCAGCGCCAGACCAGCTCCTCGGCGACGGCGATCGCTGCCATCCCGATGAAGGCCCAGGCCGGCGGCTCTTGCCGGGCGTAGCCCGCCACCAGCGTGAAGCCTTCCGCCAGGCCGGGCACCACCGCCAGCACGCTCGGCAGCAGCAGCCGCACCGCGCCCCAGGTCGCCACGCCCAGCGCCACGCCCAGCAGCAAATCGCTCCAGCGGGGCCCAACGACCTGGCCCGAGCGCGCCATGCGTGTGCTCGCACCCGCCGCGGCCAGCGCCATCAGCGCGGCCATGCCGTTCCAGAAGGGCACGACGTTCGCCATCACCGGCACGAGCGCCAGCAGGAACGCGGCCCCGACCAGGGCCTCGGGCCGGGCTAGACGGAACCGCCCACCCGGCGCCGCGCCAACATCCCCGCCTGCAGGGGCTGGCGGCCGCCGTCCTTCAAATCCAACACGTAGCCATCGCCATCCCACGCGACCACCCCCTTGAGCCAGGTGTCCCCGGGCTTGACCTCCATCTCCAGGCCCTCGTCCCAGTAGGTCAGCTCTTCATCGCCATCGTAGAGGGCCCAGAAGCCATCTTCGTTGGGCCGAATACTGCCCTCGAGGAGGGCATTAAAGGCACGCTTGGGGTTGAGGGGCATTTTCGTTGGCTCCGGCGGTTTGACCAGGCTCACGGGGTTGGTGGATACTGGGAGGGTACCATGTTGGAGAACCGCCCATGACCACCCAATCGCCCGCCATCACCCAAGACGAGATCCTCGCCAAGATCTACCGCGACCTCACGCGCCTCGCGGGCGAGATCGCGATCGATCGCTGCCGCAACCGCGTGCTGATGAAGCTGGTGCGGGAGAAGCTGGACGTGGGCGACGAGGAGCTGAACGGCCTGTTCCGCGCGGAGCTGGAGGCCAACCTCGAGCAGCTGTGCCACGACATCACGGGGCCGATGCTGCGGGAACTCGAGGAGCCGACCGCCGGCGGGTGCTGCCAGGCTTAAGACGCGATGCAGACCTTGTTGCGCCCCTGCCGCTTGGCGGCGTAGAGCGCCCGGTCCGCCCGCTCGATCAGGCCCGCATGGCTTTCGTCGCCGGGCTCCATCTGCGCAACGCCCACGCTGACGGTGACGCTGGGCATGCGCTGCCCGGGGCCGGCCTGTAGTGCCGCCACCGCTTCACGGATGCGCTCGGCCAACACGTGCGCGCCTTCCAGATCGGTCTGTGGCAGCACCAGCGACAGCTCCTCGCCGCCGTAGCGCGCGACGGTGTCGTCCGTGCGGGACATCGCCTTGATGGCGGCGGCCACCCGGCGCAGCACCTCGTCGCCCACGGGGTGCCCGTAGGTGTCGTTGACCTTCTTGAAGTGGTCGATGTCGACCAGGGCCATCGAGAGCGCCTCCTGGTGGCGGCGCGCCTCGCTGAAGCGCTTGGCGAGCTGCTCCTTGAAGTAGACGTGGGTGTTGAGGCCCGTCAGGCCATCCGTGATGGCACGCTTCTGGGCCAGCTTGTAGAGGTGCGTGAGGTTGTCCATCTTGGAGCGGCGCTTGCGCTCGACCTTCTGGAGCCCCAAATACGACAGGGCCAGGCCCGCCTGGCGCGCCACCTGGCCGACCAGCCAACGGTCGCTCTCGTCGGGCATTAGGCCGTCCGGCTTGAAGCCACAGGTAATCAGGCCCACGAGGCGGCCATGGGCGTGGATGGGGGTGCCGGAGGCGAGCTGGCGGTGCGTCATCCACTGGTCCAAGGCGGCCGGCACCTCGTGCCCGTCCACGTCGCGATCTCGCGGCTGGACGTAGGCGTGCAGCCACGCTTCGGGCAACACGGCTTCGCCGGGATCCGGCCCCAGGCCCGCGGCCAGGTGGAAGTCTCGCTGGTTGCGGCCGGGCAACCAAAGGAAGACGCGCTCCACCGCGATGGTCTTGCCCAGCGTGCCGATCACCAGCGCGGCCAGCTGATCGGCGTCGGTCACGTCATCCAGCTCGCGGCTGAAGCGATCCAGCGCGCGCAGGTGCGGGCGGGCGGGGTAGGCGAGCGGGCGGTTGCGGCGGCCCAGCAGCTGGAAGACGGCGGCCGTGAGCACGCCGGAGACCAGCGGGGCGGTGCCGCTGGGCATGCCGAAGCCCGCCAACACGGCGAAGCCGGCGACGTAGCTGAGGCAGAAGCCGCCAGCCCATAGC
>JAQBPE010000490.1 GCA_028287685.1 Cyanobacteria bacterium RYN_339 | reverse complement strand
CCGACCAACAACAAGGCGGCCCAGCCGGCGCTGGCTTACGGCGGCGGCCAGTACATGCTGACCTGGTCCAGGACCGCCGGTGGAGGCAACGCGGACATCTTCGTGCAGCGCGTCCAGCCATCCGGAGCCGTCGTTGGGGCCGCCACGAAGGTGGATACCGCAGTGGGCAAGCATGGGAACCCCGCCATTGCCTACAGCTCGGCCACCGACCAGTTCCTGGTGGCCTGGCAAGACAAGACCAACTCGCCCGTGGTACGGACCCAGTTGATCAACGCGGACGCCACCTTGGCCGGGGCGTCACTGGCCGTGAGCACCACGGCCAGTGGCGGCGACTGGCCGGCGCTGTGCTACGACGCCACCCACGACCAGTTCGGGATCCTCTGGACCGATACCCGCACCGGCACGCCACAAATCTTCGGGATGGGCATCGGCCCCACCAACACGCCCTCCACGTCCGCCGGCACGATCCAGGCATCCGCCAACGCCCAGGGCTCGCCGGCGCTGGCGTTCTCGCCAACCGGCACGGACTACGCCGTGGCCTGGGAGGAGACCGTGGCCGGCATCCAGAAGGTTCGCGCCCAGATCGAGTACGGCACGGGCTTCCTGGTGCAGCCGGCCTTCTACGTGGACACCACGACCGGCGCGACCCAGACCAAGCCCGCCTGGGGCTACGACCCGGTGAGCGGGGACTTCTTGCTGGCCTGGGCGGATTCCAGCGGCACCCCGGGCATCCGCGCCCAGCGGGTCAAGTTCTCCGGCGTGACGGCCGGCCCCGTGATCCCGGTGGAAACCGCGGCTGGCGCCAATGCCAGCCCGCGCCTGGCCTACGAGCCCTGGCAGGGCAAGTTCGTGGTGGCCTGGCAAGACAACCGGGCGGGCGGCGGCACCTGGGACGTCTACGGCCAGTTCATGGGCATCGATGGCGTGCCCTGGGGCGGGAACTTCCCGATCGCCCCCAACGTGGGCGCGGGCGGCGTGGCGGACCTCGCGGTGGACCCGGTCACGCCGCACGGGCTGGCGGCGATCGAAGCTTCCGGCGCCGTGATCGGGCAGTTGATCCGCTAGGCCGCTCCACGGCACTTCGACATCCTGTCTTAGGCCGCTCCCGGGCATCCCTGCCCTCCACGGCACTGCGACATCCTGTCTTAGCCGTCGAGGTCGTTGCCGTTCGCGTCGGTGGCCTTGTTGTCGCCGTAGGAGACGCTGGTGATGGTGGTTTCCTTGCCGCGCTTGCCGTAGACGTAGTAGCTCTCCGTGAAGGTCGAGCCCTTGCCCATGAAGCCCTCGGACTTGTAGCTGACCTCGGCGAGCATCTTCTCGCCGTTGGCGCGCTGGTGCACCTTGATCTCGTACTTCTTGGGGCTGACGTGGTCGTCCAGGTCGATCTTGGCGTCCAGGGCGGCGGTGCTCAGGCGCTGCAGGCGCGCGGCATAGGTGCAGGCGGCGTCGACGTCGCGGGCGGTGGAGCGGACGGTCGCGGAGCTAAACGTCGGGACGTAGTCGGCCACGGGCTTGTCGCCCTTGAGGGCCGCCATCGCGAAGAGCTGGGCCTCGAAGCCCTCGGCCTTGATCACCAGCGTGGCGCGCACGCGGGTGGTGCCGCCCTGGATCTTGTAGGTCTCGACCTTCGTGGCGGTCACGCTCGCGCCGTCGGGCGTGAACAGCGGGCCGTACTTGGCGGACTCTGCTGCCACGAAGGCGCGGGCGAGGTCAGCGCCCTTGGCGAGCGCGCCGGTCTCCGCGGCGAGCCGCGTCGGCGCGAGCGCGGTGGGCTGGACGCCGCAACCGGTCAAGGAGAGGAAGGTCAGGCAAGCAATGGTTTTCTTCATGCAAAGGTTATCCCAACATTAATGGCAACACTTGACTAATGGCACGTTAAGATCGAATTAAAGAATGGCCAACTCGGGCCACGGTGCTATAGTGAACGCCGCCCCACCCTCCCAGCGAGACCCCGTGATGTTGTTGCCCCTCTTTGCCGCCCTGAGTTACCAGCTACCGCCCCAGCCGATGATCGACCTGGTGGACGCGCCGGCCACGCCGGTGCTGAACGTGGGCCCGAATCGGCGCACGGCCTTGCAGCTGACGCGCCAGGCGCTGCTAGGCATCCACGAGGTGGCGGCGCCGGAGCTGCGGCTGGCCGGCCTGCGCCTGGACCCGCGCCTGAACGCGGAGAGCCGCCAACGGCGCTACGAGGCCATGGCGCTGCTGCAACTGCCCAGCGGCACGCCCCTGCCCATCCACGGCCTGCCCGCGCGTCCCCGCATCGAGCATGTGATGTGGGCGCCGGACGGGCGCCACGTGGCGTTTAGCCTGGCGGGTCCCCAGGGCCTGGAGCTGTGGACGCTGGACGTGGCGGCGCGCCGGGCCGGCCGGCTGGGGCGGCTGCGGCTCAATGCGCTGGGCGGCGCGCCCTTCCACTGGCTGCCGGACGGCCGCGCGCTGATCGCGCGCGCCATCCCCGCGGGCCGCGGGCCGGCGCCGGCGGACGACGGCGTCCCCAAGGGCCCCGTGACCCAGGAGAGCTTCGGCCGCAAGGCGCCCGCGCCGACCTATGCCGACATGCTGAAAGACCCGCAGGACGAAGCCCTCTTCGCCTACCACATGCAGGCCCAGGTCGAGCGCGTGGAGCTGTCCGGCCGCGAAACCCGGCTGGGCTCGCCCGACCTGCTGGAGAGCGCCGCGCCCTCGCCGGACGGGAACTTCGTGCTGGTGCGCCGGCTGCACCGGCCATTCTCCTACAAGGTGCCCTACCAGCGCTTCCCGGTAGCGCTGGAGATCTGGGATGCGCGCGGCCGCAAGGCCCGCACGCTGGCGGACCTGCCGCTGGCGGAGACGATCCCGATCTCGTTCGACGCCGTGCGCCCGGGCCCGCGCCAACTGGAATGGCGCGGAGACGCGCCCGCCACGCTGGCCTGGGCCGAGGCCCAGGATGGCGGCGACCCGGCCCGGCCCGCAACGGTGCGCGACGTCGTCTACACCTTCCCGGCGCCGTTCCGGGGCAAGCCCTGGAAGCTGGCGGAGCTGGCCTTCCACATGGAAGACGTGGCCTGGAGCTCCAACCACCTGGCGTTGGTCACGGAGGGCTGGTGGAAGACCCGCCGCACGCGCACCTGGATCGTCGAGCCCGGCGTGCCGGGGGCCAAGCCACGGCTGCTGTGGGACCGCAGCAGCGAGGATCACTATGGGGACCCCGGCAAGCCCCTGTTGAAGCGCGACGCCCGCGGCCAGCTGGTGCTGGCGACCACCGGGAACGGCTTCTACCTGGAGGGCGAGGGCGCCTCGCCGCGTGGCAGCGAGCCGTTCCTGGCCAAGGTCGCGCTGCCCGGCCTCGAGCGCACGGTGCTCTGGCGCTCCGCGGCGCCGCACTACGAGTTCGTGTCGAAGCTGCTCGACGAAGGCACGTTCCTGACCAGCCGCGAGGGCGTGGCGGAGCCGCCCAACTACTTCCTGCACGACGGCAAGACCGAACGCCAGGTCACACGCTTCGCCAACCCTTCCAAGCCGCTGGCCGGCATCCACAAGGCGCTGATCACCTACCAACGCAACGACGGCGTGAAGCTCTCCGGCAAGCTCTACACCCCCGCCGGCTGGACGCCCGCCCAGGGCCCCCTGCCCATGTTGATGTGGGCGTATCCGCGCGAATTCAAGAGCGCGGACGCCGCCGGCCAGGTGGTGGGCAGCCCCTTCCGCTTCGACCGCATCTCCGGCAGCAGCCCGCTGTTCTGGCTGACGCAGGGCTATGCGGTGCTGGACGACCCCGCTCTGCCGATCGTCGGCGCGGGCACCGCGGAGCCGAACGACACCTACGTGCAGCAGCTGACCGCGGGCGCCCAGGCCGCCGTGGACGAGGTGGTGCGCCGGGGCGTGGCGGACCGGCGCCGCATCGCGGTGGGCGGCCATTCATATGGGGCCTTCATGACCGCCAACCTGCTGGCGCACACCCAGCTCTTCGCGGCCGGCATCGCGCGTTCCGGCGCCTACAACCGGACGCTCACACCCTTCGGGTTCCAGGGCGAGGAGCGCACCTTCTGGCAGGCGGAGGGAACTTATGGCACCATGTCCCCGTTCAACCATGCAGCAGCGATCAAGGCGCCCCTGCTCTTGATCCACGGCATGGCAGACAACAACCAGGGCACCAACCCGATCCAAAGCGAACGGCTGTTCGCGGCCGTGAGCGGCCTGGGGGGCAACGTGCGGCTGGTGATGCTGCCCGCCGAGAGCCACGGCTACCAGGCACGCGAGAGCACGCTGCACGTGCTGTGGGAGATGACCCGCTGGTTGGACCAGCATGTGAAGCACCGCCCGGAGGAGAAGAAGCTTTGAAGACCCTGTTGACGCTGTTCACGCTGGCCGCGATGGCGCCCGGCCTGATGAAGGGCTACCCCCAGGCCACGCCGGCCGTCCAGGCGGACGTGGAAAAGGCCATCAAGCTGGTGCAGGCCGGCACGAGCAACGACGCGCAAGCCTACAAGCTGGTCGAGCCCGCCGCGCGCAAGGGCAACCGTGCCGCGCTGTTCTTGATGGGCTACTTCTCCTACTTCGGCCGCGGCGGCCAGCAAAGGGACTACACCAAGGCCCTGCCGCCCCTCACCAAGGCCGCCGACCTGGGCTACCCGGGCGCGCTGCGCCTGTTGGGTGCGATGTACTTCAACGCGGAGGGCGCCCCGCGCGACCTGCCGCGCGGCTATGCCTACATCAAGCTTGCCGAGGTCATGGGCGACCCGCTGGCGAAGCGCTGGTCGGCCCAGGCCAACAACAGCCTGACGCGTGAAAACCTCGCCACCGCCCACACCCAGGCCGTGGCCTGGGTCAAGCGCCACGCCTTCCAGGACGCCGCGGAGCAGAAGCGCCTGGTGGGCGTGCTCGATGCGAAGGACGCCTTTAAGAAGACCGCGCCGGATACGGTGGTTCCGGTGAAAGTTCACTAGCCTGCGGGATCAGCTTCTCCAGCACCGGTGAAGGCCGCAGGCGCGCGTCCAGGCGGCGGCCCCAGCGCGCCACGCGCCAGTAGAACGGCTCGCGCGTGCGCCAGGGCGCCGGCAGCGTGCTGAAGTTGCCGGCGATCGCCGCCTGCACGGTGTCGAAGGCCGGCTTGCGGGTGTAGTCCTTGCGGATCAGCCCGAAGTGGTTCTCGATCGCGAGCGCGGGGTGGCCCGTCAGCTCGCGCAGCGGGTCGAACAGCTCGTACATGTTCACCCAGTGGCACTGGTTGTGCGGGAAGCGCGCGAGCTTGTCCACGATGCAGGGCAGCGCGCGGGCGTACCAGTCGGCCATCGGGGCCTCGCCGCGCGTGCCGGGGAAGAAGTTGGCGAGCCCCACGCGGAAGTTGGGTGCGCTGGAGTAGCCCACCTCGCCCAAGATCACGGTCTTGCGGTGCCAGGGGCTGGCGGGGTCAACGGCCTTGCGGGCGGCGAGGTCCAGGCAATCCCACTCTAGCGGCCCGGTGCCGGGCGCCCAGGTATCGGGGTAGTGGTCGAGCGCGATCACGTCGACCCAGGGGTGGGCCAGCGCCATGAAGCGGTCGGCGAAGTGCTCCCAATCCAGCCAGCCGCAGCTCGCGGGGATGAAGGGGCACAGGTTGGCGAGCACGTTGAAGACCACCTTGCACTCGCGGGGCATGACCTGCCGGGTGATCTTGAACAGAGCGGTCAGCGTCTCCCAGGGCACGCCCACGGGCAGCGTGACCGGGCCGATCTTGCGGGTGTGGAAGAGCACGGGGTCGCCCTTGAGGGCGGCCAGGAAGTTGTTGGGCTCGTTCCAGGGCTGCACCAGCGCCAGCATGCCGCCGAACTCTTCCGCCACCAGCGTGCAGAAGTCGCGCCAGGCGATCAAGAAGTCCTCGGGGTTGTCTTGCAGCAGCTGCATGGCCCAGCGCGGCGGGTGGTAGAGCAAGGCGTAGATCTGCAGGCCGCGGCGGCGCGCCTCCGCGAAGAAGTCGCGGTACCAGCGCAGCATCGCGAGGTCCACGGCGCCATGCTGGGGCTGCAGGGCGTGCCAGAAGATGTCCACGCGGATGCCGCCCACCCCCAACGCCTCGAGCTGCGCGAAGGCGCCCGGCGCGGCGCGGCGGAGGTTCTCCGGATCCAGGTCGGGATCCAGGCGGTTGGGGTTGAGGTTCACGCTCCAGACGGTCATGGGGGTTATGTACCTCGGGACGCCATTGTCGACGCGTGCCAAGCGAGGTTTGTGCTACGATGATGCCAATGATCCGCCGCTTGCTCGCCTCCACGCTGGTCGCCACCCTGCTTACCGCTGCTCCGGCTCGCGGCGCGGACCAACCGCTGGCCGCGAAGCTCGACGCGCTGGTGCAGAAGCTGGCGCCGCCGGAGAGCCACGTGGGCATCAGCGTGGTCTCCCTGGGCACCGGCAAGCCGCTGTACGAGCGCGAGGCCAACAAGCTCTTCGTGCCGGCCTCGCTGCAGAAGCTCGCGACGGCCTCCGCCGCCCTGACCATGCTGGGCACCCAGCGCCGCTTCACCACCCGCCTGCTCACGGAGGGCAACGTGGACGGCGGCGTGCTGCACGGCCACGTCTACCTGCGCGGCGAGGGCGATCCCACGCTCGAGGCCGCGGACCTGGACGGCATGGCGGCCAAGCTCAAGGCCCAGGGCGTGCGACGCATCTCCGGCGACCTGGTGGCAGACGCGGCCTTCTTCCAACCGGAGGGCCGCGGCGCCCAGGGCTGGGCGTGGGATGACCTTTCGCAGGCCTACGGGGCGCCCGTTTCGGCCTTGTCGCTCCACCGCAACACCCTGGACGTGGCGATCGCCCCCGGCGCCCGCCCCGGCCTGCCGCTGGGCATGACGATCACGCCCGGCACCAACTACATCCAGGTGCAGAACCGCACCACCACCCAGGCCGCCGGCGCGGAGGCCAGCCTGGGCCTGGACGTGGGCCCCGCCTCCGGCGGCGCCTGGCAGGAAGTGCTGGCGGTAAAGGGCGGCTTGCCCGTGGGCGCCGGCCAGACCGTGGAGCACCTGGCGGTCGCCGAGCCCGTGCGCTACACCGTCACCTACATGAAGGAAGCGCTGAACCGCTCCGGCATCGCGGTCGACGGCCAGATCCGCCTGGGCGGCACCCCGGCCGGCGCGCGCGCCGTGGCCCAGCACGCCTCGCCGATGCTGGCCGACGTGGTGCGCGACATGCTCAAGGAGAGCGACAACATGCTGGCGGAGACCCTGCTGCTGCACCTGGGCATGCGCGGCAAGGGCGGCGCCGGCACCTGGGACAAGGGCCTGCGCACGCTGGGCGAGTTCCTGACCAAGGCCGGCTGGCAGGCGGACGGCTACCGGCTCTCCGACGGCAGCGGGCTGTCGCGCTACGACCAGGTGAGCCCGGCCATGCTGGCGCGCCTGCTGACCTACATGCCGACCCAGCCCGTGGGCTATCCCGCGCTGCTGATCGCCCTGCCCGTGGCCGGCGTCGACGGCACGCTGGCCAACCGCCTGAACACGCCCGTGACCAAGGGCCACCTGCGCGCCAAGACCGGCACCATGAGCGGCGTCAGCGGCCTGGCGGGCTATCTCGAAACCGCCGATGGCCAAAGCCTGGTCGTCGTGATCATGACCAACGGTTTCGTCGGCCCGGCCACCCGCAGCCGCCAGTTGCAAGACGCGGTGGTCGAGGCCCTGGCCGCGGGTTAGATCCCTGGGCGCTGTTGCCTTTTCAGGGCCCGTTAGCCCGGCACCGTGGCCTTCTGCTGCGCCAACGCGCGCTCGATGTCCGGCTCCGCGACCCACCCGTTGCGCACCAGGATCTCGCCCAGGCGGCTGCCGTAGAAGGCCTGTTCCTCCAGCCCTTCCAGCAGCTGGGAGGGCAGCAACGCGCCGGCCTCCAGCAAGTAATAGCCCAACGGGCGCCGCTGGCCGGCCGGGACCTCCAGGCGGGCCTCGATCGACTGGGCGTAGCGCACGTCCGTGTCGGTGCAAAACGTTAGCTTCACGGCCACTTCGCCGAACGAGAAAGCCCGCCCCAGGGTGACCTGGTGCTGCTGGACCGCCATCGCATGTTGGACCTGTTGCCGGGTCAGGTAGCCTTCGCGCTCCATGATGAGCGCCAACAACTCGATGTCTTGGGGCATTCGGTCCCCCTCACTCGATTTTATGCCTCACAAGCAAGGGTTTGAATCATGCTCAGGGCTTGAAGGGAAGCGCGCTCACGAGCTGTGAGACCACCTCGTGCAAGGCGGGGGGAACCTTCGCGCCGATCACGCCGCGCGAGGGGGGCAGGCCGCCCTCCAGGTCGAAGGCGAAGCCGGCGGGCAGCAGGTGCAGTTGCACGTTGCCCATGGCGAGGATCGCGTCCGGGGGCACCTGGCCGGCGCTGCAGTAGCTCATGGTGCGGCCGTCCAGGATCGTGACCGTGGCCTGGCCGATCACCTCCAGCCGGCGCCCCGGCGTCACGACCATGGCCGTGCGCGCGTCCACGCCCACGCCGATCAGGTCCGGCTTCTGGGCCACGATCGAGAGCAGGCGGCCCATGCGCTGCTTGTCGGAGAAGTGGTGGTCGATCACCACGCGGTCGAGGAAGCCCAGGCCCTCCGTCAGGGAGATCAGCCCGGCGCGCGGGTGGATGTCGCTCTTGCCCTCCGCCACCATGTGGCGCGAGATGCCGGAGGACGCGCCGCCCACCACCATGACGCAGGCGCCCCGGCGCTCGAAGGCCTCGTGCACGCGGCGCTCCGCCGTGGTGCCCTTGAAGGCCTTGGCCAGGTCCGCCGGGTCCGCGGCCGTCAGCACCACGCAGCTCGCCGCGTCGATCGCCTCCAGCACCTCCGGGGCGTCCACCTGCTTGCGGTCGGCCAGCAGGTGGCAGGTCACGCCGCGCACGCCCAGGGCGTCGAAGGCCGTGCCCAAGGCCGACAGGTGGTCGGCGTTGGCCTTCTTGCCCGCCGCCAGGATGCAAACCCGCGTGCTGGCGCCACCGGCCAGGTGCGCGGCGCGCGTCAGGATCTCGCGTTCCGGAACGCGGCTCTCCGGGCCGCCGACGATCACCAAATGGCCTTGTTTCTTGGGCATCACGCCATCTTACATCGGCCGGGCCTTCCAGGCTACCGCGCCACTTGGGTATGACATACAGACAGCAGGAGGGCGGATCATGGGCGACGTGAAGACCGGGACGGGCAACCTGGAGGCGGCGCGGCAGGCGGCCGAAGCGGCGGCCAAGCGGCAGCAGGCGGAGATGGAGCGCCAGCGCCTGGCCAAGCTCGCCTCGGACAAGGCCGGCAAGCCTGCCGAGGTGGACAAGCAGACCTTCGTGCAAGACGCCCAGCTGGCGACCACCGACCAGAAGCAACGCGAGGACCTGTTCGCCCGCTTCGACCAGGACCACAACAACAGCCTGTCGGACAATGAGCTGGACGCGCTCTTCGCGCAGGAAGCGCCCGCCCAGCACTGCGAGGTGCTCTCCGACGGCGTGCAGGGCGACCTGGACTACGCCTTGCAAGACGACAAGGACACCGGCGAGGACTTCAGCGACGCCGCCGGCCATGTGAAGACCGCCGACGACGTGGACGCCGTGTTGGCCGCCGCGGAGGCCAAGGGCATGGACCCGCAAGTGGTCTTGCAGGATCTCCTCAAAGCCCAGGATGAAGGCGCGGAAACGCCCAACCAGGCGGTCTTCGACCGCATCGCCGACCACATGGACCGCCTGGGCAACGCCGGCCAGGCCGCCGCCACCCGCGCGGCCGGCGACCCCGCCGTGAGCAAGGACGTGCGCGAGCACCTGACGCAGTCGCTGCAAGACGGCAAGGACACCGCCTCGGACCTGGAGGAGGCCGCCCACGCCTGCAAGACGCCCCAGGACCTGCAAGCCGTATTGGGCGCCCAGACGGCGCTCTGCCAGTCGTCGCCGGACGTGTTGCTGAAGAAGGCGTTGCAGAGCCTGGACGTGGACGCCGATACGCCCAACGCCGCGCTGCTGAACGAGGTGGCGGCGCAGTACGAGAAGCTGGGCAAGCCGGAGCTGGCGGACGCCGCGCGCAGCGCCGCCAACCCCGCCGTCTCCAAGGACGTGCGCAAGCAGCTGCTCTACGCCTTGCGCGACGACAAGGACACCGCCAAGGACATCCGCAAGGCGCTCGAAGCCGCCCACAACGAGGTGGACACCAACGCCGGCGTGACGACCGGCGACGCCACCCTGGGCGCCGAGCACACGGCGGAATTGGAGGCCGTGGCCGAGGTCAAGGACGCCCAGGACGTCTATGACAAGGCCCTGGACAAGTGCAAGGACGCGAACGAGACCTTGCAGCTGGCGATGCAGGAGATGGCGGGCATGCCCCCCGACCAGCAGAAGGCTTTCGTCGACGCCTTCAAGGCGAAGCACCCCGAATACAAGGCCCTGGACGAGGCGCAGCAGCACCTGGCCGAGACCGTGACCAAGGACCAGGTGGCCATCGGCAACGCGCTGCAACGCGGCGACCAGCTGTCGGAGGTGGACGCCGGCGCCCTGGAAAAGGCGCTCAAGATCTCGGCCCAGGACCCGGCCGGGCTGGACGCCGCCAAGGCGATCGCCACCGCCGTGCTGCAAAACGCGGCCAACGTGCCGGAGAAGCGCCTGAAGATGATCTCCGAGGAGGTCTTGCCGGAGGTCTTCAACGCGGAGATCACGCGCGCCATCGGGGCGAACGGGGGTGACCCGGCGGCCGCGATGCAGGCCTTCGTGGACTCCGACCTGGGCCACGCGATCGACCAGGCCAAGGAGGTCTACGGCGACCTCAAGCCGTTCAAGGACGGCATCACGAAGCTGAACGAGGCGCTCAAGGCCAAGGACGCGGCAGCCGCCGGCCAGGTGATCGAGGACGCGGCCGGTAGCGGCAGCAAGCTGGGCGTGGCGCTGGGCGCCGCGGGCCTGGTGACGGGCGTGCTCGCCTTCGCCAACGCCGACGGCTTCGTGGCCCACGCGCAGGCGGCCCTGAGCCTCGCCAGCAACAGCGCGGAGGTGATCGGCAAGGCCGGCAAGGCCTTCGCTTCCTTGGGCGAGACGCTGCCCCTGGAGTCGCTGGAAAAGGCCGGTCCGGTGCTCGCCATCGTCGCCGGCGCCGTGAGCGGCATCAAGGACTTCATGGACGGCAACTACGTGGCGGCGGGCGCCGACGGCATCACGGTGGCGCTGGGCGTGCTGGCCCTGACCACGGAGATCCCCGGCCTCAACGTCGCCGCCTTGATCGTGGCGGGCGGGCTGATGATCTGGAAGTCGTGGTCCGCGGGCCAGGAGCACGAGAAGCGCATCAACGAGATCAAGGGCGTGATGAAGGACATCGGCGTGGAAGACGGCCTCGCGACCTTCCTGACCAACAGCGACGCCGGGGCCTACACCGCCGTGAAGAAGAACCTCGGGCTCGACGACAAGCAGATCGCGGCGCTGGTGAAGTCCGGCAGCCCGTGGACCAAGCAGCTGGACAACTTCGCGTCGCCGGACTTCAAGGACAACGTGCTGCCGAAGCTCGAGGGCACCATGCCCGGGGCGTTGACAGCGCTCTCCGCCGGGCTCGGCAGCGACGGTACGGCCTACGTCTCGCAGGTGCTGGCCGCCATGAGCGTGCCTGCCCGAGACCCTGTGACGGGCGAGCCGGTGGACAAAAAGCAGCAACTGAACAACGCGCTCACGGCCATGGGCGCTTCGGGGGCGGCGCTCACGCCGGAGGAGCACCAGCGGGCGATCGAGAACCTCTACGCGGCGTTCGGCCTGGAGTAACGGGCGGCCAGCTAAAGCTGTTCAAAGTCCTCGGCGATCGCCGCCCCCGGCATGTACGTCGCCACGGCTCGCCCCTGCGGGTCCAGCACGTAGACCAGGTCGGGGTGGGTGACGCCCCCCTTGGCTTCCGTGCCGTAGTGCGTGCCCAGGGCGGCCGTCAGCGCGTCCAACGCGGGCTTATCCCCCACCACGCCCGCAAAGGCGGGGTGGTAGTGCACGGCGGCCTTGCCCACGGCGGCGGGGCGATCGCGGGCCGGGTCGACGGAGACGAAGAGCACTTGCACCTTCTCCGGGTGCTTCAAGCGCCGGTACTCGTCCGCCAGCTTCCCCAGCGTGGTCGGGCAGACGTCCGGGCAACTGGCGTAGCCGAAGTACAGCCACACCCACTTGCCCTGGTAGGACGCCAGCGAGAATGGCTTGCCGTCCGCGCCCGTGAGCGCGGCGAGCGGCATCGGGCGGGGCGAGGCGGCGGACAGGGCGTGGGGGTAGGCCGGGCGCGCCTGCGGGCAACCGGCAAGCAGCAGCGCTGCCAGAAGCCAGCGGATCACATGGGCATCCCGTCCGGGGTGCCCGTGGCACCCATGGCGGGCGGACGCAAGCGCAGGTAGAAGCGGAAGGCGAAGGGGTTGTAGCCGTAGTTGGCATCCAGCGAGCTGTCCTTGCCATACACCGTCGCGTCCGCGCCCAATCCCAGGTCGAAGCGGGTGGAGATGCCCAGGTCCTTGCACAGCCCCAGCGTGAAGGCCTCGATGCGCTTGTTGTCGTGGTTCAACGGCGGACCGGGCGGCAGACCGTCGCGGTCCAGGATCTCCAGGCGCCCGTAGCAGTGCCAGGTTTCCCAGGCGTCGAGCTGGCTCTCCAGGCCGTAGCTTTGGTGCGGGTAGGCGCCCAAGGCGGGGTGGATTTCGAGGTTCTGGCCCCAGGTCAGCTGGGTGCTCAGCGGGCCCCAGGCCGTGGCCTGCACGGAGGCGATCGAGGCGGTGGTGCGCTCGATGTTGCCCGGGTGCAGCCGCTCGGGCTCGACCAGGTGGCCGTGGGATACTTGTAGAACCCAGCGGGGGTCCGGGATCCAGCTCAGGCGGCCGGAGAGCGAGTCCATGGGGCCCAGGTCCAGGTTCAGGCGGTCCTCGTCCGGCTCGCGCCCGTTGAACGCGGAGGCCTCCACCTGGAACTGCCCGCGCCGCACGCCGGCCGTCGCCACGCCGTAGCTGATGTGGGTGGAGTCTTGGTTGTGGTGGCCCAGGGGGGCCCAGGCGTTGTCCGCGGCCGAGGGGCGGTGCATGAAGGCCGAGGGGCCCAGGGCCGGCTCGCCGGCAGGGCCGCCGTAGAGGAACAGGTCCGTGGCGTCGTCGTAACGCCAGGTGTAGCGCGCGGCCAGCTCCATGATCAGGTCGTGGGGATGCTGGTGGTCGATCAAGGGGTTGAAGCGGTAGGTCTCGCCGGCCTGGAACAGCTGCGGCGTGCCGCCGGCGGGCAAGGTGAAGGCCTCCGCGCTGCCCATCAGGCGCAAATCCAGCAGGCCCGGGCCCAGCGGGCGGGTGCCCATCGCCATCCCCCAGTTCTCCGCGGCCCACGTCAGGTCGCCCCGCGGCCCGCCCTGGAAGTTGTAGCCCAGCACGGCGTTGCCGTGGAACATCCACAGCCAGTCTTCCGCCGTGACGGCCCAATTGCGCATCGGACTGACCGCCGGGATCAGGGCGGTGCCGGAGCCCATGGCGCGGTTGCGCTCCATCAGCACGGGCGGGGTGCACCAGGCGGGCACCGACGCGGCCGGCGCCACGGCGACCGGCGGCGCCTCGTTGAAGTCGGCCGAAAGCTCGTCGCCGGCAGGGGCGTAGGTGCCGACCAGCCGGCCCTTGGGATCGATTACGAAGACGCTGTTGGGGTGCATCACGCCATACGAACCGCCCGGCTCGCGGGGCTTGCCCACTTCGAAGCGCGTGCCCAGGCCGGCCGCCAACGTGTCCAGCGCCAGCCGGTTGCCGGTGGCGCCCTGGAACGCGGGGTGGAAGTAGCGGGTGTACTGCGCGAGGGTGGCGGGCGTGTCGCGCGCGGGGTCCACGGAGACGAAGAGCACCTGCACCTTGGCGGGGTCCGCCAGCCGGCGGTACTGGTCCGCCAGGTAGCCCAGGGTGGTGGGGCAGATGTCCGGGCAGTTGGCGAAGCCCAGGTACAGCCAGGTCCAGCGCCCCTTCAGGAGTTCCGGCGTGATGGGGCCGTCGGCGGCCTGCAACTCGAAGGGCGGCAGCTCCCGCGGGGCCGCCGGGGCCACGGCGTGCGGGAGGGCGGCCAGGGCGAGCACGAAGGGGATCATTGGGGGAATACTCCGGTCCAGGCGGGCAGCGTGCTGGGGATGGTGGCAGGGGGCGTGCCGAAGACCACGGCGATCTCTTGCAGGTCGGCCAGCTCCACCCCGGCGGCGTCCGGCGCCGCCTTGCCGTTGACGTAGGCCGTGGCGCCCGCGAGCGGCACGCCCCAGAGCGTGAAGACCTGGCCCAGGGTGTAGCGCCGCCGCTCCGTGGTCTCCACGCTCAGGATGCCGTTGGCGAGGTGGGTGTGCAGCGGCGCGGCGTTGCCGCTCTTGAAATCGATGCCCAGGTTGGGCGGCACGATGATGGGCTGGCGGTCCTTATAGACGTCGAGGTGGATCAGCCAGGCCGTCGTGCCCTTCTCGAGGATCGGGCCCTCGTCGAGCTTGGCGGCGGCGATCGCCGCGCCCATGTCGGCCGGGGCCGGCCACAACGCCGCCGGCGTGGGCTCCGGAACGGTCGGCGGCAAGGGGGTGCATGCGGCCAGCCAGCAGGCCGCCCAAAGCCAGCGCCTCATGGGACGGGCGAGAAGACGGTGTAACCGGCCTGGACCGTGCCGTTCTGCGGCGTCAAGCCCAGCTCGTCGCCGGTCTTCACGACGTGGTCGGCGTCGCCGGCGACGGTGGCGGGGAAGCCGCCGGCCTCGTCGACCAGCGCGTACGTGGACGTGATGGGCAGGTGGTCACCGAAATGAAGCAGGGTGAGGGCCTTGGGCGACGGCGAGGGCGCGCGGCCGATCGTGAGCGTGACGGTGGTCGTCTTGGCGCCGCTGATCGCGCCCGGCTTGCCCATGATCGTGATGGCGTCCGGCCCGGTGCGGGCCATCACGACCTTCGAGAGGTCCACGCTGGCGACCGGGGTGCTGTTGGGGAGGTTGCAGCCCACCGCCAGCGCGGCGGCCACGAACGCGTAGCCTAGCTTCATGGCCACCTTTTACCCCGCTAATGCCAGATCCGGCCAACACTCGCCGGTGGCCAGAAGCGCAAGAAGGGGTGGCCGACCACGTTGTCGATCGGTACGGGGCCGAAGACGTGGCTGTCCTGGCTGTTGTTGCGGTTGTCGCCCATCATGAAGAGCCCGCGCAGCGGCACCAGGCCGTTCGGCATGCCCAGGCGTTCCCAATCGGGCTCCGGGTACTTGGGGCCTTCCATCACGTAAGGCTCGTTGAGCGGCTTGCCGTTGATCCAGACCTTGCCGGCATGGATCGCGACCTTCTCGCCCGGCAGGCCGATCACGCGCTTGATCAGGGCGTTGTGGATGTCGTTGGCCAACGGCGGCGGGTTGAAGACCAGGATGTCGCCGCGCTTGGGCACCCAGAAGTGCGCGCCGATCTTCTCCACCAGCAGGCGGTCGTCGATCCGCAGCGTGGGCTCCATCGAGCGGCTGGGGATGTAGCGCGCCTCCAGCACCTGGGCGCGGATCGTGAAGGCGCCGACGGCGGCAAACACGAAGATCCACGCGCACTCCACGGCCTTCGAGCGCGGGCGCCTCAGCCACGCGACCGCCCGCGAGAACGGGTCCGCGGCGTAGCGGTTAGCCAAGGCGCGTGCCCCGGCCCACCGCGATCGCCGAGCCCTCCGCCAGGAAGGCCGAGCGCGGGGCGGCAGACAGCGCCGGGGCGTAGGCCGCCCCATAGAGCGCCGCCGCGTCGATGTCCACCTCCGGCGTGCGCACGCGCGCGGCGCGCCAAGGCGGGTGCGCCACCTGGTATTCCATGGTGCCGCCGTCGCGCTGGGCGGCGTAGCCCCAATAATGCTCCGCGATGAACGCCGGCTCCGTGCCCGGGATCAGGGGCTCGAAGGGGCCCTCCGGGTGCACGGCCAGGTGGTGGGTGCGGCCGCCGTAGCGCCAGCTGTACTCCACGCGCCCCCCCTCCAACACCAGGTGGTCCATCGGCACCGCCTCGTAGTTCTCGCGGTAGACCCAGCGCGCCACGGCGGCCACGGCGGCCTTGGGCACCAGCTCCTTGATGAACACCACGCCGCGCTTGTCGCCCCGGCGCACGTAGAAGCGCAAGTTGACCTCCTCGAAGGAGCGGTGGAACGGGATGGGCACGCCCAGCAGGCGCGTGTCCTGGAACATGAAGCCCACCAGGCTGACGTAGGCTTCGCCCTGCCAGAGGTCCAGCTCCGTGCCGCGCGGGACCACGGGCAGCAGCACCGCGGGGTCGATCGCGTAGTTGATCATGGCCAGGTGCCGCCACTCGGCGGTCAAGAACGTGGCGCCTTGGAGAGCGGTATCCGACACCGCCACATCATAGCCCACCGGGTACAATGGCGGCGGTCCAGCACTTTAATTTGACTATCAAAATATTTGCTGCTTAAATTAAACGGAACGCCTTTCAAGCCCCGAGGATCACGATCGATGTCGCTCCGCCGTCTCCATGCCCCGCTCGCCGCTTGCCTGGCCGTTGCTCTGTTGGCGACCGGCGGCTGCAAGAAGGACAAGCCCAAGCAGACGGAGGCGCCGTCCGTGCTGACCGTCGCCGCGGAGCCGGCCACCGTGAAGCCGCTGCCGCGGAAGCTGGATATGACGGGCTCCGTCGCCGCCTGGGACCCGCTGCCGGTGATGCCCGCGGCCCAGGGCCTGCGCATCATGCGCGTGGCCGTGGAAGAGGGCGACGTCGTGAGCAAGGGCCAGCTGCTGGCCCAGTTGGATGACGAGTCGCTGCAAGCCCAGTTGTCGGCTGCCCGCGCGCGCTCCAGCAGCGCCCAGGCCCAGCTCGCCAAGATGCGCCAGCCCAGCCGCCGCCAGGACTACCGCAGCTCCGAGGCCGCCCTGGCCCAGGCCGAGGCCCAGGTGGCCTCCGCGCGTGACGCCTACAACCGCTTCAAGGAGCTGCAAACCGAAGGCGGCGTGTCCGAGGCCGACCTCGTCACCCGCCAGACCGCTTTGAACGCGGCGATCGCCACCGCCGAGCAAGCCCGCCAGCGCCTGTCGCTGACGCGCGAAGGCTCGCGCCCGGAAGACATCCGCATCGCGGAGGCTTCGGCCGCCGAAGCGCGCGCCAGCGTGCGCCAGATCGAGGCCGCGCTCGACCAGACCCGCGTGGTGGCGCCCGCCGCCGGCCAGATCATCAAGCGCGACGCCCACCTGGGCGACGTGGCCTCGCCCGGCAAGGCGCTCTTCCAGATGGTGCGCGACTCGCGCCTGGAGGTCCAGGCCACCGTGCCCGAGACCGACCTCGCCAAGGTCAGCGTCGGCCAGTCCGTGGACGTGAGCTCCGACGCCCGCCCGGACCTGCACGCCACCGGCAAGATCCGCATCATCAGCCCCAGCGTGGACGCCACCAGCCGCCAGGCGATGGTGAAGATCGACCTGCCGGTGGGCAGCGGCTTCCAGGTGGGCAACTTCGTGCGCGCCCAGGCGCAGCTGGGCGACACCCCCAGCCTGGTGGTCCCTGCTGCCGCGGTCGTGACCAAGGAGAGCGGCTCCGAGGTCTTCGTGCTCGACGGCAACCTGGCCAAGGCCCGCAAGGTCGTGCCGGGCACCCGCTCGGGCGGCCTGGTGGCCATCAACGACGGCCTGAAGGCCGGCGAGAAGGTCATCACGGCCGGTGTCGGCTTCCTGAAGGACGGCGACAAGGTGGATGTGGCCCCGGCATTGGCCGTGGGCACCGACGCCGGCGCCTCGACGCCGGCCTCCCCGATGGCGCCGGCGCCTTCCCCCAGCAAGTAAGGGTTCAGGCGGCCCGCAACGGCAGGCTGAACCAGAAGGTGTTGCCCCGGCCCGGCACGCGGGTCAGGCCGATGGCGCCATGGTGCGCCTCGATCAGCGCCTTGCTGATGAACAGCCCGATGCCCACGCCGCCGTAGCGCCGGGTGGTGGTCATGTCCAGCTGCGTGAAGCGTTGGAAGAGCTTGGGCACCTGCTCGTCGGGGATGCCCACGCCGCCGTCCTCCACCTCGCAGTACAGCGCTCCGCCGTCCACGCAGGCGCGCACGTAGGTGGTGCTGCCCTCCGGCCCGAACTTGATGGCGTTCAAGAGCAGGTGGGTGAGCACCTGGGCGATGCGCGCGTCGTCGGCCTGCACCAGGGGCAGCTCCAGCGGCACCTCGTCCACCAGGTGCTGCTGCTTCTCCTCGGCCATCGGCGCCATCTGCGCGAAGACGTCCTTGACGATCTCCGCCAGGTGCACGGGGTGCGGGTCCAACATCAACTTGCCGGCCTGGATCTGCCCGAGCTCCAGCAGGTCGTTGATCAGCTTCAGCAGATGGTCGGCCTCGCCCTGGATCTGGCCCAGGTAGTCGCGCTGCTCCGCCGTCAGCGGGCCCGCCAACTCCTCCTGGATGATGTTCGTGAAGCCCGAGATCACGCTGATCGGCGTGCGCAGCTCGTGCGAGAGCGTGTTCATGAGCTGATCTTTCAGCGCGTCGGAGCGGCGCATGATCTCGATTTGGTGCTCGCGCTCCTCGCTCTGGCGCAGGGCCTCGCGGGCGCGCGCCATCTCCGTGACGTCCTGGGCCGTGCCCACCAGCTTGACCGGCTGGCCCTGGGCGTCGAGGACGGCCTCGCCGCGGCAATGCAGCATGCGCAGGTCGCCGTCGGGCGTCACGACGCGGTGCTCGAAGTCGAACGGCCGGCCGCGGGAGGCGAGGGCGATCGCCTCCCGCACGCGGGCGCGATCCTCGGGGTGGCTGCGCTCGATCAGGCCCTCGAAGCTGGGCTCCACCGCCCGCGGCACCAGGCCCAGCACCCGGTAGAACTGATCGCTCCAGGTCAGGCGGTTGGTGTGGAGGGTCCATTCCCAGCTGCCCAGCCGGGCCAATGCCTCGGCTTCCGCGAGCAAGCGCTGGCTCTGGCGCATCTCCGCCTCCAGCTCCTTGCGGCGCGTGATGTCGGTGAACGAGACGACCGCGCCCACCGGCTTGCCGTGGCGCGTGATCGGCGTGTGGTGGTATTCCACCACCAGGTTGGTGCCGTCGCGCCGACGGAAGACGCGCTCGTCGCCCCCGTCCTCGCCCACGACCAGCGCCAAAGGCAGGCCGCGCAGCTCGCGCTTGGAGCCGCCCCACAGGCGGGCGGCGGCTGGGTTGGCGTAGCCGATCAGGCCGTTGGCATCGATGCCCACGATGCCTTCGGCGGCGGCACACAGCACCATGGCCTTGAACGCGTTCTGGCGCACCAACTGCTTGAGCGAGGCCACGACCTCGGAATGCGCGCGATCGTGCCGGTAGAACACCACGGGCACCGCCCTTTGGGGAAGCCCCGTTGTGACGGATGTGTCATCCATAAGCACCCTCGCTTTCGCGTCAAACGCGGCTTGTTATGTTAAAGCGCCCCCGTGCGCTTGACAAGTCAAAATAGCGTTATGTAAAAGCGTATTACTGGAAGATCCCGTAGAAGCGAGCCCGGCGCGACTTAACAAGATCCACAAGACTATTTGACATAATAACACAAGACCCCAAAATTCCCATAATCCAGCGGATGTCGCACCAGGCATGCGGGTCCGGGGTGACGGGCGGCGCGGGACCGGGTACGCTGGGGGCATGAACGTCTCTGCCTGGGCCATCAAGCGGCCCATCCCCGTCATCTTGCTCTTCCTCGTGCTCACCTTGATGGGGCTGCTCGCCTATCGTGGGCTGGGCGTGGACGACGACCCGGATGTCGACTTCCCCGTGGTGGTCGTGAGCGTCGGCCAGGCCGGCGCCGCCCCGACGGAGCTGGAGACCCAGGTCACGCGCAAGATCGAAGACGGGCTGGTCGGCATCGCCAACCTGGACCACATCATGTCCACGGTGACGGAGGGCTCGAGCACCACCGTGGCGGAGTTCAAGGTCGGCACCAACTCCGAGCGCGCGCTCAACGACGTGCGCGACGCCGTCTCCAAGCTGCGCCAGACGCTCCCCAACGACATCCGCGAGCCCAACATCATGCACCCGACCGGGGCGGGCGAGCCGTTCATCACCTACTCGCTCGCGTCGCCCAAGCGCAGCGTGGCCGAGCTCAGCTACCTGGTGGACCACGACATCAGCCGGGCGCTCTTGGGCGTCTCCGGCGTCTCGCAGGTGGACCGCGAGGGCGGCGTGACGCGCGAGGTGCGCATCGCCCTGGATCCGGGCCGCTTGCGCGCGCTCAACACCACGGTGGACGCGGTGGGCCTGCAGCTGAAGGCGTTGAACGTGAACAGCCCGGGCGGCCGGGCGGATGCCGGCGGCAAGGAGCAGTCCATCCGCACGCTGGGGTCCGCCGCCAGCATCGACGAGCTCAAGGCCACCCGCATCGGCCTGGGCAACGGCAACTTCGCCCGGCTGGACCAGCTGGGCACGGTGGAAGACACCGTGAAGGAGGTCCGCACCAAGGCCTTCCTGAACGGCAAGCCGTCCGTGGCGTTCTCCGTCGTGCGCTCCAAGGGCTCGCCCCAGGTGCAGACGGAGGAAGCCACGGTCAAGGCCGTGGAGGAGCTCAAGAAGAGCCTGCCGGCCGACGTGGAGCTGACGCTGGTGCGCACCATGGCCGACTACACGCGCCAGACCTTCCGCTCCACCATGGAGGCCCTGGTCGTGGGCGCCGTGCTGGCCGTGTTGGTGATCTGGCTGTTCCTCCGGAACTGGCAGTCCACCTTCATCTCCGCCCTGGCCATCCCGCTCTCGATCATCGCCACCTTCGCGTGCATGAAGGTCCTGCACTTCACGCTGAACGGGCTGACGATGCTGGCCCTGACGCTGGTGGTCGGCATCCTGGTGGACGACGCGATCGTGGACCTCGAGAACATCTACCGGCACATCGGCCTGGGCAAGAAGCCCTTCGTCGCGGCGCTGGAGGCGACGGATGAGATCGGCCTCGCGATCGTCGCCACCACCTTCACGATCGTGGCCGTGTTCCTGCCCGTGGCCTTCATGAGCGGCATCACGGGCCAGTTCTTCAAGTCGTTCGGCATCACGGTGGCGATCGCCGTCATGTTCTCCCTGTTGGTGGCCCGTACGCTGACGCCGATGATGGCGGCTTACATGCTGCCGGAGCGCGTGGCAGCCGAGGTCCACCTGGACGACGATGCACGCTGGCGCCGGGTCTACAACGCGATCCTGACCTGGGCGCTCGACCACCGCTGGCTGACCATGGCCTTCGCCGTGGTGATGTTCGTGGGTTCCTGCGCGCTGGTGCCCTTCATCCCCACCGGCTTCATCGAGAACGGCGACATCGGCCAGGCGCGCATCGACGTGGCCTTGCCGCCCGGCAGCCTGCTGGCCGACACGGAGCGCGCCACCGCCGCCGCCGCGGCCATGGTGCAAGGCCGTCCGGAGGTGAAGACCGTCTTCATGACCATCGGCGGCGGCGACGTGGCCCGCGCCCACATCAACGTGATGCTCAAGCCGCGCAGCGAGCGCAGCGTCACCCTGGCGGCGTTCGAAGCGGCGGTCCGGCCGCTCTTCGCCAAGATCCCCGGCGCCCGCGTGGAGCTGCACCACTTCGGCGTGGGCGGCGCCAAGCCCGTGAACATCCTGCTGTCCGGCACGGACACCGACGCGCTCGGCCGCGTGGGCGAGCAGCTGATCACCCAGATGCGCGGCCTGCCGGACCTGCGCGACGTGACCTCCAGCGCCGCGGAGCTGCGCCCCGAGGTGGAGATCGTGCCCGACTTCGCGCGCGCCGCGGAGCAGGGCGTGAGCGTGATGGCCATCGGCCGCGCGGCGCGCCTGGGCACCCAGGGCGACGTGGACTTCAACCTGCCCAAGTACAACGCCGGCGACCAACAGGTGGACATCCGCGTCCAGCTGGCCGACGCCGCGCGCACGGACCTGGCCGCCATGGGCGACCTGCTGGTGCAAGGCCGCAACGGCCTGGTGCCGCTGCGCACCGTGGCGGACGTGCACATGGGCACCGGCCCGGTGCAAATCGACCGCTTCGACCGCGCGCGGCAGGTGACCTTCACGGCCAACCTGGGCACCGACGCCAACCTGGGCGACGCGCTGAAGAAGGTCAAGGCGCTTCCCGTGATGCACAACCTGCCCCCGGGCGTCAGCCAGGGCACGCGCGGCGAGTCCAACATCATGGAAGAGGTCTTCACCCAGTTCGCGATCGCCCTCGTGACGGCCGTGCTGTTCATCTACGCGGTGCTGGTGCTGCTCTTCGGCGGCTTCCTGCAGCCGCTCACGATCATGATGGCGCTGCCGCTGTCGTTCGGCGGCGCGCTGATCGGCCTGATGCTGGCGCACAAGATGCTGGGCCTGATGGCGCTGATCGGCATCGTCATGCTGATGGGCCTGGTCACGAAGAACTCGATCCTGCTGGTCGAGTACACGATCATGGCGCGCCACCGGGGCGTGGAGCGCCGCGAGGCCCTGATGGCGGCCGGGCGCGACCGCCTGCGGCCCATTCTGATGACCACGATCGCCATGATCGCCGGCATGCTGCCGATGGCCCTGGCGCTGGGCGAAGGCACGGAGGGGCTGTCGCCGATGGCGGTGGCCGTGATCGGCGGCCTGGTGACCTCCACGGTCTTCACGCTGGTGGTCATCCCCGCGGCCTACACCTTCATCGACGACATCCAAGAGTTCTTCAACCGGGCCACCGCGCGCTTCCGCCGCCCGATGCCCGACATGGAGAGCGTGGTGCCGGCGGCGACGGCCTTGGATCCAGCCGCCAAGCGCTAGCCTGCCTGGTGCGCCGGGCGGCCGGGCGCAGTAGACTCGCCGACATGGCAAAGCCGATCCCCATTGCCGTCTCGCCGCGCTCCGCCGTGGCCGTGCTCGCCCTGCTGGGGGCCATCTACCTGATGGCCCGCCTGGTCGATCTCCTGCTGTTGGTCGTCGTGGTGCTGATCCTGGCGGCCGCCCTGGGCCCCGCGGTGGCGCACTTCCACGACCGGCTGCATTGGCCGCGCCTGGCGGCGGTCCTGGCCGTGTTCGGGCTGGCGGTGGGCGTGCTGGTGGTGGTGGGCGTCATCGTGGTGCCCACCCTGATCGGGCAGGCGCAGGCGCTCTCCCAGGAGCTGCCCAGCTACACGGCCCGCCTGACCGGGTCGTACGCCTGGCTGCGCTCCCACGACACCCGCTTCCACCTCTTGCCGGACCTCCAGGTGTTGAGTGACCAGGTCTCGACGCGCGCCGCGGTCTGGCTGGCCTCCGGCGTGGAGCTGGCCCGCAAGGCGGCCGGCGCCGCCGCCAACATCTCCGTGGTGTTGGTGGCGACCTTCTTCGTGCTGTTGGAGGCGCCGACGCTGAAGCAGGGCCTGCTCGCGCTGATCCCGGAGGGCGCCCGCGGCCGGGCGGCGGCGCAGTTCGACCCGATCGCGCTCAAGCTGGGCGGCTACGTGCAGGGGCTGGGCATGAGCATCGGCTGCCTGACGGCCTACCTGGGCCTGGCGCTGACGCTCGCGGGCGTGCCGATGTCGCTGGTGCTGGCGCTGGTGGCGGGCATGCTCGAATTGATCCCGATGGTGGGCTCGATCCTGGGCTCGATCCCGGCGATCCTGCTGGCGCTGACGGTCTCGTGGAAGCTGGCCCTGGTGACGGCCGCGATCTTCGCCGTGGGCAACTTCCTGCAAGGCAACTTCGTGGCGCCCTATGCCTTCTCGCGCTCCGTGGCGCTGTCGCCCGTGCTGGTGCTCTTCGCCCTCCTGGTGGGTGCGGAGCTGTTCGGCTTCGCGGGCGCGCTGATCGCCATCCCCGTGCTCGCCACGATCCAGGTGCTGGTGCAGAACCTGTATCTGGCGCCGCGGGCCCGCGGGCCGGCGCACGGGCCCGTGCCTGTCTTCGACGCGCCGCTGCCGCCGAGCGGGCTGGCCCTGGAACCGGAAGCTCCGCCCCACACCTGGTCTGTACGGTTGCCGGAGGGCGTGCACGAGCAGGCGTGATACAATCCGCGGCATGTGGCAAGCAAGCATCCTGACCGCCCTCGCGGCGACCCTGCCGTGGCTCCCCGCGGCCTCCACCCCGGAGGCCTTGATCGGCCCCGCCTGGACCGTGTTGGGCAAGGCCGAGGGCGACCTGGACGGCGATGGCCGCCCGGACGTGGCGCTGGCGCTGGGCCGCAAGGACGAGGAGCAGCTCCAGGAAGCGCCGCGCTGGCTGCTGATCGCCCGGCGAGGCCGCGACGGCAAGTTGCGCCCCTGGGCCTCCAGCACCGGGCCGGTGCTCTGCCGGCAGTGCGGCGGCGTCTTCGGCGACCCCTTCGAGGAGCTGGCCATCCGGGACGGCGTGCTGATGCTGCGCCACTATGCCGGCTCGAACTGGCGCTGGAGCCTCACCGACCGCTTCCTGTGGCAAGCGGGCGCCTGGCGCCACATCGGCAAGACGCACACGGACACCTTTACCAACGATCTCGACTACATGCACGAGCGTGACCACAACCTGATCACGGGCTACGTGATCGTGACGCGCAAGGGCATGGGGCTGGCGGGCCGCCAGGCCTACCACGAGGTCTGGGCGCCGCGCCTGGCCAAGCTGGCCTTCCCGGGCCGCCCCACCCGCCTGGTGACGGCCGCCGACGTGGTCGAGGGCCGCGCGGGCTGGAAGGGCGCGAACGATCTGTCTGCCTCCGTGGCGGGCACCGTGGTGGGCGATCGCCTCTGGATCGAGGCGCGCATCACGGACGACCATGTGACGGCGGCAGACGCCATGCAGGTAATCGACGCCCAGGGCCACGTGGTGGCGCCGCTGGAGAGCCACCAGGCTGGTCTGCCCGGCGGTTGGCGCGCCTGGGCGGCCTACCCCGTCGCCAAGCTGGTGGGCAAGACCAACGAGGACGTGCTGCAGGCCAGCGTGGAGATCGTGGACGACGACGGCGCCGGCCGGCCGCGCAAGGTGCTCTCCACCAGCCAGGGCGGCCGGGCCTACCCCGGCGCGATCCGGCGCGCCGCCAGCCTCCGTCCGCCCGATCTGGGCGGCGCGGATCCGCGCTCCGACGCCATCGACGACGATCTACGTCTCGACGCCCTGGACAACTGACCCCCGCCCGCCGCTCCGGTCTGGCCGTTTTTGGCGCTAGAGTGGATCGGGAGGGTGGAGCAATGCGCAGATTGGCTTGGTTGGCGGTTTTCCCGCTCTTGATGGCGGTAACGGCGGCCCCGGAGGGGCGGTGTACCTGGGTGGGCGACGTGGCGCACCTCGGGGTAGGACCGGACACGATCACGCTGATCGGGGTGGAAGCGCGCGACGCCGGCCCCTGCGCGGCGCCGGGGCTCGTGTTCCTACGCCAGTTGGCGTTGGACAAGCCCGTCCGCGTGGAGCGGGACGTGGAGGCGCGCGACCCGGCCGGCGGCATGTTGGCCTACGTCTACCTGGCCGACGGCACGCTGCTGAACGAACGCGTGATCGCGGCCGGCTACGCGCGGGTCGGGCCGATGGGCGCCAACCAGGCCCATGCCGGCGAGTTGGTGGCGGCGCAGCTCGCGGCCCGCAGCGAGCGGCTGTGCCTGTGGTCGGGCGAGCGCAAGCAGCCCGGCAAGCCGGAGGTGGTGCGCGGGATCCGGCCGCTGGGTGGCGGTGGTGGCGGCCCCCGGCCGATCTTGCCCCCGCCGCAACTGCCGCCGCTGCCGAACCCGCGCGGGCCTCGCTGATCTTTTTGAAAAAAAACGGCCCATGGACGCAAGTTCATGGGCCTTCGTCGCTAATACTAATTTTAGGTTAAAAGCAAATTTAAAGCAGTTTATATAAGCATCAAGGAGACCCAACCACATGACCTCGAAGACCGCGTCCCTGCTCGCCGCCGTCGCCCTGCTGGCCGGCTGCCACGCCGCCCCCACGGCCCCCCTGGCCTCCACCACCGTTGCCGCGCAGTCGGTCGACGCCCTGCGCGCCTACCCCGTCGAAGACATGATGGGCATCGGCCCCGTGTACGGCGCCAAGCTGCGCAAGGCTGGCGTGAAGGACACCGGCGATCTGCTGGAGTCCACGTCCAACCGCTACCGCCGCCACAAGCTGGCGGACGACACCGGCATCCCCTACGCCAACGTCCTGAAGATCGCGCAGAAGGTCGCCCTGATGAAGGTCGACGGCGTGGGCGTCCGCCAGTCCAACTTGCTGCAGGCCGTGGGCGTGGACTCCGTGACGGAGCTGGCCCGCCGCGATGCCGACAACCTGGCGGAGCGCGTGGCCCAGGCCAACGCCTTCAAGCCGCACTTCGTTGATGGCACGCCGTCGCTGGCCACCGTCACCAAGTGGATCGCCCAGGCCAAGAAGGTCGCGCAGACCCTCACGGCCGAAGAGTAGGCTCCCAAGCCCCTGGGCTTGTCGCACGAGATCCGGTATCGGATCGGTTAAGATTGCGGCAAGATTGATTAAACACAGACAATTAACAGCAATCCCTTGCCGATAATACCGGCAAGGGATTCTTTTCTTTCACCCCTGGAGATTGCCCATGTCCTCGTCGCTCGATACGCCGCTCAAGAAGCCCCTGCTGTACACGATCCTCATGCGTGAGGACGCGCTCACCCGCGAGGAGCTGGATACCGCTCTGCAAGAGTGGGGCCAGCGCAAGCGTGACGGTCAGGTGCTGCCCTTCGGCCAGGTCGTGATCTCGCTCGGCATGCTGACGGATCACGAGATGCAGCCGTTCCTGGATCTGCAGCGCAAGCTGGCCTTCAAGCCGGGCGGCGCCAAGCCTTTGGGACACCTGCTGATCGAGAACGCGATCTTGCGCCCCAGCCAGGTGTTCGCGGCCCTGATGCTCCAGGCCCGCACCGGCCAGCGCCTGGGCGAGCTGCTGATCGACGAAGGCGTGCTGCGCGCGCCCCAACTCGAGGTCCTGCTGCGGTTCCAGGCCCGCCCGATCGCCTCTTAGAATCTCCGCTTAACAAGCCTTTCACATCCATTTCACGCCGCTTGACGAAGATTTGACGTCAGGTGGCGTCGTTGTGTCCGGATAGGGTTCTTGTAGACAGGTATCTCGAACCTCGAGTTCGCTCTGCAACCTCCCCGGCAGACCGGGGGATCCCGTCGGCGCTGACGTAGTCGCGCATCCGCCGGGTCGGCTTCAACCGGAAGCCATGGACGCCCGGGCCTGTCCTTCCCCTGCTAGCCGCCCCTGTGAGGGCGTTTAGATAGGCATGAAGGAGGCCCCCGGTGGAGCAGGTCAAGAAGAAGCCGTTGTTGTGCACGATCCTCGAGACCGAGGGCGTCCTGAGCCCCGAGATGGCGCGCCGCGCGCTGTCCGCCTGGGAAGCCCGCTGCGCCGGCGGCCGCCGCGTCCCCTTCGGCCAGGTCGTGCTCTCGCTCGGCATGGTGAGCCCCGGCGACATGGTCGGCTACCTGGCGATGCAGCGGAAGCTGGCCGGCGCCCCTGGCACCGCGCCCCTGGGCGTGCTGCTGGTCGAGCACGGCGTGCTCAAGCCCAGCCAGCTGGTGGGAGCCCTGGAGCGCCGCGCCACCAGCGGCAAGCGCCTGGGCGAGCTGCTGCTGGAAGAGGGCCTGGTGCGCCGGATCCAGGTGGACATGCTGCTGCAGACGCAGAAGCGCGCCACCGCGCGGAGCCTGGCCGCCTAAGCCGCGCGCGAGGAGCAAGGTCTCAGCAAGCTTTACGAGCATTTAACCGCACCTTTACCGGCCCTGAACCGGTACGACAAGCCCACCGGCGGATAACGGATCCCATCTGGAGGATCCACCGTGCGCTTCAAGCTTCCCCTTGCCGCCCTGACCAGCCTGCTCGTGACCGCCTGCGGCCACGGCACCGCGCTGACCGGCACGGGCTTGCCGACGGGCAACCTGGCCGCCCAGGGCGCCGACGCGCCGCCGGCCTTCCCCGCCCCGGAGTTCTCCGGCGGCGACGTGGACATGCTCTACGACATGGCCACCTTCGACGCCATGGAGAAGCTGGTGGCGAAGGCCACCCGCTCGATCAAGCTGGACTACTACATCTTCGGCGGCCCCACGGCCGACCGCCTGGCCAACGCCCTGATCGCCAAGCGCAAGGCCGGCCTGGACGTGCGCGTGATGCTGGACAGCGCCTTCGGCAAGATCCCGGAGATGCGCGGCCAGTGCCTGCCCGTCTACGAGAAATTGAAAGCTGGCGGCGTGTCCGTGCTGGTCCACTCCGTGGCGCCCTTGCCGCCCAAGGTGAAGGGCGACACGATCGACCACAACAAGTACTTCGTGATCGACGAGAGCGAGGCCCTGGTGGGCTCGATGAACCTCGCCAAGAAGTTCTACAACTACCACGACCTGATGATGCACGTGACGGGCCCCGTGGCGCGCGACCTGGCCCGCCAGCACGACTTCGACTGGTGGTACGCCGCCCACCCGCAGGCCAAGGCCCCCGGCTTGCTGGTCCACGCCGTGCCCGCCTCCGGCCTGTTCGGCCGCCTGGGCGGCGACCAGTCGCAGGTGCGCATGATCGGCACCGGGCTGGGCCACCAGACCGGCTTCGAAGCCCTCAAGCCGCTCTTGGCCGGCGCCAAGCACAGCATCCACCTCCAGATGCACGAGCTGGGCCCGGGCCCGGTGCTCGACGCCTTGATCGCGGCGCGCGGCCGCGGCGTGGACGTGAAGATCCTGCTCGATCCCGGCAACGTCGACCCCTTCGTGCCGGTGATCCACCTGGCGCCCAAGGGCGTGGTCAACGCCGTGGCGCTGGACGCGCTCTTGACCGCCAAGATGGACGTGCGCCAGTACCACGTGGGCGACGACTTCACGACCGCGCACATGAAGATCGCGGTGATCGACGGCGAAACGGTCTTCGCGGGCTCGATCAACTGGACCAAGGGCGGCTTCGAGACCGTGGCCGAGACCAACCTGGAGGTCCATGGCGGCCGCGCCCCCGCCCAGGCCGAGGCGCAGTTCCTGAAGGACTGGAACGGCCGCTCCGACAAGGCCCAGCCGCCCAGCGCCATCGCGCTGCAGCTCTGCAAGCTCTACCAGGGGATGGAAAACGTCCCGGAAGAGCCCACCCTATAAGAGGGACGTGTACACGCCGGGCGCCTTGCGCGGCACGGCGCGCTCCGCCGCCCTGGCGATGCCCAGCAGCCGCCCCTCGTCCCAGGGGCGGCCCATGACCTGCATGCCGATGGGCAGCCCGTCCACGTCGTAGCCGGCCGGGAAGGCGATCGCCGGCAGCCCCGTCAGGTTGGCCGGCCGCGCGTAGCGCATGAGCCGGTCCAGCAGGACCAGGTCGCTCTCGCCGCTCGTGAGGGCCTCCCTGGACAGCAGGGGCGCCACGCAGGCCACGCCTGGCGTGACGATGGCGTCCACGAGGCGGAACGCGTCCATGAACGCGCGGTACTGGGCGACCCGGATGCGCTGGGCCTGGGCGTAGTCCGCCGCGCGCAACCGCCGGGCCAGGGCCAGGTTGAACTGGACCTCCGGCGAATAGTCCCGCCTTCTGGACGGGAAGTGCGGTGCCTGCGAGGCGGCCATTTCCGCTGCGATCGTGACCATATGGGCCGTAGCGGCCAGACCCAACTCCGGCAGCTGGATTTCCACCACCTGCGCCCCCAGCTCCGCCAGCATGCCGGAACAAGCCGTCACCACGGCGTCATCCGCGTCTTCGAACCAGGGGCGGAACACGCCCAGCTTGAGGCCTCGGAGGTCCGCGGCCTGGGTCGGTGCCGGCTGGTGCCAGGTGGTCGGATCGCCCGCGTCCTTGCCGGCCATCAGCATGTACAGCAGCGCCGCATCCTCCGCGCTGGCGGCCAGCGGTCCCACATGCGCCAGGCTCCAGCAAATCGGGGCCGCGCCCTGCTCGCTGACGCGCCCGAAGGTTGGCTTCAGGCCCACCAGGCCGCACAAGGACGCGGGGATGCGGATCGAACCACCGCCGTCTGCGCCCACCGCCGCCGGACACAGCCCCGCCGCCACCGCCGCCGCGGAGCCACCGGAGCTGCCGCCCGCCGCGCGGTCCAGGTCATACGGGTTGCGCGCCGCGCCGTGGTGCACGTTGTGGCCGGTCGCGCCCATACCGATCTCGTGCATGTTCGTCTTGCCGATCAGCACGGCACCCGCGGCCCTGAGCCGCCGCACCACTTCCGCGTCCTTTGCGGCGGGGGCGGCGCCCAGGAAGCGCGTGCCGACCGTGGTCGCGTAGCCCAGCTGGTCCAGCTCGTCCTTGATGGCGATCGGCACGCCGTCCAGCGGGCCTAACGGCTTGCCCGCGGCAAACCGCTCCGCGGAGGCCCGCGCCTGGGCACGCACGTCGGCCTCGTCCTGGGCGATGAAGGCACCCAGGGGCTTCTGGGCCTGGTCAAGCGCCTTGCGCCGCGCCAGCACCTTCTCCGCCACCTCCACTGGCGAGAGGCCCTCGCGGTAGGCGCGTGCGAAGTCCGCGACGGTCTTGAAGGGGAAGCCTTCCGGGGCGTGCTCGGCCGCGACGGCGGGCGGGGCCGCCAGCGGCGAGGGCTCTGCCAGGGGGAAGCCCGCCAACAGCGGGTGGATGGATGGCAACGCGTCCGGCGGCGCGCAACTACGCAGGCGCTGCATCCCCACGAGCCCGAACAGGTACTCCGCGAGCGGCGGTCCGGCCAACGGGTGCTCCAACAGCCCCGCCAACGCGGACAACCGCCAGCCGGTCGTGCGGGGCGCGTTCATGGGGATGATGTCGTACATGAGCGGTACGCTAGCCGAGCGGGGAGGGTGGCGTCAAGCTCCCTTTGTTGCTACCATGGGCGACCCGCGCCGCCCTTCTAGCCAGGTGTCTATGCAATTTACCCGCCACGCGCACCCGGACTTGAGCCTGCACCTGCTGGCTACGGACAAGTTCAAGACCAACACCCTGGTCCTGAACCTCCAACGCCCGCTCACGGAAGGGCTGGTCACGCGCACGGCGTTGGTGCCCTACGTGCTGACGCGCGGCAGCACCCGCTACCCCAGCGTGCGCGAGATGCAGGCCCAGCTGGACCACCTCTACGGCAGCTACTTGAACGCGGACGTCTACAAGTTGGGCGAGCGCCACGTGATGCAGTTCCGCTTGGAGGTGCCCAACGGCAAGTACCTGCCGGGCCGCCCCAAGCTGCTGAAGGAGGCGATTTCCTTCCTGCACGAGATGATCACCCAGCCGGTGATCGAGGGCAAGGGCTTCAAGGAAAGCTTCGTCTCGCTGGAGAAGGACGCCCTGCGCAAGCGCGTGGAGGGCATCTTCAACAACAAGGCCCAGTACGCGCGCATGCGCTGCACGGAGGCCATGTGCCCCGACGAGCCGTACCGCCTGTACTCCGGCGGCCGCATCGAGGACCTGCCGACCATCACGCCGGAGCTGCTGTACCAGGAGTACCTCGACCTGCTCGTCAGCGCGCCGATGGACATGTACATCGTGGGCGACATCGAGCCCGAGGCCGTGACGGAGGAGCTGAACCAGGTCTTCCGCTTCCCCGGCCGCGCCGCCCCCGCCCTCGACAGCGCCCTCAAGACGGGCAGCGCCGGCGCGGTGAAGACCGTGGTGGACCGCCACGACGTGAACCAGGGCCAGCTGGTCTTGGGCCTGCGCACCCCGATCACCTACGCCCACGACGATTACCTGGCCATGCTGATGTACAACGGCGTCCTGGGCGCCTTCGCGCACTCCAAGCTGTTCGTGAACGTGCGCGAGCGCGAGAGCCTGGCCTACTCCGCCCGGTCGCGCTACGACTCGATGAAGGGCCTGATCTTCGTGCAGGCCGGCATCAACATCGAGGACCACGACCGCGCGCTGGCGGTGATCAAGGAGCAGTTCGCCGCCATGGAGGCGGGCGACATCTCCGACCAGGAGCTGGACCAGACGCGCGCGATGGCGCTCAACACCTACCGCGAGGCTTATGACAGCCCGGGCGCCTTGATCAACCTGGCGTTCGAGAGCGAAGTGGCCGGCCTGGAGCGCCCCATCGAGGCCCTGGCCGCGGAGATCCCCAAGATCACGCGCGAGGACATCGTGCGCGTGGCGAAGACCTTGCAGCTCGACACGGTGTATTTCCTCAGGGACAAGGAGGCCGTTCATGCGTAGCACCACTTACGAGACCATCCAGGAGAAGGTCTACAACCAGACCCTGCCGAACGGCTTGCAGGTGGTGCTGGTGCCGAAGCCGGACTACGCCAAGACCTACGCCGTGTTCACCACGCGCTACGGCTCGATCGACAACCACTTCCAGGTGGAGGGCGAGCCCGAGCAGCACGTGACGGACGGCATCGCGCACTTCCTGGAGCACAAGCTCTTCGAGGAGGAGTGGGGCGACATCTTCCACACCTTCGCGGAGCAGGGCGCGAGCGCCAACGCCTTCACCAGCCACAACCGCACGGCCTACCTGTTCTCGGCCACCGACCGCGTGGTCGAGAACTTGGAGACCCTGCTCGACTTCGTGCAGCGTCCGCACCTGACGCCGGAGAACGTGGAGAAGGAAAAGGGCATCATCGAGCAGGAGATCCGCATGTACGACGACATGCCCTTCTGGCGCGGCTACCGCCACCTGCTGGAGATCCTGTTCCACCGCTGCCCCGTGCGCATCGACATCGCCGGCACCGTGGAGTCGATCTACAAGATCGACCGTGACGCGCTGATGACCTGCTACAGCACCTTCTATCACCCCAGCAACATGGTGCTGGCCGTGGTGGGCCCCTTCGACCCGGAAGTGGTGCTGGCCCAGGTGACGGCCAACCAGGCCAAGAAGGACTTCAAGCCCACCCGCAAGATCCAGCGCTTCTTCGAGGTGGAGCCGGGCACCGTGCGCGAGCCGCGCCATACCGTGAGCCTGGCCGTGTCACGCCCGCTGGTGCTGATGGGCTACAAGGACGCCAACGCCGCCCAAAGCGGCTCGCAGCTCCGCCGCGAGCTGGTGATGGGGCTGATCCAGGACGTGGTCTTCGGCCGCTCCTCCACGCTGTTCCAGAAGCTGCTGGACTCTGGGTTGATCGACGACTCGTTCTCGTTCGACTACGAGTGCGGCGCGGGCTACGGCTTCAGCTACCTGGGCACGGAGACCGATGACCCCGCGGGCGTGGAAGCGGCCGTGGGCGAGGCGTTGAAGCGCTTCGTGGAGACCGGGCTCGATACCGAAGAGTTCGAGCGCAGCCGGCGCAAGCAGCTGGGGGACTACCTCCACGCGCTGAACTCGCCGGAGGCGATCGCCAACCACCTGACGGACGTGCTGTTCAAGGACGCGGACTACTTCGGCATCCCCGACGTGATCGCGAGCATCACGCTGGACGAGGCCAACGTGCTCTTGCGCGAGCACTACAAGCCACACCAGCTGGCCGTGAGCGTGGTCATGCCCAACACCGAGGCGGCGGTCGCCGCCTAGTGCCCATCCTCGTCACCGACCACGGCCCCGTCCGCGTCATCACGATCGACCGCCCCGAAGTCCGCAACGCGGTCGACCGCGCCACCGCGGACGCGCTGGCGGCCGCCTTCCGGGCCTTCGAGGCGGATGAATCGGCCTCCGTCGCGGTGCTGACGGGCGCCGGGGGATTTTTCTGCGCGGGCGCGGACCTCAAGGCCGTGGCTTCCGGCGAAGGCAACCGGGCGGACGCCGAGGGCGACGGGCCGCTCGGGCCCACGCGCATGCAACTCTCCAAGCCCGTGATCGCGGCGGTGGAAGGCCCGGCGGTGGCCGGCGGCCTGGAGCTCGCCATCTGGTGCGACCTGCGGGTCGCGGCATCGGATGCGATTTTCGGCGTCTACTGCCGCCGCTTCGGCGTGCCCTTGATCGACGGCGGAACCGTGCGCCTGCCGCGCCTGATCGGCCAGAGCCACGCGCTGGATATGGTCCTGACGGGCCGCGGCGTCTACGGCGAGGAGGCCCTGCGCATGGGCCTGGTTAACCGCCTCGTGGCCCCGGGCCAGACGCTGCCGGCCGCCCTGGAACTGGCCGCTCAAATCGCGGCCTTCCCCCAGTCCTGCCTGCGCGCGGACCGGGCGGGCGTGTTCGAGCAATGGGGCTGGACGGAGGACGTGGCGATTTCGGACGAGTTCGCGCGCGGCAGCAGCGTCCTGGCCGAGGGCGTGGCGGGCGCCGAGCGGTTTGCTGCTGGCGAAGGCCGGCACGGGGCGTTCTAAGGCAGCGCTGCATGTCCCTTCCAACCCGTCTGAGCGCTCGAAAGCAAGTGCAGGCGTCGAATGCCTGATCCGGAAGGCTACATGAGCCCCGACGAAGCGGCCGGCCAGCTAGGGGTAAGCCCCAAAACCATCGCATTGTGGTGCGAGCGAGGAAATTTGCCTTTCATAGTGCTGGCTTCGGGCCATCGCCGGATCCCAGTGGTTGCGGTCGACGCGTACCATGCTCGCCTCGCCGCGTTGAAGAGGTTGGACGAGGTCCTGTCGCCTGGTCTTAGTGAAGCCGACGTGGTCCTGGAGATATTGGAACGCCGCCAGCGACGGTCTTGATTGCTCGGACCAATCATCTGGGAGCTTGCGGCCTGATTGGCGACACTCTCGCGGCGCCTATCTCCGCACCGGGAATACTGCAAAAATCAATGCGGAAGAAACGGAAATTCCAGAAGGACTCATTGCCAACAGTTGAGCCACCTAGGGGCGTTTATACCGTCGCAGGCAGTCGGAAAGGAGTCTGACGGCTTCGTCGCTCTTCGGTCGCACCAGGGCACCACGAATGGCCACTTCCTGGTCGGCCGCCTTCTCGTGCAGCGCCTTCACCCAATGCAAGGCTTTCGCTACGTCGCCGTAGTCTGAATCGTGTCCGAGCAAGCGAGCGATGTCGTCGATGCCGTCTTTGAACCCACTGTTTGCGTTCAGGAGTTCGTCCATCTCCACGCGGAACTCGGCGATCACGGTGTGGGCTTCTTCCAATTCCGCCGCCAGCGAGGCGATGTCATCGGTGGCGTTACCGAGGTCCCCCTGCCGTAGCCGGTTGTAGATCGCCTCTAGATCCGCGTTATAGCTCACACGCATACCCTCATAGCGCCGCCAGTGCCTCGCGCGCCAATGCGGCCACCGCGCGGTCCAGGTGGGCGAAGCGCTTGTCGGTGCTCTTGCCGTCGGCATAGCGCTTGAACAATTGCTGGCCCACGACCGCGACCTTGAACAGCCCGAAGGCGCGGTAGAAGCGGAAGTCGACCGGCGCGCGGCCGGAGAGCTCGCAGTAGCGGGCCACCCACTCGTCGCGGGTGTAGGCGCCCGGCAAGTGGGTCGGGCCGAAGCGCATGGCCAGCAACACCGGTTCGTCAGCGGCCTCGATCCAGTAGGCCAGCGAGCTGCCCACGTCCATCCAGGGGTCGCCCAGGGCGGCCATCTCCCAGTCCAGGATGCCGATGATGCGGGTGGGGTCCGCCGGGTCCAGCACGACGTTGTCCAGCTTGAAGTCGTTGTGGATCAGGGCCGGCGCACCGTCTGGTGGGACATGGGCCGCCAGCCAGGCGGCGACTTGCGCGAGCTCGGCCTGATCGCCGGTGCGGGCGGCCTCCAGGCGGCGGGTCCAGCCGTCGACCTGGCGCTGGGCGTACCCCACCGGGCGGCCGAAGTCGCCCAGGCCCAGCCGTGCGGGGTCCAAGGCGTGCAGGTCCACCAGGGCCTGGATCAGGGCATCACAGATGGCGCGCACCGTCACCGGCGGCAACGACAACCCGGCCGGCGGGTCGCGGCGCAGGATCAGGCCCTCGACGTGGCGCATCAGGTAGAACGGCGCGCCGATCACGGAGCGGTCGGTGCAGGCGATCAGCGGCGCCGGGGCCCAGGGCAGCACCGGGGCCAGGCAGGCCAGCAGCTTGGCCTCGCGCAGCACGTCGTGGGCGCCCTTGATGTCCACCCCAGGCGGCGGGCAGCGCAGCACCCACTGGTCCGCGCCCCAGCGCACGGCGTAGGTCAGGTTGGAGTAGCCGCCCGGGAACTGGCGCAGCTCCAGCTCGTCCGACCGCGAGCCCAGCTCCTCGGCCAGGTAGTCGCGCAGGCGCCACTCGTCGAGGGCGTCCCGAACGGCGACGGGCTCGTCGATCACCGCAGCACCTGCTTCCCTGCGGCCAGCAGGTGGACCTCGTCGGGGCCATCGTAGATGCGGGCACCGCGCTCGTGGGCGTAGAAGTAGGCCAGCACCGTGTCCGACGTGAGCCCCAAGGCGCCATGCACCTGCACCGCCTGGTCCACCACGTCTTGCAGCAGCTGGGCCACGTGGAACTTGATCAACGAGACCTGGGTGCGCGCTTCCTTGAAGCCCTGCTTCTCGATCGTCCAGGCCGTGTGCAGCACCAGCAGCCGCGCGGCGTCGATGCGGGCGCGCAGGGCGGCGGCGGCGGCTTGGAGCAGGGGTTGGTCGGCCAGCGTCTTGTCGGCCGTCAGCGAGCGTCCGCGGGCGCGAGCGGCCATCAGCGCGAAGGCGCGCTCGCACACCCCCAGCCAGCGCATGCAGTGGTGGATCCGGCCGGGGCCCAGGCGCGCCTGGCCCAGCATGAAGCCGGCGCCTTCCTCGCCCAGCAGCTCGGCTTGGACGCCGTCGAACTGCAACTCGCCGTGGCTGGCCCAGCCCTGGCCGCCGTGGCCCATGATCGGGATGTTGCGCACCAGCGTGAGCCCCGGCGCGGGCAGCGGCACCAGGAAGACCGACGCGCGCTGGTGCGGCGGCGCGTCGGGGTTGGTCACGGCCATCACCAGGGCGTAGGCCGCGCCGTCCGCGCCGGTGGCGAACCACTTGCGGCCGTCCAGCACGAAGTGGTCGCCCTCGCGCCGCGCGCGGCAGGCCAGCTGGGTGGGGTTCGAGCCGGGGGTGTCGGGCTCCGTCATGGCGAAGCAGCCGCGCTGGCGACCCTCGGCGACCGGCCGCAGGAAGCGCTCTTGCTGGGTGGGGGTGCCGAACGCCAGCAGCAGCTCCATGTTGCCGGCATCGGGCGCCTGGCAGCCGAAGAGGTAGTGCCCGAAGGGGCTCTGGCCCAGCACCTCGCCCACCAGGGCCAGGTCGACCAGGTCCAGGCCCAGGCCGCCCCAGGCGCGGGGCAAGCTGGGGGCCCACCAGCCCTGGGCGCGGACGTGGTCGCGCAGGGGCTCCAGCGGCAGCTCGTCGAACGGCTGCTGGAGCCATTCGGCATCGTGCGGCAACACCTCCGCGGCCATGAACGCCCGGATGGCATCCACGAGCGCCTGGGTGGCTGGAGCGGGCGAGAAGTCCATGGCGGCCATCATAACAAAAAGGTGATAAACTGGCGTTGACCCCGGCTTCACCGCTTTCCTAGGAAGACCCAGCCCCGTATGCCCGCCCTGATCGAGTGCGTCCCCAACATCTCCGAGGGGCGCCGCCTGGACGTCGTCAACCAGATCGTGGAGGCCGTGAAAGCCACGCCGGGCCTGAAGTGGCTCGACCAGACCTCCGATCCGGACCACAACCGCTCCGTGCTGACCTTCCTGGGCGAGCCCGCCGTGCTCAAGGCGGCGCTGGACACGCTCTTCACGGAGGTGTCCAAGCACATCGACCTGACCACCCACCAGGGCGGCCACCCGCGCATGGGCGCCGTCGACGTGGTGCCCTTCATCCCCATCGCGGACTGCACGATGGCGGACTGCGTGGCACTCGCCAAGGACGTGGCGAAGCTGGTCGCCGAGAAGTTCAACGTGCCCGTGGTCTTGTACGAGGAGGCCGCCTCCGCGCCCCACCGCAAGAACCTGGCCGACGTGCGCAAGGGCCAATTCGAGGGCCTGCAGGACAAGCTGGCCAAGCCCGAGTGGGCGCCGGACTTCGGCAACAATTACCCGCACCCGCACCTGGGTGCCACCGCCATCGGCGCGCGCGAAGCGCTGATTGCCTACAACGTCTACCTGCACACCTCGGACTTGAAGATCGCCAACGAGATCGCCAAGGCCGTGCGCGGCAGCTCCGGCGGGATGGCCTACGTGAAGGGCATGGGGCTCTACACCGAGGAGCGCAACCAGGTGCAGGTCTCGATGAACCTCGTGAACTACAAGAAGAACCCCATCTATCGCGTGTTCGAGCTGATCAAGATCGAGGCCGCGCGCTGGGGCGTGCAGGTCGCCGGCTCGGAGATCGTGGGCCTGGTGCCGCAAGACGCGCTGCTGGAAACGGCGGCCTACTACCTGCAGGTCGAAGGCTATAACCCGGCGATGGTCCTGGAAAACAAGATCCGGACGACCGCGTAAGATGAGCTTCACCGACCTGCCCGCCCACCAGCTGCTCGAGCGCTTCGCCGCCAACGACCCCACCCCCGGCGGCGGCAGCGCCAGCGCCTTCGCCGGCTCCCTGGCCGCCGCGCTCGCGCGCATGGTCGCGGGCCTGACGGTGGGCAAGAAGGGCTACGAGGAGGCCTCCCAAGAGGCCGCCAAGCTGGGCCAGCAGGCCGAGGGCCTGCAAGGCAAGCTCGCGCGCGCCGTGGCCGAAGACGCCGCCAGCTTCGAGGCCGTGATGACGGCGATGGCCTTGCCCAAGGCCACGGACGAGGAGAAGGAAGCCCGCAAGCTGGCCATGCAGGCCGGGCTGAAGGGCGCCACGCTCGCGCCGATGGGCGTGGCCCAGGCTTGCCTCGACACCGCGCGGCTGGCCCACCGGCTGCTGGGCATCGGCAACAAGAACGCCTGCACCGACGCCGCCGTGGCCGTGCTGCTGGCCTGCGCCGGCGCGGAGGGCGCGCTGTTGAACGCCGCCATCAACCTGGGCAGCATCAAGGACGAGGCCTGGGTGGAGGAACAGCGCGAGCAGTGCGACGCCCTTTGGGAAGCCCTCGACGCGATGCGCAGCGACCTCTGGCCTCAGGTCCGGGCCCACGGCCTGGACATCGCGCGGTAAGCCCATGCCCGAAACCATCGGCAGTAACGTCGCCCGCATCCCCGTCAACGGCCGCGACCTCAGCATCTTCGACGTCCACCTGGTGGCCCGCCGCCGCGTGCCGGTGCACGTGCCGTCGTCCTGCGTCGCCGCCATGAAGCGCTCGCGCGCCGTGGTGGACAAGATGCTGGCCGAAGACCGCGTCGTCTATGGCATCACCACCGGCTTCGGCTTCATGAAGGACCGCAAGATCGAGCACCACGAGGTGGCCGCGCTCCAACGCAACCTGGTCATGAGCCACGCGGCGGGTGTGGGCGTGCCCTTCTCGACGCCTATTGTGCGCGCCATGATGCTCTTGCGCATCAACGCCCTGGTGAAGGGCTTCTCCGGCATCCGGCCGGAGGTGGTGGAACTGCTCACGGAGATGCTCAACCGCGGCGTCCACCCCGTGATCCCTTGCCAGGGCAGCGTCGGCGCCAGCGGCGACCTGGCGCCCCTGTCGCACCTCGCGCTGGTGCTGATCGGCATGGGCAAGGCGGAGTACCGCGGCATGGTGCTTTCCGGCGCCGACGCGCTCGAAGCCGCCGAATTGAAGCCGATCGAGCTGGCTGCCAAGGAAGGCCTGGCGCTGGTCAACGGCACACAGGCCATGGGCGCGCTGGGCTGCCTGGCCCTTGAACAGGCCCGCAACCTGGCCAAGGTGGCAGACATCGCCTGCGCCGCCACCGTGGAGGCCCTGCTGGGCTCCCAGGCCCCCTTCCAGTCGGCCGTGCATTTGTTACGCCCCCACGTCGGCCAGATGGCCTCCGCGCGCAACCTGACGCGCCTGGTGGCCGGGTCGGAGATGATGCAGTCTCACAAGGACTGCGGCCAGGTGCAGGACGGCTACAGCCTGCGCTGCGCGCCCCAGGTCCACGGCGCCACGCGCGACGCGCTGACGTTCGCGCGCGGGGTCTTCCAGATCGAGATCAACTCCGTGACGGACAATCCCCTCATCTTCGCGGACCGCGAGGACGCCATCTCCGCCGGGCACTTCCATGGCCAGCCGCTGGCGCTGCCGCTGGATTTCCTGGCGATCGCCATTTCCGAGCTCGCGAACATCTCCGAGCGCCGCGTGGAGCGCATGGTCAACCCGGCGCTCTCCAACGGCCTGCCCACCTTCCTGACCACCAAGCCCGGGCTGAACTCGGGCCTGATGGTGGCCCAGTACACCGCCGCCGCGCTGGTGTCGGAGAACAAGGTCCACGCCCACCCCGCCAGCGTCGACTCCATCCCCACCTCCGCCGGCCAGGAGGACCACGTCTCGATGGGCACCACCGCCGGCCGCAAGCTGGGCGTGGTGCTGGAGAACGCCATGAACGTGCTCGCCATCGAGCTGATGTGCGCCGCCCAGGGCATCGACCTGCGCCCGAAGATGGCGCCGGGCAAGGGCGTGGCCGCCGCGCACCGCTTCGTGCGCACGGTGGTGCCGTACCTGGACGACGACCGCGTGCTGTCGGACGACATCCGCCGCCTGCGCGAGACGATCGAGGATGGCAGCCTGGTGGCCGCGGTCGAAGAGGCCGTGGGGCCGCTGGAGTAAGCTAGCGGGTCAGGTAGACCGGCTGCTCATCCTCCACACCAAACCCGCACCCCCGGTAGAAGTCCACCGCCGTGGGGTTGTCCGCCAGGACCCAGACGGTCTTGATGGCGTTCTCCTTCATCCAGCGCTCCATGTGGTCGAGCAGGGCGCGGCCGACGCCCTTGCGGCGCCATTGGCTGCGCACGCCGATTTCGTAGAGCAGCAGCTCCTGGGCGTCGTCGGAACGCAGGGGGACGACCAGGCAGTAGAGGAAGCCCAGCAGGGTGTCGCCGTCCATGGCGGCCCAGTTGAGCACTGCGGGGTCCGAGAGGTAGCGGTGCGCTTGCTCTGCCGTTAGCGGCTTCAGGGGTTCGCTGCGGCCGTCGAGGTCGAAGTCGGCGTCTTCGGCGGCCAGGGTTTGGAGGATGGGCTCGTCGCCGGGAGCAAGGCGTTTGATGGTGATGGTCATGGGTGGATCATAGCAAACGCCGCGTGCCTCGACATCTGGTGAACCAGTAGACCACCAGACTACAACCATAAGACATGGGGACGATCTTTCCGGTTGAGGGTATGCTTCCAAGCAGCCTATGCCCAAGTTCCGTTCCGAACTCCTGCACATCATCCTGGTCGCCATGCCGTTGCTGGCACTGGCCTCGCCCGCTGTCGCGGCGCCATTCGGCGATCGCCCGTTCGGTCTGGTCATTTCCGACCTCGCGAACCTCGATTTCAACGCCGGTTACGACGCCGTCCAAGCCAAGGCACTGGCTGGGGATGCCAGCGCAATGTACAGGCTTGGTTGCTACCATTGCAGCTCCGCGCTCTCCACGGCCACGCCCCCCGCGGTCCAGGCCGATGGCCTAGCCTGGTTGCGCAAGGCAGGTCAGGCGGGGGATGGCCGGGGCTTCATTACGCTCGGCAGCTACTATGCTTGCGGATGGCAAGGCTATCCCCACGACGATCAGGCTGCGCTGGCCGCCTTCAAGGCTGCCGCCAGCCTCAAATACCCAGCTGGCAGCGCGTTGGCCGGCTACATGGCCGAGCATGGCCAGGGGATGACTGCCGACCCGGCCCTGGCGCTGGCCTGGTATCAAGAAGCTGCGGAGCGGGGGAACGCGCTGGCCATGGGCTGCCTGGCCGCCATGTTCGAAGACGGCCGCGGCACGGCGCCTGACCCGGCAAAGGCCGCGAAGCTGTACGAGCAGGCGCTTCAAGACCCCCGCTGGGGAACCGAAGCAGCTTCGCGGCTCGGCATGCTGTATGCGCGCGGGATTGGCGGGAAGCGCGATGTCGTGAAGGCCCTGGCGCTGCTGGAGCCTCTCCGTGGCAATCGGGAGGCCGCCTTACAGGCCGGCCTGATCTACGACCGAGGCGAGGGGATCCCGCGTGACGCGGTTCGCGCCGCTTCCTTCTACTACGAGTCGATGGATCTCCCGCTTGCCAAGCTGGGGCTGGCACGGCTGTACGCGAAGGGCGAGGCCGTGGAGCACAGCCCCAAGGAGGCCTTGCGGCTTGCGAAGGAGGCCGCAGACGCGGGCCTGGTCGAGGCCCAGGCGCTGGCCGGCGAGCTCTTGGGGGGCGCCACGGACGCGGTCAAGGGCTTCCAGATGTTGGCATACGCCCAGGCCCGCGGCGATCGGTCGGCTGGTCCCCTGCGCTTGGCATTGCAGCAGCGGATGCCGGCGGAACAACTGGCTGTGGCGGCGTCCGAAGTTGCAGAAACGCTGGAAATGCACCCGCCAGAGGGCGTTAAGGAGACCCCGGCCTACGGCCCGGACGGAAAGGTCGAACGTCCGGCCTGGTTCGGCTACGCATTGCTAGCGGCACAGGCTGGCAACTCCAAGGCGATGCTCCGCCTGGCGCGGGCCTACAACTACATGCCCGGCTACCCATCGGACATGGCCCAGGCCGGGAAGTGGAGCCTGCTGGCATACCGAAGCGGCAACAAAGAGGCCGCCGATACGCTCGCGTTGGCTTACCAAGCCCGGCCGATCGCAGATGCCTTGCCCGAGTTGACCGCGCTTGCCGAAGGCGGGAACGCGCGTGCCCAAGGGATCCTGGGCTACGCGTTTTGTCATGGCAACATGGGCGTGGAGCTCAACCGCCCGACGGCCTTCCGGTGGTCCTATATGGCCGCCAAAGGTGGGGACGGTACCGGAGCGCTCACGGCCGCGTCGTTGGCCTTGAACGGCAAGGACGTGCCCAAGGATCCGGCCCGCGCGCGGGAATGCTACGAGATCGCCGCCACCCATGGCGTTTCGCACGCCATGTACTTCCTCGGTCAGCTGGCGGAAACGCCCGCGGATGCCTATGCCTACTTCGCGATGGGCGCGGACAGCGACCAGATGTGCCTGAAGGCCGCAACCGACCTCCGCCCCAAGCTGGACCCCGCCCAGTTGGTGCAGTCAAGGGCCCGCGTTGCGGGGTTTCTTGCCAAATACGGGGGTGTTCCCAGCCCGAGCGGCAAGATGGTACCGATGAAAGTACAGATATAGTCGGGTATATCCCGAAGGATTGTCTGTTTGCTCGTGGAGGTTGGCAGTGCGCTCTCGTCCTCAATTGACGCTGCCCCTGGTCCTTGCGTCGCTGTTGGTGCTTCCCGGCAACGCGGCGCGCGCCGGCACAAGCCGCCTGCCCATCACGGTCGGGATGATGGAATCGGTCCAGGGCGCGATCACCAGGGCCACCCCTGGCGACGTGATCGAGGTGCATGGCCCGCACGTGGAGCAGGTGGCCCTGAAGTCCGGCATCACCTTGCGCGGGCGGGACGGCGGCAGCCTAAACTGGTCGAACGGGACGGTGATCCGCGGTGTGGGCATCGAGAACGTCGTGATCGAGGATCTGAGCATCATTGCGCCGGGCGACGCCATCGAGCTCGTGGACGCCAAGGCCACCGTGCGTGGCTGCAAGTTCTGGACCAACGGCACGGCGGTCCAGGTGGGCGGGTCCAGCGACGTGGCGATCGCCGGGGTCAAGGTCCAGGGCGGCGGGCAAATCGGGATCCGCTTTGCCGGCCACGCCCACGGCAGCGTAACGGGTAGCGAGGTCGTGGGGTGCATTTTGCATGGCATCGCCATCGTGGATGACGCCGCCCCGACCTTGCGGCAGAACGTCCTCCAGAAAAACCACTTTGCAGGGATCGCCTACTTCGGGCGGGGCAGAGGCACCGCGGAAGACAACCTTTGCCGCGAGAACGGCAAGTTCGGGGTCCTGCTGGTCCACCAGGCCGCGCCGACCTTGCGGCACAACACGATCCTCGGCAACGCGGAAGCCGGCATCTCGTCGAGCACCACGGGCGCCGCCAACGTGATCGGCAACTTGATCGCGCAGAACGGAAGCGGCGTCATCGCCACACCCCCCCTCCAGGGCCTGGAGCAAGACGCCACGGCCAACCTGGTGGCCTGGAACAGCGGCCAGCCCGGCGCGGGCTCTGCCGACCTGCCCCACTTCCTGGCGGGGACCAACGCCTTCGTGTTGGCGCGGGACGACGGCATGGTGGACGATCGGTACGGGTGGCATGGGCCACCCGCTGGTGGCTTGCTGGCCGAGCGCCCGAAGGCGCCCCCGCTCCTGAAGGCCGTTGCGGCCTTCAAGGACGCCTCGGGCAACGGGGTGCTGGAGGCAGACGAGGCGGCCTCGATCGAGCTGACCATCCAAAACGTTGGCCAAGGCAAGGCGACCCAGTTGCGGGCGGCCTGCGAGGCGGGCGGCGTCTCCGCCGGGCTAAGCGTGCCGTTGGTGGTGGCGATCGGTGACCTGGCGCCTGGCGAGACCCGCAAAGCCATCGTCCCGGTGAAAGGCCGCACGGATCTCGTCGAAGGCAAGGCAACCGTTCAGATCGCCCTGGAGGACGCCTTCGGGTTCGATGCGCCGCTGATGAAGACCACCTTTGCGACCCACCGGTTCGCCCAGCCGGCCCTGGCGATCCGCGGGCCGAGCATCGAGGACGCCAACGGGAACGGCGTGGTGGAGCGAGGCGAGCAGCTCGACCTGCGGGTGCAAGTCGTGAATGGTGGCGCCGGCCTGGCGCACCAGGTGGTGGCGAAGCTGCAGCTGGGTGACGCCCGCATCAAGCCCACGGGGGACGAGACGATCGAGCTGGGAGACCTCTCACCCGGCGCCAGCAAGGAGGCGCGCTTCTCGATCCTGGTGGTGAACCGCTACGACGGCCCGCAACAGCTGCCGATCAAGATCGTCGTTAGCGAGGCGCATCCAGAGTTCGGCGTGACCGCCCCGATCCAGGTCACGCTTGACCGCGCGGCGCCCACCAGCGTCGACCGCGTGGTGGAAGCGACCGCACCAAGCGTGGCACCAGCTCCGGAGGAAGACGACCTGGCGATCAAGGGGCCCGCGGCGGCGCCAAACCCCAACGCTTTCGCGGTGGTGATCGGCATCGAACGCTACAACGGCCAGTTGCCCGAAGCGACCTATGCCCGGCGGGACGCCGCAGCCTTCCGCGGCTTCTGCGAGCGGGCGCTGGGCGTCCCGCGTGAGAACGCCATCGTGCTGACGGATGAGCAGGCCACCGGCGGCAACATCCGCACGGCCCTGGAGGGCCAGCTGGCGCGGTGGGTGGAGAAGGACAAGTCCGACCTGTACGTTTACTTCGCCGGCCATGGCGCACCGGATGCGGCGACCAAGAGCGCGTTCCTTGTGCCTTTCGACGGCAACCCGTCCTATCCCTCCACGTCATGCTACTCGTTGGCGACGGCCTATGACGCGCTGGCGCGGCTGCATGCGCGCTCCGTCACCGTCATGCTGGACTCGTGTTTCAGCGGCCAGTCGAACCGGACCGACCAGGCCCGGCCGCTCGTGGCGAACCTCCGGCCCCTGTTCATCGAGACGAACGCGGAGGCGGTGCCGGCTGGCCTCACGGTCTTCGCGGCGGCCGCCGGCTCCCAGACGAGCACGGGCTATGCGGCGAAGCACCACGGGCTGTTCACGTACTTCATGCTCAAGGGGTTGCAAGGCGAGGCCGACGCGAACCACGATCACCAGGTTACGGTGGGTGAGCTCAAGGCCTACGTGACCGGCAACGTGGCCAGGGAAGCGCGCCGCGCCAACCAGGAACAAACGCCGATGGTGAGTGGGAACGACGAGCGCGTGCTGGTAACGCTGCCATGAGGAGGGCGATCGCGGTGCTGCTGCTCCTTGCGTCTGCCTCGCCGGCCGAGGCGGCCGAAGAACGCTGGCTCGAGACCGAGGGCACCGCCACGCTGGCCGGTGATATCTCGATGGACCGGGCCCAGGCCGCCGCGCTGGCAACCGCCAGGCGGCGTGCCGTCGAGGGCTGGGCGGGGGTTACGATCGAGGACAGCGCCTACAGTGTGCGTTCCCAAACCGGCCTGCTGGACCTGTTCCGCGAAACCCGGTCGGTTGCCTCGGGACGGATCGTGCGCGAGGAAATCCTGCGCTGGGAGACCGTTGCCGTACCGGTGGGGCCCAAGGAGCCGCCCATCACCCGGTTAACCGTCCGCCTGCGGGCCGAGGTCGCCCGGGACGAGGTCGGCGACCCCGCCTTCCACGTAGGCCTGAGCCTCGATCGGGACGCTTTCTACGAAGGCGACGCGCTCACGCTCCAGGTCAAGGCGACGGAGGCCTGTTACCCACTCATCTTCAACCTCGCGGCCGACGGCAAGGTCTATCAGATCTACCCGAACGCCTACCGCCCGCTCGAACGCCTGGAAATCAACGCGCCCCTGGTGCTACCGGGCGCAGGCGCTCCCTTCAAGCTCACGCCACGCCCGCTGCCCGGCCATGGCGTGGACGTCGAAGCCATCAAGGTGGTCGCGCTACGCCACCCCGTTGTCCCCCCCGAAGCCAAAGCCGGCAGCCTGGGACTGGCAGGTCTTTACCGCTGGCTCGTCGCCATCCCCGCAGGCGAGCGGGCCGAAGCTACCACGGAATACCGGGTCCTGGCATCCAAACGCGTTCCCACCCCCTAAACGGAGGAATCCCCATGCGCAACTCCTTAGCCCTTGTCCTCGCCGCGGCCTTGTTAACGGGTGGCTGCTTCGCCCAGCAACCCGCCAAGGGTTCCAGCAAGGTCGTGGAGACCTCGTCCCGCAAGCCCGACTGGGCCGACAAGCGCTTCATGGAGAAGGACGGCAAGCTCTACTTCGTGGGCACCGTGGCCGCCGTTCGCGATCTCGCCCTCGGCGAGGAACAGGCCGAGTACCAGGCCAAGAAGGTGGTGGCAAGCTCGATCCAAGAGACCTTCCAGCGCGAGTTCTCGACAGCCACCAGTGGCTCCAACAGCCTCGCCGCCGGCAGCCCGCTGGGCCAGGCCATCGAATCCGCGCTGAGCGCCAGCACCGACCGCATCAAGATCCGCGGGATGATGCCGATGGAGCGTTACTGGGAACGCGTGGAGACCGTGACCGACGACGGCGTGGCTTCCAGCTACAACGTCATGCTCCTGGTGGTGGTGCCCAAGGCGGAATATGACCGTGCCAAGAGCCAGGTGGTCGACGAGACCGCCCGCATCGAGCAGGTCCAGGCCGACGCCAAGGCCCGCGAGGCGTTGGAGCGCGTGCGCAAGCGCCTGGAAACGCCCTGATGCTCCCGGTTCGGACTTCGATCGTGCTGCTGGCCCTCGTGGCAATGGGCGCCGGCCCGGCGTTAGCGGCCTGGCCACCGGACACGTTCGAGATGATCCAAGCCGAAGCCAAGGCCGGTGACCCCCGACGCCAGTTGGAACTGGGCCTGGAGCTGTGGGAACGCGGCGATCGGGCCAACGCGTTGGCCTGGATCCGACGCGCGGCCGAGCATGGTTCGGCCGACGCCCAGGCCGAGTTGGCGGCGCACTACGCTTCGGGGATGGGGCTGCCCAGGAACCCTGCCCTGGCGCTCAAGTGGTACGAGCTGGCGGCCTTGGGCGGGGAGCGCACCGCATTGGCCAAGTTGGCGACCTTGGTGGAGGCCGGTGCGGCCGGGCCCGGCGCCAAGCCGATCGCGGCGACGCTGTGGCGGCAAGCGGCCGACCACGGCGACCCGGATGCCAGCCTGCGCGTTGCGCGTGGCCTGCTGCATGCGGGTGCCGCCGCCAAAGACTTGGCAACGGCCATGAACTACCTCAAACAAGCCGCGGAGGCCAACGTCGTGCCAGCGCGCATCTTGCTGGCCCAGCACCTTGGCAAGCCCGGGGCCGGCAAGGCCGAGCTGGCCGAGGCCTACTTCCAGTATGGCTGCGCCGAGGTAGGGGGTGCCCAGGTCGGCGCAGCCCTTGGCGCTATCGCCAAGCGCCTGGCGCTGCCCGACCTGGCGGTCGCACAGCTCCGCATCAGCAGCTGGATCGTGGATCGCGATTGCGAAGCCGTACGCAAGGCCACGTATTCGGCAGACGGCAAGCCGAGCTACGCGTCGCCCGCGCTGAAGTGGTTCCTGCTGGCGGCGGCCAACGGCGATGTGGCGACCAAGGTCGCTGTGGCGGAGGAGTTGGCCAGAGGGACCACGATGCCTCGCCTGCCGGACGAGGCGGACAAGTTGTTCCGGTTGGCGATCGCCGGCGGTGACCCCGTGGCCAACCGGAAGTACGGCGAGCACCTGCTGCGGACGGGCGACCCCAAGCACGCGGCGCCGGTCCTGGAAACCGCCGCCTCGCATGGGGACGAGCAAGCCATGGCGACGTTGTACCTTGCCTACAAGCAAGGGGACGGGGGAGTGCCCCGCAACGTCCTGGGCTGCGTGAAGTGGCTCAAGGCGCTTGCCAACCGCAAGGGCGAGCGGAGGATGAGCTACGCCGCCGACTTGGCGGACTGCTACGAGCGCGGCTGGGGCTTGCCGAAGGACGAGGAGCTTGCCCGACGCTGGCTGCTGATCGCCGTGGAGGCCGGCAACCCCGTGGCGGAGCTCCGGTGGGCCAACGACCTCGAAAGGCAGCAAGACCTGGTGGGCGCGGCGACCTGGTATGACATTGCAGGCCGGAACCACCATCCTTGCGCCAAGCCCGCGCTAGATCGGCTGGCCAAGCTGCTGTCGCCGGCCCTGCTGACCAAAGCCCGGCTAGACGCCGCGGCTTGGTGGTCGGCCCACCCGGAGGCTCACTCCTCTTGGGGGATTGGCACCAACTGCGGGTAGGGGCTAACGGAAGGCGGCTTCCCACCAAGTCCCGGCCTGGGCCTGCGCCGCCGCCACGGTGGCCGGCCCGAGGCGGGCTTCAGTGGCATCCAAGATCCGGGATGCCGGCCGGTAGTCCTGGGCCGCTGCCAGCTCCAGGTACGCCAGGCCGGTCGTGGCGGACACGGGACGCTCCACCAACTCCAGCCCCACCCTGTATTGGGCACTGCGTGTTCCCTGGGCGGCGCTCTCCATCAGGAATTTATGGGCCACGGCGGGATCGTCCGCATAAGCGGCCTTCCGCTCCAACAGCGACCCGAGCCCCTGGGCCTGCAAGTACCCGGGCGGCAGCGTGTCGGCGTCGCCGTCCACCAGGCGCGCCAGGCGATCCGGCGGCAGATGAAGCGAGGTGAAGAAGGACTTGGCCGAGGCCAGGTCCTGCACCAGCCCGAGATCATGCTCGCCCCAAAGGTCTTGCCGATCGAAGCTCTCGGCGGTCATCCGATCCACGGCATGGAGGAAGGCCGCGGTGGCGGCATCCCCTGCAGCGGGGTCGTAGGTGTTCAGGATGTTGCCGTCGAAGAGGTGGCGATATCGGGCCAGGGCCCCCTTCTGGCCATCGGTCGCGGCGCGCCGGTCGGCCAGGAGGCTGCCGCATGCAGGGTCGCGCAACATGGCGCCGCGCTCCAGCCAACGCTCCGCCTGGGCAGGATCTTCCGGGCCCCACAGGCCATTGAGGGCCACCATGGCGCGGACGTAGCAAGCGGCACCGGAGCCATTGCCCGCCTCGGCCTCCAACGCCGAGAGCGCGGATGCCAGGCGCAGCGGCACGAAAGGGGTGCCCAGCCGCGGGATCTCCGCGGTGAGGCCGCGAGCGTCCGCCAAGATCCATTCGCCCAGCCGACGGTAAAGTCGCCAAGCGAGCGCGCTATCGCCCGCCGCCTCGGAGCGCTGCGCGGCCTCGAGGGCTGCCCTGAAGCGGGCCTCGGACCGAGGGGGTGAGAGAGGGCGCTTCCGTGCGTCGGCCAGTGCCTCCACGGCGTCCCAATCGCCGCCAGCGGCCAGGGGTTCCAGCAGCGCCACCGCCGTGGTGTAAGCCCGCGGGACGCCCTGCCCCAGAACAAGCCGGTTCGCCCAGGCTACGATTGCGGGCCGACTGCCCCCCTCCGCCGCAGCCTTGAGCCACCTGGACGAGACCCCTCGCGAGTTGCGACGATCGTAGCGGTCCGCCAGCCAGAGGCATGCGGAGACGTTGCCAAGCCGCCCCGCGCGCGCGATCCAACCTTCGCCATTCGCCCAATCTCCCTGCCGACAAAGCTGGTCGCCCAGGGTGTACATCGCGACCGGGTCGTTCTGCGCCGCGCGCTGTTGTAACTCCGCCGTTGGGCCCGGCGGGGCAGTGGCCACGGCCGCCAGCAGGACACCGATCAGGAGCGCATACACGGCGGGACACCCTCCATCGACGACGGGCGGTTGCCCGATTCTTCTACCCGGGACCTGCCCGAAATCTCCCGCTAACAGTGGTTAAAGCTAGATTTCCGATGCTGCAGACCTTTGGGCTAGCCAAGCTTGCACAAACGGCAAAATTTCTTGCAGTCCTAGCTCCCGCCATCAGGGTGCGGGTGGCCGTCGAGGCGAAAGGCTGAAATCCCCCCTTGACAGCGTTTGAAGCCTGCAAGCCCAAAGGCCTGCAGGCTGACAAACGGGTCAGGAGGGCATGTGATGTTGCCGAAACGGGTCTGGGTGGTGCTGGCGTTGAGCGTGGGGGCGTGCGGGCACCGGGGGGTGGTCCAGCCGGTGGTTCGGCCGTCGGCGTGCCTGTACCGGCTCGATCAGGCGCGGCAGTCGACGTTCTGGCCCGAGGCCGTGGCGTCGTCGCCGGCCGATTGGCCGCGCTGCTTCTCGAAGTAGGCCTTGAGCGCGTCCATGAAGGACTGCTTGTCCGCGTCGACGCCCGCGCTGTCGCCCTGGAGCTTCTTGATCGCGGCGGCCAGCTGGGTGCCTTCGGTGCTCTGGTCCGACGAGACCTTCTCGGCCAGCTTGGCCAGGAAGCCCTGGGCGTCGTGCTCCGGGCGTGCCGGCGGGGGGTTCTTCTCGCGGAAGGTCTTCATCGCGTCCGTCAGGGCGCTGCGGTCGGCCGTCAGGGTTTCCTGGGTGGCGCCGGCCTTGATGTCGTCCTTGAGCTTCTGGTACGAGTTCTTGATCCCGGTTGCTTCGTCGCTCGTATCATCTTTCAACTTACTGATGAAGCCTTCGATGCCTCCACCATGCTTGTGGCCGTGCTGACCAATGCCCTGAATGTTCATTTCCATATCCTCCGATAGCTAGGGACATTTGATCTATCGGATTTTTCATTGCAAACTTTAAAAGAAAATCGCCCGAGACTTACGTCTCGAGCGATTTTCCAGCACGGATTGATGAGATGACTTCCACCTTTTTACATGGATTATATTAGCAACCGATTGCGTCGGCAGGATGCCAGGTTGGTTATACTTTGGTTAACGCCCCGCCCGGCCGCCGCGCGTGACGACGGGGCGCTGGCGCGAGACGACCGGGCTGCGCGCGGGCTCGGCCTTGGCCTGGGCCAGGTTGACGGCGCCCGTGAGCTCGCTGGTGGTGAAGTTGCCCAGCATGGTCGTGAGGTCCAGGTTGGGCGTGCCGGCGGTGACGTACTGGGTGTCGACGAAGCCGCTGCCGCGCTGGTCGAAGGTGCCACCCGACATGAGCGTGGCCACCTGGTTGCCGGCCTGGAAGGCGTCGAACTCCACGGCCAGGTGCACGTAGTCGCCGTAGCTCAGCTTGCTCTCGCCGCCCAGCGCGTTGACCGTCTCCCAGGCCGTGCGGTAGCCGGTGGCGAGCGTCTTCTCGTCGGCCGTCAGCTTGGTTTGGTCGCCAGACACCAGCTGGTACTGCACCGCGTGGCGCATCTCGTGGATCACCATCGAGAGGGCCAGGTAGCCGCCGCCGGAGGCGATCGCGTTGGAGTAGATCGTGATCTCGCCGAGGCCGCCCGACTCCGCCTGGAAGAAGGCCAACATGCCGGAGGGCGCGGTGGTGCTGGCTTCCTCCTTCACGGTGGGGACCTGGCAGTGCATGACCTCGCCCTCGATCGTCGCCACGCGCTGCAGCACGGCCAGGCGGCCGGCGGCGCCCGCGCGGCTCCAGTTCGTGATGGCGCTGGTGATGGTGCTGTCCGCCTTCAGGCGGTTGGCCAGGGCGATGCGCTGGGGCTCCGCCGTGGTCGTCAGGGCCTGCAAGAAGCCGGCCGACTCGGGCGTCAGCACGAACGCCAGGGGCGCGACGGCCTCCACGGACGCATGGGCCGCGACGCTCGAAGCCAGGCCGCCCAGCGAGTCGCTGGCGAGCACGGTGGCGGACGGCAGCGTCAGGGTCTGCTGACAGCCCGCCAGGGCGAGGGTGCACAGGAGGGGGAGGAGCTTCTTCATGGTTCCTAGCCTAAGGGGCCTTCGTTGCATGAATTACGCAGCCAGGTTAACTCGGGTTTCACAGATTAGATAGTTCGGTCGGCCAGCCGAAGACGCGGCCCAGGCCAGCCGCCACCGAATTGCCCACCTGGCGGGCGTGCCATTCCTTGAGGCTGTGGTGGTATTCGGCTGGGTGGGTGCGGTGGTCGTAGGTGCGCTCGTCGTACCACCAGAGCGCCAGGCTGCGCTCCGGCGGCGAGAGCTTGCGGCGGTAGGTGACGGCTTGCACCAGCAGGTCTTGCAGCCGGTGGGCCTGCTCGTGGGCGATCGTGTTGACGGCGTGGGCGGGGTGGTCCGTGAGGTGGGCCGCCGACAGGAAGATCGCCTGCTCCGCGTAGGCGTAGTAGCCCAGGAAGTGCTTGGAGTGGTCGAGCTTGCCCAGCGGAGCGGCCTTGAAGCCGTAGGCGTCGCCCAGCTGGGCGGAGATGCGGTCGAAGAGGATGCGCAGCAGCTTGTGGTTGTGGTGGAGGTCGCCGTCGCGCCAGGTGTCGAGCGCGCCGAACAGCGGCGTGTCCGCCACCATGCGGTAGATGAGGCCGGGGGTGGTGGCGCCGTAGACCTGCTGGATCAGGTCCTGCATGGCGGCCTTGGAAGGCGGCTTCTGGCCCGGCTCGTAGCCGTGGCGGGTGAAGTAGGGGCGCGGCAGGTCGCGGCGCGGGGGGATGTAGGCGGGGATGACCGGGGTTTCGACCGCCGGTGGCGCCGCGGGCGGGGCTTCGGGCGCCCAGCCGAAGTTGGCCTCGCGCAGCAGCTCCGCCTTCCAGTTGGGCGGCCGGACGGGCTCCTCGATCGGGGCGGGGGCGGCGGGCTGATCGGCCAGCCAGCGGCGCAGGTCGTCTTCCCAGGCAGGCATGGTCATGCCATACCCGGCCGCGGCGTTAAGGGATCGGCGAGCAAGGTTTACCGGGCTTTAAGCACGACCGGGGGGTTTGTTGCCGGGTTGTCATGGCCCCGGGAGCATACTGACCTTGTTCCGGTGAAGCGAACCGGAAGCCGAGAGTAGAGAAGGAGCCCCGATGAACACCACCGCCACGACCGCCACCCGCCCCGCCACCGCCTCCACGCTGGCCCGGCCGGTGGGCCAGGCGGCCGCTCCCGCCGCTTGCGCCGCGCAGCCCCGCATGAAGGCCGACGGCCTCTCGCTCTCCAGCCACCGCCCCGCCGCTGGTTCGCACGCCGGCATCCCCGCCGGCGAGGGCCAGCCCAAGGCCGAGGCCTCGGCCACCACGGGCAACCACCTGGGCACCTTCGCCAAGCGCGGCAAGGCCAAGTCCGACGAGGCGCCTGCCGGCGGCCACGAGGGCATCTTCGCCAAGCAGGGCGGTCCCAAGGACGGCGAGGCCGGCGGCGAGGTCGCCCCCGTGATGTCGCGTCGCGGCGATTAAGCCCGGGAGGCCAGCTCGAACGCTTCGGAGGGCAAGGCGTCCAGGTGCAGCTTGAGCGCCTTGCGGCAGTCCCAGTAGACCTGCCGCACCCGCTCCGGCCGGCCGTTGGACCGGTAGAAGGCCATCAGGGCCAGGTAGGTGGCCTCGTCCGTCGGCGCGATGCCGGCGGCGCGGGCCAGCGCCTGTTCCTGGCCGGTGTGGTCGCCCCGGCGGCCATGGTGGTCCGCCAGCCACCCCAGGGCGCTCGCGGCTTGGTGCCGCCGACGCTCGCGTTCTTCGTCGAAGAACTCGCGGAAGAAGGCTTCTGCCAGCAGGTCGCCCTGATACAAGGCCAGGGCGGCCTCGTAGTGCGCGGCGGCGGCGACGGGGTCGGTGGCGCGCGCGGCTTCCGCGGAGGTCAGGGCGTGATCGAAGGCGGCGACGTCGAGCGTGACGGGCACGAGGCCGTAGCGGTCGTCGGCCAGCCAGATGAAGGACGAGCCCGCGCCCTTGGGCAGGTCTGGTTCGAGGGTGCGGCGCAGGACCGGCATGGTGACCTTGAGGATGCCGTGGCCGGAGGCTTCGTCGCCGTCGCCCAGCAGGGCGGCGAGGTCCGCCAGGCGCACGCCTGCGGGCTGGAGGGCCAGGGCGGCCAGGATCAGCTTGGCCTTCTTGCGGGGCCACTGGTCGAGGGTGACGCCGTCCAGGCGGATTTGGAAGCCGCCGAAGCAGCAGAGGGATAGGCGGGGCACCCCCTCCGCCCTGGTGGCGGGGGCCAGGTCCTCCCACAGGCTGCGGTCCTGCGCCCGCAAGAAGCCATAGCCTTGCCGCTCCATCAGCGCCTCCGCCTCCGCCAGCGCGGACCCCGCGTCGCCGGTCGCGGCCAGGTAAAGCCGCGCGCGCGTCGCGATCAGCTGCAGCCCCAACCGATCGGCCTCCGCCACGATGTGGGACAGCTGCTCCCGCGCCGCCGCCGCATCTCCCGCCAGGTGCAGCGCCCGCGCGCGCGGCAGCGCCAGCGACAAATCGTAGAAGTTGCGGTCACCGGCCCCGCCCGGATCCAACCCTGCCACGCGGCCAGGCTGCTGGCGCTGCAACGCCAGCCACATCAGCGGCTCCAGCGGCAGCTTCCGACCCTCGCGGTAGCCCGCCCGCTCGAACTCGGCCAGCGAGCGCCGCGCGCAGGCCTCTGCCTCGGCGGCCTCGCCGCGGGCCACGTGCCAGGTAGCGAGTACCGTCAGGCCCACCGCGCGCATGTGCCAATCCAACTGGTCTTCCCAGCCCGGCGGCAGGGCGCGCAGCAGCGTGCCGGCGGCGTCGGACTCGTCCATGATCAGGTGCAGGTGGGCCTGCAGGAAGCCCGCGTAGAGCCGGTATGGCCCGAAGCCGAAATCGTCCGCGATCGCCCCCGCCAGCCCCGCATGACCCGCCGCCCGCGCCAGCTCCCCGCGGTGGAAGGCGTCCGTGTACAGGTTCAGGTGCGCGATCACGTGGCTGGCTGCGATCTCGGGGTTCGCGCCCGGCGGCAGCGCCAGGGCCGCCTCGTTGCACTCGCGCATCAGGGCCTGGTCGCCGCGCAGGTCGGCGGCGCAGGCCCGCGCGAGATGCAGGTCGACCACGTCCTCGGCCAGGCCCTCGGCCAGGCGTGCCAACGCCTGCATCACCAGCTGGTTGAAGCGCTTCATATCCTCCTGCCGCACCGCCAGCGTCAGCTGGCGCACCAGCACCTTGAGCTCGCCCGCCCCGTCGTCGCGCTCCCGGAACAGGCGCCCCGCGGCCTCGTAGGCAGCCAGGGCCTCCTCCGTGCGTCCGGCGCGCGAGCCCAGGTGGCCGTGCCAGAGCTGCAGCACCGGCTCCGCGGCCTCCACCTCCGGTGGGAAGGCGGCCAGGAAGCGAGCGACTTGCGCGCCGCGGCCGGCGAAGTGCATGCCCGGGAAGGTGGCATTGCACGCGGCGATCGCCGCGTCCCAGTCGCGGGAAGCCAGCAGGTGCGGCAAGGCCAGCTCCTCGCGCCGCTGCTCGCGGTAGTAGGTGGCGGCGCGGCGGTGCCAGGCGACGGCGGCCAGGGCGGGAACGGCGCGGGCGGCTTCGGTGGCCAGGAAGTCGCGCAGGTAGGCCGGGAAGCGGTAGGCGGGGGAGCCCGCCAGGCGGGTGAGCAGGTGCTCGGCCTCCAGCTCCGCCAGCACGTCCGCCGCATCCAGCGCCTGGAACACCCAGCGGCAGGCCTCCGGCGTGATCTCCGGCAACAGGGCCGCCTTGAGCATGAGGTCCCGCCGGTGCGCCGGCTGGGCCTGGTACAGCTCCTCCGCCACCACGCCGGCCGGGCTGCCACCGCGGGTCAGCAGGTCCAGCCCCAGCGGCCAGCCTTCCAGGGGCTCGGCGGCGGCGTGCCAGGCCGGGGGCACGCCGCCGGGGGCGCGCGCCGCCAGGAAGGCACCCACCTCGGCGGGGGTGAAGGCCAGGTCTGCCTGCTCCAGCCAGGCAACGCGGGCGCGGGCGCGCACGGCCGGGGGGCGCCGGCGCGAGGCCAGCGCCACGTGCACGCCCGGCGGCAGCTTGTCAAAGAAGTAGGCCAAGGCGACCAGCGCCTCCCCCAACTCGTGCGCCTCGTCCAGCGCAAGCACCAGGCCGGGCACGTTGTAGGCCGCCAGCTCCTGGAAGAAGCGCTGCCAGAGCACGCGCGGGTCGGGCGCTCCGCCTTGCAGCGAGGCCAGCAGCGCCGTCCCGAAGGCCGGGATGGTGGCGCGCATGCCGGCCACCAGGTAGGGGAAGAGCGTGGCGGGGTCGGCGTCGCGGTCGTCCGCCGTCAGCCACAGCACCGCGTGGCCGGTCCGGCGGGCGAGGTTGGCCAGGGCCAGCGTCTTGCCGTAGCCGGGGCCGGCCACCAGCCAGGTGACGGGCGGCAAGCCCGCGCCCAGGCGCTCGAAGGCACGCTCCAGCCCGTGCGGGGGCTGCGCGGGCGGTTGCAGCTTGGTTTCCAGGATCCAGGCGTCGCGCATGCCAGCCAGACGTACCCGCGGCCAGGCAAGGGTAAACGGCCCGGCTCAACCCTTGCCTGCCAGGGTAAGATGAGCCAGTGAGCTTCCCCCGCCGCCAACATCGCCACGTCGTATGGTGGTTGATCGCCAGCCTGCTCGCCGGGTGCCCGGCGCCGCACGGGGCCACCACGCCCATCCCGAAGGCCTCGACGCCGGTCGCCGTCACCCATGCCGTGAAGCAAATCGGGCAGCCCACCTTGCTGACGGGCAAGGTGAAGATCATCTCCGACAACGGCGGGGGCATCATCAGCGACAACGGCGGCGGGATCATCTCCAACAACGGTGGCTCCCTGATCTCGCAGACCAAGCTGATCAGCCAGACCAAGCTCCGGCTGGCCGCGGCGCCCGAGGAGGCACTCTTGGCGGGGGCGACGATCCGGGTCTTCGACGCCAGCGGCGCGGAGCTCCAGGACGAGAAGGGCAAGGCCCTGACGGCCACCACCGACGCGCAAGGCGGCTACAAGCTCTCCGCCGTGCTCCCCGCCGGCAACGTGGTGCTGCTGGTGCGCCTGCGCCGCGGCGGCGAGCTGGCGGCGATGCTGCCGCATCCGGCGCCCGGCGCGCGCGCCCAGGACATCGGCACGGCCACGACGCTGGGCGCGGCCTACGTGCTGGCGGGCTTCGTGAAGGGCAGCCAGCAGGTGTTTGACCGCCTGCCCAGCGCCGAGGCGGACCAGCTCACCTTGGCGCTGGACGATGCCCGCGGCCTGCTGGAGAAGGCGCCCACCTACCAGCCCGGCGAGCTGTTCGAACTGGCCGACCGCCTGCGCGGCCAGGCCCCCGCGGTGGCGCGCAAGCTGGAAGACATCAAGGCGCTGCTGATCGGCCAGGCCAACCTCGGCAACGGCCGCCGCGCCACGCAGGTGCCGCTGACGGACGTGCGCGGGCTGGCCGTGGCCCCGGACGGCAGCCTGGCCATCGGCGAGCACATCTTCGGCCGCATCCGCCGCCTGGCGCCGGACGGCACGCTGACCACGCTGGTAGACTCCGCCGCGGGCCAGTACAAGTACAACTTCCGGCGCGTCTCCGACCTCGCCTATGGCCCCAACGGCACCTTCTACGTCGCCAGCGAGGGGGCGGGCTGCGTCTACCGGGTGGACCCGGACGGCACGCGCACGGTGGTGGCCGGCACCGGCTCCCGCAGCCATGGCGCGGCGGGCGGCCCCGCCACCAAGACCGCGATGGTGGCGAACAAGCTCGCGGTGGCGCCGGACGGCACGCTTTACGTGGGCGAAGCCCGCGGCTACGGCGTGGACCAGGACAACCCGTCGCGCGTGCTGCACATCGAGGCCGACGGCACCGCCCGGCCGATCGCCATCGACGGGCCCTACACGCCGGAAGAGGTTCTGGGCGTGGCCTTTGCGCCGGACGGCGCCCTCTGGGTGCTCTTCCGGGCGGATGGCAAGCAGGGCGTGCTCTACCACCGGCCCGTCGGCGGGCCGGGCAAGGTCGTGGCCGCCGACCTGGTGGTCGAGCAGGACGGCGGCGTGGTGGTCGCGCCGGACGGCACGGTCTACGCCAGCGAGGGGCTGATGGGCCGCGTGCTGGCCTTCAAGGACGGCGGCCGCAGCGTCGTGCCCGATCCCGCGCACCTGCTCGTGCGGCCCGGCAGCCTGGCCTGCGGCGCCGACGGCACGCCCTACGTGGCGGACGCCGGCAGCACACGCGTCTACGCCCTGACCAACGGCCGCTGGGAGCCCGTCGCCGGCCGGGACCCCGCGGAGCGCAGCAGCCTGCTCGGCGACGTGGCCGTCAACGCCCCCGGCGGTGCGGCCGTGGACGGCCAAGGCCGCTTGATCGTGGCCGAGGGCGGCACCAACCAGGTGAAGCGCCTGGAAGGCGGCCAGCTGGTCGTGATCGCCGGGACCGTGGGAGGCCTGGGCGGCGACGGCGGCCCGGCCGTGGCGGCGCGGCTCTCGCAGCCGGCCAACGTGGCCGTGCGCGACGGCGTCATCTACGTCCAGGACCCCGGCAACCAGCGCATCCGGGCGATCGGTCCTGACGGCGTGATCACGACCGCCGTCGGAGAGCTCAAGCAGCCGCACCTGTCACCCGGCTTGGGAGCGCCCGTGCCTGCGGACCAGGTGCGCATCCACGAGACGCTGGGGATGGCCTTTGCGCCCAACGGCGAGCTTTTCTGGAGCACGACCGGCGACGGCGGCGTCTACCGCCTGCGCCTGGACGGGCAGGTGGACCGCGTCGTCAGCGGTACCAAGGGGCCGCCGCCGCCGGAGGGGGGCTCCGCGGCGGACTACCAGCCGGTCTTGCCCAGCGGCATGGCCTTCGACGCGGCCGGCGACCTCTACCTCGCGGACGCCGCCAGCTTGCAGATCCTCAAAGTCACCGGCCTGGGCACGCCGGCGGCCCGCATCACGCCCTGGGCGGGCGTCGCCTTCGGCACCGCGCTGGGCCGCATCACCGACGGCGCGCCCGACGAGGAAGGCCGCCCGGCCAAGGACGCCGTGCTGTTCGGGCCTGGCGCGCTGGCCTTCGACGCCGCCGGCAACCTGTACGTGGGAGAAGCGGGCTCCGTCGGCCTGACGCTGGTGAGCGGTGGCACCAAGTTCCCGCCGGAGCTGCTGGACGGGCTGCCCTTCGTGCCTGCGCATATCCGCAAGATCGCGCCGGACGGCACCATCACGACGGTGGCCGGCCCACGCGGCAAGTTCTTCACGGACCCCAGCGCCGACGACGCCCTGGTGCTGCCCGGCGGCATCGTGGCGCTGCCGGACGGCCGGCTGGCCATCGTGGACGTGGGCGCCAACCTGATCCGCTTCCTGCCGGCCGGCAGCTACTGACCCAGGGGCGGCTCCACCGTCACGCCGGCGCCCACCTTGAAGGCCGGCAGCCCCACACCGCTCGGCAGCTCGGCGTAGAAGAGCGAACATGGCCGCAGCGATAGGTTCGAGATGCCGGTCTCCGCCACGCTGTTGCCGTAGAACCCCGTCAGCGGCGTGCCGCCGTAGCTGCCATGCATGTCGATCAGCTTGTACGTCAGCGTCGGCGGCATGCCCGGCACATGGTCCACGACGTTGGCGGCGGCCCAGTCGGCGAACAGGTCGCTGAAACGGCTGCCGTGGGCGTTGAGCCGGGCCTCCAGGTTGGGGAAGCCGATTTGGGGCGACGAGACGATCTCGTGCAGGATGCCCTCGCCGAAGCGGTCAGCCACATAGACCATGAACAGGTAGACCGGGCCGTAGCCGATGCCGTGCGGGTTGGCGTCCCACTCGTTCAGCGAGTAGGTCTCCGGCTGGGCCTGGAAATCGCGCACGTGGTTGAGCAACACCCGCCCGCCGCCGCGCAAGCCGTAGCCGTTGGCCTCCAGGGCGTACATGGCCATGCCTTCGTCGATCCAGAGGTCCTCGCCGACGGCGTTCTTGCCCAGCAGCACCTTCTGGTTGAAGTTGATCATGTGCTCGAACTCGTGGGCGAGCGTGCCCAGGTAGTCTTCCTGGCTGCCCGTCAGCACGATGCGCGTGGCGACGTTGATCAGCTCCTTGGCGTTGCTGTGCTGCATGATGGCCCGGCCGTTGGGGTTCGCCGGGTAGGCGTCGCGGCGCGAGAAGTAGCCCAGCGTGGTGCCGCCGCCGCCCTGGCTGACGGCCGGGCTGATCAGGATGTGGATGCGCGGGTCGCCATCCACGCCGGGGTTGGCCTCCGAGCCGAAGAGGCGCGTGTCGGTTGGGTAGATCTGGGCGTCGAAGGTGTCCGCGATCTCGCGGATCCGCGCGGCCAGCAGCGCCGTGGCGTGCGGGCTGGAATTGCCGGCCGGGTCGTTCCAGACGTAGCAGTGCTGGCCCACCGCCGCCAGCGTCGCCTGCACCTGGACCTCGGCCTCGGAGCCGGGGGTGTCGTCGGTGAAGACCCAGAACGGCTGGGTCTCGCCCACGGCGTGGGTCTGGGCCAGCGCGTAGTGGGGGGCCGGCGCCGGCAGGCCTGCCAGCGCGCGGGCCTCGGCTTGGGCCCGCTGGACGTGGTAGGCGGCCTGGTCGCCCAGCGCCAACGTGAAGCCCGCGTTGGCGCCGGGCGCCGCGTTCGAGCCGATCAGCGCGCGGGTGGGCGGGGTGCCGAAGACGGCGGCACGCATGCGCACCAGCGGGCCCGCCAACACGGGGACCGGCGTCGCACCCGGGCGGGCCGTGGCCACCGCGCCCGGCCCGGTGCTGCCCTGGCTCCCGCAGGCTGCCAGCATGGCCGCCGCCGCCAAGCTAGCCAGCATCCGCCGCATCGATCCTCCTCCACCCCCCGGGCCACCCCATCATGGGGGCGCGGTCGGAAGGTGTCAGCAATCAAGCGGTCAGGGGACCGGCACCACCACGATCTTGCCCGTCTCGCCCGGGTGGTAGTCGCACTTGTAGCTTTGCTCGCCCGCCGTCTTGAAGGTCACCTTGCCGCTGCTGCTGTTGGCGTCGATGCGCTCCGTGCCGGAGAAGGAGGCGCCCAAGGTGGGCGTGGCCGTGTGGGGGTCGGCGTCGTCGTTCAGCCAGGTGACGGTGCCGCCTTGCTTCACGTGGATCACGGCCGGCTGGAAGGCGTGGTTCTTGATGTGGATGGTGGCGTCATCCACGGCCAACTCCGTGGGGCCGGGCGTGGGCGTGGGCGGGCGGGGCGTGTCCGTGGGGCTGGGCTTGGCCGAGGGCTTGGCCGCCGTCTTGTTGGGCTGGGGGCAGCCCAACAGCAGACAAGCGGCCAACAGCACGACGATCCGCGCGGCGAGCATCGCGTTAGCCTTCGGCCTTCATCTCCCGGTAAGCCGCGGCGGCGCCGTCACGGGCGGCGGTAGCGCGCTTGACGGCCTCGTCGGCGGCGCCATGGACGGCGTCGAAGACGCCGGACTCCGCGGCCAGGGCGCCGTGGGCGCGCATGGCGTCCAGCTTGGCGGTGTCGCACCACTCCGCGGCTTCGCGGCGGGCGCGCTTGGCGGCGCGGGGGTCTTCCTCGCCGGTGGCGGTGTGGACTCGGCGGAGCGCGATTTCGGCCTGGCCGGCGCTCTTGCTGGCCATGGCCGCGTAGCGGGCGCTGATGGGAAGGCTGGTGTCGTCAGCGGCGTCGGTCATACGGGTTCTCCTACAGGGGCAGCCGGTTCGGGCTCGGGGTGGGTCAAGTAAGCCAGGGCTTCAGGGGTGACGGCGCGCTAGAGCTTGCCCAGGCGCCGGTGGGACCGGTGACCAGGACGCGCATACGACTGACTTTACACCCGCGGACGCAGGAGGGGCAAGCGAGCAGGTGGTAGAATCTGCGCAAAGGAGAATTGTTGCCGTGTTTCAGAAGATGCTGGTGGCCAACCGGGGTGAGATCGCGATCCGCGTGATGCGGGCCTGCCAGGAACTCGGCATCCCCACCGTCGCGGTGTACGCGGAGGTGGATCGCGACTGCCGCCACGTGCGCATGGCCGACCAGGCCTTCTCGCTGGGCGAAAGCGGCTACCTGGACATGGACGCGCTCTGGGCGATCGCCCAGCGCAGTGGCGCCGACAGCATCCACCCCGGCTACGGCTTCCTGGCCGAGAACCCGCTCTTCGCGCGCGGCACGGTGGAGCGCGGCCTGACCTGGGTGGGCCCGCGCCCGGAGGCGATCGAGGCCATGGGCAGCAAGCTCGCGGCGCGCAAAATCGCGATCGCGCAGAACGTGCCCATCGTGCCCGGCAAGACGGAGCCGGTGGGCGACGCCGCGGAAATCGTGGCCTTCGGCGCGGAGTTCGGCTACCCGGTCCTGATCAAGGCGGCGGCCGGCGGCGGCGGGCGCGGCCAGGTCGTGGTGCACGGCCCCGACGAGGTGCAGGCCGGCCTCGAGCGCGCGCAGCGCGAGGGCAAGAGCTACTTCGGCGACGACGCCGTCTACGTCGAGCGCTTCCTGACCGCCCCGCGCCACATCGAGGTGCAGGTGGTGGCCGACAAGCACGGCAACGTGCTGCACCTGGGCGAGCGCGACTGCACGATCCAGCGCCGCAACCAGAAGCTGGTGGAGGAGGCGCCCTCGCCCGCGGTGGACGCCGCGCTGCGCGAGCGCTTCGGCCAGGCTGCCTGCGCCGTGGCGAAGGCCGTGGGCTACGACTCCGTGGGCACCGTGGAGTTCATGTACGAGAACGGCGAGTTCTTCTTCCTGGAGATGAACACGCGCATCCAGGTGGAGCACACCGTCACGGAGGTGGTCTACGACGTGGACCTCGTGAAGGGCATGATCCGCATCGCCGCCGGCGAGCCGATCCCGGTGGACTGGGCCTCGCGCCGGCCGCGCGGCTGGGCGATCCAGGTGCGCGTCAACGCGGAGGATCCCAGCGCCAACTACCGGCCCACCCCGGGCCTCTTGACCCGCTACGTGCTGCCGGAGGGCCCGGGCGTGCGCATCGACGGCGCGGCCTACGAGGGCTGGACCATCCCCAGCGCCTATGACTCGCTGATTGCGAAGGTGATCGTGAGCGGGACGGACCGGGACGAGGCGATCGCTCGCATGCGGCGTGCCTTGAAGGAGATGGTCGTGGAGGGCGTGCCCACCACGCTGCCCCTGCACGCCGTGATCATGGACAACCCGACCTTCATCGGCGGCACCTTCGCCACCAACTTCCTCTCGACGCACCTGAGCGAGGCCGAGCAGGCGCGCATCAAGGAGGCCATTGACCCGGTCGTGGCGGAGGGGCCGGTTGCCGCGCCGCGGCGCACCTTCAAGGTGGAGGTGAACCGACAGTACTTCGAGGTGTCTTTGGAAGGCGCCGCGCCGGTGGCGACCTCCGCCAAGCCCAAAGCGGGCGCGGCCAAGGGCGCCGCGGCGGCCAAGCCGTCGGATGGCTCCGTGGTGGCGCCGATGCTGAGCAAGGTGGTCAAGACCTGCGTGGCGCTGGGCGACGAGGTCAAGGCCGGGCAACCGCTGGTGGTGGTCGAGGCCATGAAAATGGAGAGCGAATTGGTCAGCCCGCGCGATGGCAAGGTCATCGCGCTGGACTGCGCCGTGGGCGACACGGTGCAGCAGGGGCAGATCTTGGCCAAGGTAGATGGCTAGGACCGCCACTCCTTGGCGAGGTAGAAGCCCGGGTAGAGCGAGTTGAAGCCGGCGCGCTCGTAGAACTGGACCACGCGGCTCTTGCCGTCGGCCAACACCTCCACGCGCGAGCGGCCCTCCGCGTGCGCCACGGCCAGCATTTGCTGTACCAGCACGGTGCCCAGCCCGCCGCCGTGGGCGTCAGGGTCGATTGCCAGCCCGGAAATCATCATCGTCTCGTCGTTGACGGAGCCCATGATCACGCCCACGGCCTGCTCGCCCTGCATGGCGACCAGCTTGAGCGGCGTCAGGCGCATGGTCTCCTCCCAGCTCTCCAGCGGCCAGGGCTCGTTGGGGAAGGCGCGCATGGCCACGCGGGCGATCGGCGTGATGTCCTCCTCCCGGGCGGGGCGCACGCGGGGGTCCGGCGTGACGGGGCCGGCGGGCTCGAAGCGCATGCGCAGGAACTCGCTCATGGCCTGGAAGCCGGTGCCCTCGAAGGCCGCGCAGGCAGCCGGCGAGACGGCGTAGATTTGCACGAGGGTCACGCGGTCCTGGGCGATCAGCGGCTCGAAGGCCGCCATCATCTCGCCCACGTACCGCGTGAGGTGATCGCCGCTGGCCGCCAGGTAGTTGATGAAGACGGCGTGGGCGCCCTGCCCGAGCCAGGCCAACAGCCCGTCGCGGCGGAACAGGTAGGGGGAGCCGGTCTCCAGCAGGCCATCGAGGCGGGCGCGCATGCGGGCCGGCGAGAAGAACGAGCTGAACTCGGGATACGCGAAGGCGTCATCCAGCAGCGCCGCGCGGCCTGCCTGGTCCATGCCCACCTGTGCCCCCTGCTGCGTCAAGTGCCCCTCGCTCTCCCGCCCAGTATACCAACCCTTGCCCGCCTCGTTAGAAAACTTAGACATTCTTGAAGGTGGTTTCGTTGTATCTCGCTTCGCAATTTGTTACGCTCGACGCAATGCAAGCAATGCACGTCCTGGTGGTCGAAGACGAGCCCAACAACCGCGAAATCGCGGTGATCAGCCTGGCGAGTGCGGGTTACCGGGTTACGGCGTGCGCCAACGGGGCCGAAGCCGTCGAGCGTTGCGCCGCCGATCGCTACGACGTCGTGCTGATGGATCTGGCCATGCCGGTGATGAACGGCCTGGAAGCCACGCGCCGCCTGCGGGCCACCCCCGGCACCTGCGACGCCTTGATCATGGCCGTCTCCGGCTGCACGGAGCCGCACGAGCGCCAAAGCGGCCTCGAAGCCGGCTGCGACCTGTTCCTGGCCAAGCCCTACCGGCGCAAGACCCTATTGAATCTGTTGGCCGAAGCCCTGGGCCGCCGTGCCCTCGCCGGCACGTGAGCCGTCGGCCGACGCCACGGGTAGGGTGAAGCGGAAGCGGCTGCCCACGCCCACTTCGCTCTCTACCTCCACCCGCTCGCCCATGGCGTCGAGCAGGCGCTTCACGATCGCGAGGCCCACGCCGGTGCCGCCATGGCGCCGCGTCAGGCTGCCGTCGCCCTGGCGGAACGACTCCCAGATGTAGGGCAGCGCCGCCGCGGGGATGCCCATGCCCGTGTCCGCGACCTCGGTGACGAGGCGGTCACCGACCGGCCGCACGCTCACGGTGATGTGGCCGCCCGGCTCCGTGAACTTGATGGCGTTCGTCAGCAGCTGCTTCAAGATTTGCCCCACCCGCTCCGGGTCCGCGTGGGCGGGCGACAGCTCCGGCGACGCGTCGACGGTTACGATCAGCTCGCGCTCGCGCACCTGGGCGTCGAGCTGCTCCAGCGCGATGGCGATCAGCTCGCCCAGGTCCACGGCGACCGGCACCAGCGGGATCAGGCCGGCTTCGAGGCGCGAGATCTCGATCAGGTCGTTGATGACGCCCAGCAGCCGGTCGGAGCCGCCCAGGATGGCCTCGACGGCGCGCTCCTGGTCGAGCGAGAGCGGTCCCAGCAAGCCGTCCGCCAGCGTGGAGCCATAGCCCATGATGAAGTTCAGCGGCGTGCGCAGCTCATGGCTGACGGCGTCCAGGAAGGCGCGCTTCAGCTCGTCCAGCGCCTTCAGCTCTTCCACGGCCTGGGTCAGCCGGAGGTTGGCATCCTTCAGGTCGCTCGTGCGCTGGGCCACCTCCTCCTCGATGCCGCGGAAGCGGTCGCGCAGCTGCGCCGCCATCAGCTCGAAGTTCTTGGCGAGCCGCCCCAGCTCATCGTCGCGGTGGGTGGGCAAGAGCGACGTCCCGGCGCCGCCGGCCTCCCATTCGCCGCGCGCCAGGGCGGCGGCGCCGGCCTCCAGCCGCCGGATGGGGGCCACCAGGAAGGCGCTCAGCAAGACGGCCAAGACCGCGCCTATCAGCATGGCGAGCGCGCCGGAGAGCGTGGCCTGGCGGATGTCGCGCTCCAGCGGCAGCAGCATCTGGGCGGTGGGCGTGGAGGCCAGCACGGCCCAGTCGAAGCCCGGCACGGGCGCGTAGGCCATGACGCTGTGGTCCGCGCGCACGCTGACGTCTTGCCGGCCCCCCAGGGCCATTGCCACCTCGGGCCGCGTGGCCGGGGCCACGGTCGCGCTGGCGGGCACGGGGATCAACGGGCGCCCCGTGGCATCGAAGACCTCCACCGTCCCGGTGCCGTGGTTCAGCAGGCGGTCGAGCCGCGCGAGGTCGAGCGCCTCGAGCAGCACGCCCCAGTGCTCGCCGGCGCGGTCATAGAACTTGTAGCGTCGGGCCTCCACCACCCGGGGTTGGCCGCCGTCGGGCCAGGCCACCAGCCCGGAGCGCACCACGCCATCCGTGGCCTGGGCCTGGCGGGCGATCGGCAGCGCGGAGAAGTCCCGGGCGCCCAGGGGCGTGGCGCTGGCGACGGCCTGCAGGTGGTCGTCCAGGGCCACCAGGGCGGGGCGATCCTGGTCGTGCGCCAGCTGCTCCTTGAAGAGCTGCGAGGCCTTGGCGTGGTTGCGGTAGGCCAGGTACTCGTGGTCCGCCAGGCGCGTCAGGCGCTGGCGCGCCTCGTCGAGCTCGTTGGCAAGCGTCAGGCCCGCCAGCCGCACGGACTGGCGCGAGGTTTCCGCGAGCTGCTGGTCCAGCTTGGGGTACTGGCCGAGCTTGGGCAGGACCACGCCCGCCACCACCACGACCGTGGAGAGCCCCGCCAGCAGCAGGCAGATCAGCATGATGCGCAACCGCAGGCCCATGGCCTCATTCTAGCAAACAACGAGCAAGCATGCGGATCTGGTAGGATGAGCGCATGAACTACATCGGGAGCAAGTTCTCGCTGCTCGCGGAGATCCGCGCGATGCTGGCGCGCCACCACGTCACCGGCGGCAGCTTCTGCGACTTGTTCTCCGGCACGGCGACGGTAGCGCAAATGGCGCGGCTGGACGGCTTCACGGTGGTGGCGAACGACCTCCAGGCCTATTCGCACGCCATGCAGGCCGCCTTCCTGGAGACCCAGGGCTACCCGGCGTTCGAGCGCCTGCGCCGGGAAGTCCCGGCCATCGACGCGAGCGAGCCCGGGACGCGACCCGCCTTTGGGCTGGCCCCGGCGCCGGGCGCCGACGCCGGGGCGCTCACGCGCGTCTTGCGCTACCTGGAAAGCCTGCCCCCCCGGGAAGGCCCGTTCTTCCACACCTACTGCGAGGGCGGCAGCGCCGGCCGGTCGTACTTCGCGCGGCACGTCGGGGCCCACTGCGAAACCGTCAGGGACCAGCTGGACGCCTGGAAGCCCTGGCTCACGGAAGGCGAGCACGCGGTCTTGCTGGCGAGCTTGATCGAGACCATGGACCTGCTGGCGAACACGGCCAGCGTCTATGGCGCCTACCTCAAGCAGGTCAAGAAGTCCGCCAAGCAACCCTTCGTGCTGCGCGTGCCGCGCCTGAGCAGCGCGGGGGCGGGGCACCGGGCCTTCATGCTGGACGGCGCGGCCCTGGTGCGGCAGCTCGCGGCCGAAGGCGTGCACGACGTGCTGTACCTCGATCCGCCCTACAACCACCGCCAATACCACGCCAACTACCACGTGCTGGAGACGATCGCCCGCTGGGACCTGGCGTCGTTCGTCCCCAAGGGCAAGACCGGCTTGCGGCCCGGCGCCGACCAGCGCTCGCGCTTCTGCTCGCGGCGGGAGGTGGCGAAGGCCTTCGCGGAGGTGCTGGAGGCGGCGCGCTTCCGCCATATCCTCGTCAGCTACAACAACGAGGGGCTGCTGGCCGAAGACGACCTGCGCGCCCTGCTGACGGCCAAGGCCGCGGGCGGCGCACTCGAGTTCCACACGCTGCCCTACAAGCGCTTCCGAGCCGATGCGGACGGCGAGGGCCGGCAGTACAAGGGTGACGAGGTCCGCGAGTTCCTGTTTTACGTGGGCCCTAAAGCGGGAGCTTGAACCAGAAGGTGCTGCCGACGCCCAGCTCGCTGCGCACGTCGATGTGCCCGCCATGGGCTTCCACCAGCGCCTTGGAGATGGAGAGGCCCAGGCCCGTGCCAACAGGGCGGCGCGCACCTTCATCGAGCTGGCTGAAGCGCTTGAACAGCCGGGGCAAGTCCTCCTGGGCGATGCCGGGGCCCGTGTCGCGAACCTCGCAATACGCAAAGGCGCCCTCGCGCTTGACCGATACGTCGATGCGGCCGCCGGGAGGCGTGAACTTGAGCGCGTTGGCCAGCAGGTTCGTGATCACCTGACCCACGCGCATCGCGTCCATCTCCAGCTCCAGCGGCGCGTCGGGTAAGTCCAGGTGCAACTCCACCTGGGCCTCGCGCACCTGGGGCTGGAAGCTGTCCGCCACGTCGCGCACGCGGGCGGCCAGGTCGCCGCGCTCGCGGCGCAGCGTGAAGACGCCGGCCTCGATGCGCGCGAAGTCCAGCAGGTCGTCGACCAGGGACTCCAGGCGGCGCGCGGCGCGGTCGATCTGGTGCACGTAGTCCGCCTGCTCGTGCGTGAGCGAGCCCCCCATGCCCTCCTCCAGGAACTCGCCATAGCCGCGGATGGTGGTCAGGGGCGTGCGCAGCTCGTGGGTGACGGCGTTGACGAACTGCGTCTTCAGCAGCGTGAGCTGGCGCTGCTGGTCCAGCTCCTTCTCGCGCGCCGCCAGCTGGGCGGCGGCCTTCTTGGAGGCCGTGACGTCGCTGGAGATCACGATCGCGCCCACGATCTCGTCGTTGCGCCGCAGGGCCGCGAGGTTGTTCTGGAACCAGGCCGTGCCGCCGGCGGGCAGCATCACGGGGATCTCGAAGCTGACGGCCTCGCCGGTGGCGTAAAGCCGGTCGTAGACCATGCGGATCACGCCATGGTGCTGCGGGGGGATGAACTCGAAGAGGTCGTGGCCGATGAACTTCTCCGGCTCCACGCCGTTGGTGAACTGGATGATGAAGTCCAGGCCCACCACGGAGATGGAGCTGGGCGCGTTCTGCACCAGCGAGCGCCACTTCTCCTCCTGCTCGCGCAGGGCCCGCTCCGCGGCGCGCTGGTGCGAGATGTCGCGCACGGCGACCACGCGCACGGGGCGGCCCTGGTAGATCAGCGAGCGGGCGCGCAGCTCGCCCTCGAAGCGGCTGCCGTCCGCGCGGACGGCGAAGCCGTCGTAGGGCTCGTCGTCGGAGCGCATGACCCGGTCCGCCACGATCGGCCGGCTCTCCGGGGCCGTGATGGCGAGCGCGTCCATGCCGATGTAGGCCTCGCGCGGGTAGCCGAACATGTCGACGAAGGCCTGGTTCACCTGCACGATCTGGCCGTTCTCGTGGATGCAAAGGCCCTCGAAGGCCGCGTCGGCCAGGGACAGCATGGCCTGCTCGCCCTCGTCGCGGCCGGCCGCCAGGGCGCGCTCCTCCGTCTTGTCGCGGATCAGGCAGGACACGGCCACCACGGCCCCTGCGGGGTCCTTCACGGGCGCGTAGGTGTAGCCGTAGAAGCGGCCGTTGGACTCGGCATCGCCCAGCTCCGGCTGGCCGGTGTCGATCACGCGGCGCAGGATCGCCTCGTAACGTCCGATTTGCTCTTCCGTCCAGCCCAGCTCGCGCCAGGTCTTGCCCACCATCCCCGCGGGGTCGACGTCCCAGCGACGGGTGCTCCAGCCGCAGGCGTAAAGGTAGCGGCCGTCCAGGGCATACAGGTAGGCCTGTTCGCCACTGGCCTCCATCAGGGGCTCGAGCGCGAACAGGGACCGCACGAGGTCTGCCACGACTTGTGGTGGCAATGGTGCTTCGTTGCCCATGCTGCGATTATGGCACATCGGTTTCGGCGGGTATGTGACCGGGGGAGGCCCGCTTGTCCCGATTGTTGCTCGTCCTCGCCCTGGCTGCCGTTACGCCCATGCCCGGCCCGGATCCACAGGCGCCGCGCCTGGCGCCGTCGCTGCTGGACGCCTTGCCGTCGCCCACGCCGCGGCCTGTCTTGCCGCCGATGCCCTCGCCGATGGTGGGCCCCACCTTGTTCCACGAGGACTTCGAGCAAGGCATGGGCCGTTGGCACGCCTCCGCCGGCCCAGGGGACGCTGGTTGGCACCTGTTGCGCGCCGCGGCCTGTGGCGGGCTGTACACCATGGTGTTGGGGCGGGACCACAACGACGTCTTCACGAACGTGGCCACCACGGCAGACCTCACGCTGAAGATGCCGCTCGACCTGACGCGCCTGCGGCGCCCGCACTTGCAGTACGACCTCAAGGGGCTGTGCTACCCGTACGATTTGCTGACGATTCGGCCGTATGCGCGGCGGCCGGGCGGGGTCTGGAAGCCGGTCGGGGCGGCGGGGCAGGCGCGTTATCCGCTGGTGGTGACGTTTGCGGCGGATCTTACGCCGTTTGCGGGCGGGTTGATCGAGCTGCGCTTTCACGGGGAGATGCGCGCCGGCAGCAAGCCCAACCGGGGTCTCTACTTGGACGACATCAACGTGCTGGAAACCGCCCGGTAGGCCCTTTCATCGTCGTGTTGGCCGGAATCCCTAAAAACCGGGCGCGGGCACGGCTTCGGCCCGTCCTCAAGGAAGCTCATGCCCGCCGTGTATCGGCAGGCACCAAGTCAGGTTTCGCGAGGGATGGGTCCCGTCGCCCTTTTCAATTTATATGTTTTCCGTTATAATTCTCGACATGAGCTGGGATGATGTGCCCTTGAAAGGGATCCGCTGGGCGGGCCGCAGCCGCGAGGACCTCGCGGAAATGCCCAAGCCCGTTCGGGGTTTCTTTGGGGTCAAGCTCGAGGCCCTGCAACACGGCGAGCACCTTCGACCACCCGCTGCCAAGATGCTCGCGCACTACGAGCCAACGGTCATCGAGCTCGTGAAGGATTTCAACAAGGACACCTATCGGGCGATGGTCACCGTGCAGCTCGAAGATGCGATCTACGTGCTTCACGTCTTCAAGAAGAAGTCCACGCACGGCATCGGCATGACAAAGCAGGATCAGGACTTGATCGCGCAGCGGTTGCGCGAAGCAATCCAGGACCACGAGGAAATGCGTCGGCGGCAGCGTCAGCAAGGAGGGCACCATGGCCTTTGAGGAGACGACGGGCAACGTGCTGGACCACTTGGGCTTTACGCCCGAGGAGGCCGCCGAACTGAAGCTCAAGAGCGCGCTCGCACGCTACATTCGCAATTTGATCGAGGAAAAGGGCCTGACCCAGCAGGCTGCCGCCGAGCGCACGGGGCTTCGCCA
>JAQBPE010000449.1 GCA_028287685.1 Cyanobacteria bacterium RYN_339 | reverse complement strand
GTGGTGGCGCAACCTCAAGGGGCCGATCGCGGTCCTGCTCGCCGACCTATCCGTCCAGAGCCCACGCGTACGCCGGCGGGCGGCCGAGGCGTTGGCCCGGCTGGGCGATCGCCGCGCCGTCCCGGCCCTGGCCCAGGGCCTGCGCGACGCGGACTGGGAGGTGCGGCTGGCCTGCATCCAGGCGCTCGACCGCCTGGGCGGCGACGGCGTGGCCGAGCCGCTGGCGCGCGCTACCCGCGAGGGCAACGCCCGCGTTCGCCTCGCCGCGGCCGACGCCCTGGCCCAACACGGCGATGCGCGCGGGGTGGCCGCCCTGGAGGCGCTCGCGGGCTACCTGGAGGCCACTGGCCTCGAGACCGACCGGGCGCGTGTGCTGGCGGCCCTGACGGCGTTGAAGCGCCGCCTTACTTGACGAAGATCGCCCCGGTCATCGAGAGGATGGGGTTGTAGGCGCGCTTGCGGTCCAGCCGGGCGTAGTAGAACCCCGCCTTCACCGCGGGAACCTCTTGCACGTAGGGGTCCATGGGGACCTCGATCGTGCTCGCCACCCCGTCGGCGTCGAAGACCGTGACGGCCTGGCCCTGGGCGCCCGTGACGCGCAACTGCAGCTTGGCGCCCTTGGGCACCTCGTCACCGGGCATGGCGTCATGCGGGCCCCACAGCTCCACGCGGGGGCCGTGCGGCTCCTCGACCAGGGTGACGTGGCCGGCCTTGAGGCCGTTCAAGAGGTCCGGAACGGAGCGGCTCTTGGCCCAGACCAGCGTGCAGGGCGAGACCACCGCTTGCACGCCGGCGCCGACGTGGAAGTCGCACACGGCCACGGGCGTGAGGCGGTGGCCGGCCTTGAGCTGGCGCGTCCACAGCGCCTGCGCGCGGGTGTTGCGGTACAGGAACTCCACCGGGGCGTGGTGGGGGGCATGGATGTTGGCGGGCAGCGGCGCGCCCGCGGCCTCGTCCAGACCGTACTGCCACTGCCACACCTCCACGGTGTTGACGCCCGTGAAGTTCTCGTCCGGCCACGGGAAGCGCGGCTCGAAGGGGTGGTTCGCGCCGATCACCACGTCCTGGCCCGCGGCCAGCGCCAACATGGCGTCTCGCTTGAGCAAGCCGGAGAGGATCGGCGTCGCGGGCTTGATGCCCCAGACGCTCATGTGGCAACGCTCCGGGCCGTCCAGGTTCAGGTGCTTGCCGTTCGGCCCCTCCAGCTCCGTCCACTCGTAAGCGGGGATCACCGTGACGCCCTGGTCGGCCTGGAAGACCGGGTCCGCCAGGTGGGCGTTGGTGTTGTGGTCCGTCACGGCGATCGCGTCCAGGCCGCCTTCGCGCGCCCACTTCACCAGATCGGCGATGGGGTGGATGCCGTCGCTGTAGCGGCTGTGGGCATGGAGCTGGACCGCGAACCAGCGCCCCTCCGGCCCCGGCACGGCCGGGTTGGGGATGGCGAGGGCGGGTAGCGGGGCCAGCACGAGCAGGGCCAGGAGCAGGTGGCGCATGCTTGCATGCTCCGTCTCCAGGCGGTTTCATGTCAAGCCGGGACGGGAATATGTCCAGGAGGGAGACCTTGCCCCCGATGGACGATAGCCGACCGGCGCGCCGAGAAACCGATCTCGGCAAAGAGCCTCCGAAGCCGACCTGGACGGAGCGGTCCGTGCCCGAGAACGTGAAGCCCGGGCCCACGAACCTGCCTTACGATCCGGAAAACATCAACGTCCTGATCCCGGCCGCTGACACGGTGGTGCAGGCGGGCTACGGCCGCACGGGCATGTTGCCCGTCCGCCCGGTCATGAACCGCGGCGACGGCGGCACGGACGCCCTGGTGATCCAGAAGGTGGCCAAGCAAACCCGCGTGCTGAACTTCCGGGTGGAAGGCATCCACTGGCGCGCGGGCTTCGCGCCCGAGGTGGGCCAGACGCCCCTGGCGCAGTACTACCAGGACGCCAAGCCCCCCGCGCGCGAGGTGCAGACCGGTACGGGGTTCGTGTTGCGGCCGGTGGAACCGGAGCTCGAAGCGGTGCTGCGCGACATCATCCCGCCCAACCTCCTCAAGCTCGAAGAGGACATGTTCGGCCGCAAGCGCAGCCTGGGCGGCGCCTACCTCTACTTCATCCCGCACGCCGGCGGCGCCGCCGCCGGCATGGTGGCCTGGTACATCCAGGCGCCGGACATGCGCGCCCACCTGGTCTACATCCAGACGGAGATCAAGAAGGCCGACCCGCGCATCCTCGATGAGATGCACAAGACCTTCCGCGCCAGCCTGGTGGCCCGTGACCAGGTTGGCTCGACGCCGCGGCCGTTCGACTTCTGGACGGAGTTACGCGACGCCACGGAGCAGGTAGAAAGCACGTTGCGGCAGTCCTCGCTGGGCAACGGCGAAGTAGCCAAGCGCGTGTCCGACGCCCGCGAGGTCGCGGAAGACAAGCTTTTCCGCAACATCAATTCCGGGCTGGGCCGGTTGGCAAAGCTGGGGCATACGGTCTTCGTGCGGGTGCCGCAACTGGCGCTGGCTGGGAGCGTGAAGGTGCTCAGCCGTGGCGCGGTGGTGGTGATCCGGGCGGTGGACCGGTTGGTCGCGCCGAAGCCGGAAGAGCCGCCCACCCTCTAAGGTGTGTCTTCCGGCTTGATGAGCTCGAACTCCGTGAAGCTGCCCTGGGCGTTGCCCAGGTAGACCTGCTGGGGTGGCACGGCCGCGTCCTTCTTGGTGAAGATCACCAGGCCACGCTGGCCGGGGTCCTTGGCGCCCGCGCCATACTCGAAGTCTTCCGGGCTGAAGACGTAGCGCGTGTTCCGCAGCTGGGTGGGCTGGTTCATGGTCTTGTCGGTGCGCTTGTAGGTGAAGTCGCCTTGCTCCGTGTGGTAGAGCGCGCGCTCCGGCATCTTCTTGCCGGCGAAGAAGTCCTTGGCGGCCGCGCGCAGGTTGTTGGCCCACGCGTGCGCCAGCAAGTCGGCGCTGGAGAAGTTGTTGACGCGGGCATGCGCGGCGTCGACGGTCATGATCGGGAACGGCCCCCAGTAGATCGTGGGCTCGCCCTTCTCCTTGAGCAACTTCACGTCTTGCCACGTCAGGTAAGGGTGGTGCAACAGCACCTGGTCGACGCGGCTCTGGACCACCTGACCACGCTCCTGGGCGGAGACCGTGCCCTGGGGCTCGCGCACGCTCCAGACGGCCGTGGTGCCGATGCGGATCACCACCGGCTGGGCGGCCTTGACCGCGGGCGCGGGGGCCGTAGACGGGGCGGGACTGGGCTGGGCAGCCAGCAAGGCCGCGGCGATCAGGGCTCGGAACATGCGGGATCTCCTGGGAAGGTTAAGCTCCCTTATTCTACAGCATGGACGGCACGTTGCCGGCCGATAATGGATCCAGGCCTGGCATCCGGGAAATTTAAAGCCGGCTTAAGCCCCGCTTTAACTCCGGTGGGCAAGGTCGGACCGGCCGGTTGCGATAAAGCGTTCAGGGAGTGTCAACTCTCCCCAATGGAGATGAAGGTTTGAACGGCAAGCAGCACAAGACGACCTGGATCCTGGTAGCGGCGACCCTCGCCCTCGCTACCACGGGTTGCGGCCGCGTGAGCGCCACCCAGTCCAAGCTGGGCACGACCGCCGCCGACGTGGCCGCGGCCAACGCCGTCCCCACCAACCTCGGCAAGGTATCGCTGACCAGCGGCGGCCCCGGCGCCCTGCATGGCCGCGTGCTCGACGCCGCCGGCCGTCCCGTGGCGGGCGCCGTGGTCCAAATCGCCCAGACCGGCCTGCGCCTCACGACGAACGGCGCCGGCGTCTACAGCACCACCGTGCCCGAAGGCAACTACGAGTTCAAGGCCATGGCCACCGGCATGACCCAGTCCACGCCCGCCGGCGTACTCGTCGAAGCCGCCAAGGACGCCGCCGTCCCCGACATCACCCTGATGCCCGGCAACGGCCCCTCCGGCATCAGCAGCATCACCTACACCCAGGAAGCCGCCTTCGCCAACGAGGGCTCGGCCCCTGCCCTGCTGCTCGCCCCCCTGGGCCTGGCCGTGCGCGGCGGCATCACCCAGGTGCTCGACGCCAACAAGTCCGCCGCCGTCCACACGGGCGTCGTCCGCCAGTACGGCCAGGACGGGAAGTTCCAGGGCAAGTTCGGCGATTACACCCACTGGCTGGGCTTCTCGATCATGAAGGACAACGTCACGGCGATCGCGATGGATCAGCAGGGCCGCACCTTGGTGCTGGACGAGAACAAGAAGCTCTGGCGCTTCAACACCGACGGCGACAAGGACAAGGCCGTCGACGTGAGCGTGGAAGGCACGGACGACCTGGCCGTCGAGCCCACCACCGGCAACATCTACGTGGCCGGCGGCGGCCTCACCAAGCTGAACGCCGAGGGCGAGACGCCCCAGAAGCTAAGCGCCGCTGGCAACGTCAGCGCCGTGGCCGCCACCAAGGACGCCATCTGGGGCATCGTCGAGAACAAGGTCCAGAAGATGGGCCTGGACGGCACGATGCAAATCGAGTTCGGCGCCTCCGGCATCGACCACCCCGACACCTACCAACAGGCCGTCGACCTGGCCTGCGACCCCCGCAACGGCAACGTCGTGGTCGTGGATCGCGGCACCAAGCAAGTCTACGTCTACGATCCCGCGGGCGTGATGGTTGGCAAGGTCGGCGCGGGCGTGTTCGACGCGCCGCAGGCCGTGGCGGTGGACAAGGACGGCCGCGTGTTCGTCCTGGACGCCGGCAAGAAGAAGGTCTACAAGTTCCTTCCGACGGTCGTTAAGTAAACGGTAGGACCCTGTAGCCGCAGGCGCCCCCACGGTCGTTAAGTAAGCTTAACGCCGCTCCGGAACCGCGTTCGTGCCCTTGACCTCGGGCGTGGCCTTGTCGGCCAGCCGGTTGATCAGCTTGTCATACTCCGCGCGCTCCGTGCTCGCCTCGATGAAGGCATCGATGGCGCTGTAGACCGCCATGCCCATGAAGGCCCCGGAGATGACCAGGTCGCTGGTGCGCAGGCCGCCCGTGAGGTCCGTGTCGGCCCAGTAGTACTTGGTGCCGGCGAAGACGATCAGGTAGCCGCCCCACATGATCAGCGTGCGGTCCGTGTGGCCCATGTAGGCCTGGGCCGAGCCCGGGAACAGGAAGCTCGCCATCGTCACGGTGCTGACGTTGGGCTTGGCCTGGATCAGCTTGAGCTTGAGCGCCTCCGTCTCCTCGGGCGTGAGCATGATCGGCTCCGCCGCGAAGGCGGGCGGGCAGGCAAGGGTTAGGGCCAGCGTAAGGCCCGCGAGGAGGTGCTTCATATTACGGCCGCCGTGCGTTCAGGTGCTGCGCCTCGTGGGCCAGCCAGTCCTTGCCCATCACGACCGTGAAGTCGCTGTAGATGCTGCCCGTGGCGGCCACGACCACCTTGCCGACGCCCAGGCGATCGGCCAGCGAGCGGGCGCCCGCCAGATCGGCGTTCTGGGCGATGATTTCCGTCTCCGCCTGGCCGAGGTCGGGCGCCTGGCCCTCCACGTCCACCGAGCCGTAGCCGGCTTCGGTGATGACGCGCTTGAGGTTGCGCACGGAGGAGCGATCGCCCACGCCGTCGCGGATCGTGACCTTGTACGCGCGTGGCGAGCGGGTCTCGTCGGTGCCGGAGGCCTGCAGGAAGCCGCTGACGACGCGCCGCGTGGCGACCTCGTCGGCCACCCAATAGCTGACCTGGTCGATCGTGGTGGCGCTGCCGGGCACCATCGTCAGCTGGATCTTGTCCCGCCGGAGGTCTTTGCCCCAGGTGCAGAGCTTTACCAGCTCGTCATTCGTGAGGTTGGTCTCGAGGTTTTCCTTGGCCACCCCGAGCAGTTGGGGCGTCTTCAGCAAGTTGGCGGGCGTCATATACTGCGCCACCACGGCCTGCAGGAACTGCTGCTGGCGCTGCACCCGGCCGATGTCGCCCAGCTCGTCGTGGCGGAAGCGCAGGAAATCGTGCGCCTTCTGGCCGTCGAGGTGGTTGGGGCCCTTCTTGAGGTGGATGTGCAGCTTGCCCGACCAGTCGTCGTAGTTCATCGACTTGGCCACGTTCACGTTGATGCCGCCGATGGCATCGACCAGCTGGATCACGGCGCGCGTGTTGAACAAGACGTAGCGATCGACCGTGACGTTCAGGAAGTCGGCCACCACGCGCGCGGACAGCGCGGGGCCACCGTAAGGGTTGGCGGCGTTGATCTTGAAGGTGCCATGGCCTGGGATCGGCACGCGCGTGTCCCGTGGGATCGAGAGCATGCGGACCTGTTCGGTGGCGGGATCGAAACGCGCCACGATCATGGTGTCCGTGTTGCCGTTCAGGCCCATCTCGCGCTTGCCGTTCTTCTCGACGAAGTTGACATCGCAGGCCATGATCAGCACGTTGAGCGGATCGCGCAGCGTGGGCACCAGCGTGAAGTTCTTGGGCGAGAAGCCGCTCAGCAGGCCGCCGCCCTCGTTGGCGGTCGGATCACCCTTGGAGGCGCCATCGCCGGGCGTGTACGCCTCGCCGACCAGCACGCCCACCACCAGCCCCGTCAGCACCGTGACGCACATGGCCAGGAAGTATTCCTTCCAACCCGGGCCGCGGCGGCGGGCCGGGCGCTTGCGCGGGCTCATGCGATCTCCAAGGAGCAGGGGTCGAGGAACATCGTGGCCATTATAGGGCGCAAACGGGCGCGTTGACAAGCAACCAGGGCGGCCGCTAGCGCGCGAGTCCATTGCGTTGTCAAGCGTCTGTCGCAGGAAAGGCGCTTCTGTCAGGCCCTTCTCGCTTTCACGCCTGACGGCGCGCGAGAACGGCGCTTTAGCGCGCCGTCGGCTCCCCAAGGTGGGCGGGATTGACAGGCAGCCGGCCTACGAACGGCAATTCGCCGAAGAGCGCCCGCACGGCCGCGCGCTGGCTGGCCGGGTTGGGCGAGTAGGCGCAGACGTAGGCGTCGACACCAGGGAACTGGCGCAGCAGGAACGGGCTGGTGAACGAGACCACCACCACCTTGGCGCCGGCCGCCCGGAGCCGATCCGGCACGCTGGCGAGCAAAGGCGGCAACGACACGCGGTTCTTCCAGGCGCGCACGGCCATGAAGGCCGGCACCAGCACGGTGCCGAAGGCCGCCGCCTGGGCCACGGCCGCTTCGATCGCGGCCTCGTCGTCGGCGTTGGTCAGCACGCGGATCGGCAGGTCGGGGTGGTCCGCCAGCGCCTGGCGCCACCCTGCCTGGGCGTCCAGGTCTTCGTCGTCGTCCAGCACCAGCGAGCAATACGTCCCATCGGCCTGCAAGGGCAGCAAGCCATCAGTTGCCGACACCAGCGTGATGGCGCCCTCGGCGATCGCCTCGACCGCCGGCGCGTAGTCGGGCCAGACGGCCGGCAGGCCGGTCTCCTCCTCGTCGTCGTAGCGCCAGAGGCCGACCTCGTACTTGGCCTGGAAGATCCGCTCCACGGATTCCAGCAGGCGGGCCTTGCTGAGGCCGCCCTCCTCGATGGAGCGCAGCACGGCCGTGACCACGGCCTCCGGGTCCGGCGGCATCAAGAGCACGTCCACGCCGGCTTGCAAGGCGCGCACGGCGGCATAGCCGGGCTCGAAGCGGCCGGCGATCGCCCCCATATTGAGCGCATCTGTGACCACCAGGCCCTTGAAGCCCATCTGTCCGCGCAGCAAATCGGCCACCATGCGGGTGGACATGCTGGCCGGCAGGCCGTTCTCATCGAGCGCCGGCACGGCCAGGTGGCCGACCATGATCGACTTCACGCCCGCCTCGATGCAATGCCGGAAGGGCACCAGGTCGCCCAGCTCCATCTTGTGGCGCGAGACGCCCACCACCGGCAGCTCTTCGTGGGAATCCACGGAGGTCTCGCCGTGGCCGGGGAAGTGCTTCGCGCAGGCCAGCGCGCCATGGCGCTGCATGCCCTCGATGAAGGCGGCGCCCATCAAGCCGACGTTGCGCGGCTCGTCGCCGAAGCCGCGCACGTTGATGATCGGGTTCTCCGGCTGGGTGACCAGGTCGAGCGTGGGCGCGAAGACCCAATGCACGCCCGCGCGACGCGCTTCCAGGGCCGTGATGGCGCCCTGCTGGTAGGCCAGGTCCGGGTCGCGGGCGGCGCCCAGCGACATGACCGCCGGGAAGTTGGTGGCGCCCGCGAACTGTTGGCCGGCGCCGCGCTCGAGGTCCGACGAGTAGAGCAGCGGGATCTCCGAGAGGTCCTGCAGTTCTTCCATCAAGGGCGGCGTCTCGGCCCAATCGGCCCGGAAGACGATGTAGCCGCCGAAGGTGTACTTCTCCTGATCCTCGACGACCTGCTTCCACACCTCGGGCTTGGAAAGCTCCGGGGTGTCGGGCAGCATCGGCATCATGAGTTGGCCGATGATCTCGCGGATGGTGAGCTGGGAAGGCGCAAGGCGCAAGGGTTTCTGCCTCTGGGTGGGGATTTCCGGAATGTGGTTCAATGTACACGATTTCGGCCCCGTAAGCTATCGAAAGCCCGTTTCCCCATGCTCGTGATCGGCCTCATGTCAGGCACCTCCCTCGACGGCATCGACGCCTGCCTGGTCGAGCTCCATGGCGTGGGCCGCCACGTGCGCCACCAGGTGCTGCGCTTCGAGACCTTCCCCTGGCCCGCCGGGCTGCGCGAGCAGTTGGTGCGGCAGCTCGACCCCGAGGCCGCCCGCCTGCCGGCGCTGGCGGCGCTGCACTACGAGCTGGCGGAAGCCTTCGCGGCGGCCGCCCTGCGCTGCGCCGACGGCCGGACGGTCGATTTGATCGGGTCGCATGGGCATACGTTGTGGCATGGCCCCGGCATGACGCTGCAGCTCGGCTCGCCGTCGCTGATCGCCGCCCGCACCGGCGTGACCACGGTGGGGGATTTCCGCGCCGCCGACGTGGCGCATGGCGGCCAGGGGGCGCCGCTGGTGCCGTACGCCGACCGCTTGCTGTTCGGCCACCGGCCCGGCCCCATCGCGTTGCAGAACCTCGGCGGCATCGGGAACGTCACGTGGCTGGGCGACACGCTGTTGGCCTTCGATACCGGGCCCGGCAACATGGTGATGGACGGGCTCATGGAGCGCCTGACCGGGGCCACCTTCGACCGCGACGGCGCGCTGGCCCGGCAAGGCACCGTGAACGACGCGCTGCTGGCCTGGTTGAAGGCCGATGACGAGGCGTACATGGCGACGCCGCCGCCGAAGTCCACCGGGCGCGAACGTTACGGGGCGCCCTACGTCGAGGCGTTGGTCGCCAAGGGCCGCGACCTGGGCCTGGGTGACGCCGACCTGGTGGCCACCGCAACCGCCTTCACCGCCTACACGGTGATCGACCAGTACCGGCGCTGGCTGCCGGGCGCGCCGCGCGAGGTGATCGTCAGCGGCGGCGGCACGCGCAACCCCGTGCTGATGGAGGCGTTGCAGCGCGAGCTGCCCGTCATAACCACGGCCGACGCGGGCGTGGACCCGGACGCCAAGGAGGCGCTGGCCTTCGCCTTGCTGGCTTACCAGTGCGTCATGGGCGAAATCAACGTCGAGATCGGGGCGACCGGCGCCCGCGAGGCCGCCGTGCTGGGCCAAATCGCGCCGGGGCGCAACTTCGCGCGCGTGGTGCTGCGCCAGGCCGCCGCCGCCGACGTGGTCACCGAAGGCGTGAACCCCGAGAGCGTGGGCCTCGACGCCCTGCCCACGGAGGCCATGGTGGCCGTGATGCATGCGCAGGACTACGCGGCGGTGCAGGCCGTGGAGGGGGCGCAGGGGGCGATCGCCGCCGCCGTGGACGACATCGCGGCGCGGCTGGCCGACGGCGGCCGCCTGTTCTACGTGGGAGCCGGCACCAGCGGCCGGCTGGGCGTGCTCGACGCCAGCGAGTGCCCGCCCACCTTCTCGTCGGACCCGGCCACGGTGCAGGGCCTCATGGCCGGCGGCGATCGCGCGCTGCGCGAGGCGGTGGAAGGCGCGGAGGACGACCGCGCGGCCGGCGCCGCCGACTTGCTCGCGCGCGGCCTCGGTCCCAAGGACTACGTGGTCGGCATCAGCGCCAACGGCGGGGCGCCCTACGTGCAGGGAGCGCTCGCGGCGGCCCAACAGGCAGGTGCGGGCACCGGCCTGATCACGTGCAATGGGGTGCGTCCCGGGCTGGTCCAGCCCGACCACGCGATCGTGCTGCCCGTCGGCCCGGAGGTGCTCGCCGGCTCGACGCGCCTCAAGGCCGGCACGGCCACCAAGCTGGCGCTCAACATGCTGAGCACGCTCGCGATGGTGCGCCTCGGCAAGGTGCATGACAACCTGATGGTCGACGTGCGCATCTCCAACCGCAAGCTGCAGGCCCGCGCGGAGCGCCTGGTGGGCCGCCTGACCGGGCTGGCGGCCGAGCCTGCCGCGACCTTGCTGGCGGCGGCCGGCGGCAGCGTGAAGCGCGCCGCCGTGATGCACCACGCCGGCGTCGACGCCGCCAAGGCCGACGCCCTGCTGGCCGAAAGCCGCGGCTTCCTGCGCCCGTGGCTGGGTATGAAGCCCTCCTAGAGGAGGGCCAGCCCATGGAGCCAATGGAATCGACGGGGATCACCGCCAAGACCCTGCGCGAGGCGCTAAAGTTCTTCATCGAGGACGACGGCCACGTCGATCGGCTTGAAGCGGAAGCCTTGCGCGGCCTGATTTACCAGGACGGGCGGGTGACGCCGGAAGAAAAGGCTTTCTTGCAGGAAGCCGTCACCGGCAACAACTTCGACGACCGCGCGCTCGCCATCCTCGAGACCGTCATCAAGAACGCCTAGAGGTCCTATGGCCCCCGCTTTGCCGCCGGAACGCGGCTTCTACATGTACGTGCTTCGCTGCGCCGACGGCAGCCTGTACGCTGGCTATACCGTGGATTTACCGAGGCGCCTAGCCACCCACCAGGCCGGCAAGGCGAGCAAGTACACGCGTGTGCGCCGGCCGGTCCAGGTGGACGCGTGGTGGGCGTTTGAGACCCAACGGGAAGCCATGCGGGCCGAAATCGCCTTCAAGGCGCTGCCTCGCCCGGTGAAGCTGCGGCGCATCACGGAGAACTGGCCTGGAACGCCACCGGACAAGCAATCGAGGGTCCGTAAAGAATCCCGAAGTGGCGCATTAGCGCCTTTCGTTCTGGGTATAGTGGGCAACGGGTAGACCTCGAAAGGACGCTGACGCACGATGGCCGAGAAGATCCTGGTGGTGGACGACGAAGAGTTGATCCGCCGCACAGTGGCTAAGATCCTCAAGAAATCGGACTTCGAAGTCTTCCTGGCTGCGGACGGGTACGAGGCCGTGGCGATGGCGAAGGAACAGACCTTCGACATGGTGATTTCCGACGTCCGGATGCCTGGCATCGACGGCGTGGAGACGATCCGCCAGATCAAGGAAGTCCAGCCGGAGATCTACTCCATCATCATCACCGGCTACGCCAGCGAGGAGACGCCCGTCCAGGCGCTCAAGGTCGGCGTGAACGACTACATCTTCAAGCCCTTCGAGATCGACACCTTCAACCACAGCGTGCTGCGGAACATCGTGAACCTCCGGCTCACCCGCGAGAAGGCCTCGCTGGCGAAGCGCCTGAAGGAGAACATGATTACCGTGATCGACACGCTGGCGACCACGCTGGAAGCGCGCGATCCTTACACCCACGGCCACTCCCACCGCGTGGGCGCCTACTCTTGTTGGATCGCGGAGGAGCTGACCTACAGCCCCGACGACCTCGAGATCCTGATGCACGGCGGGATCCTGCACGACATCGGCAAAATCGCGGTTCGCGAAGAGGTGCTCAACAAGCCCGGCCGGCTGACGGCGGAGGAGTACGAGCACATCAAGATCCACCCCACGGTGGGCTACAACATCCTCAAGCAGATCAACGACCTCGACGCGCTGCTGCCCATCGTGCTCTCGCACCACGAGCGCATCGACGGCAAGGGCTACCCGCACGGCGTGGCCGGGCAGGATATCCCCAGGAACGCGCGGATCGCGGCAATTGCCGACACCTTCGACGCCCTGACCTCCAACCGCCCTTACCGCGACGGCATGCCGCTGGAGAAGGCGATCGCCATCCTGGAGTCCGTGAAGGGCACCCAACTCGACGCCGACATGGTCGACATCTTCGTCAAGAAGGTGCGCGAGCGCGGCATCATCCCCGTTCGTGACGCCCAGGACCTTACAAGGGTCACGATTTCCTGAAAACGAGCTTGTCAACCACCGCTGGTGCGTGGTAAATTGAATCGACCTTCGGGATGTAGCGCAGCTTGGTAGCGTACCTCGTTCGGGACGAGGGGGTCGCAGGTTCGAATCCTGTCATCCCGACCATCTAACTTCCGCCCGTTCTTGCTTTCAGCAGTTCGGGCGGTTTTTTTCAACAGGCCGGGCAACATAATGAAGTCCCTCATTCTCGCCATCCTCCTGTTCGCCGTCGTGGTCTATGGCTGCTATGACGTGAAGCCCTTCCGCAACATCCGCCGCGTGATCCGCCGCGTGCCGGGAGGCAAGACCGGGTCGCTGCGCCAGCAGACCGGCCCGCTGGAGGAAGAGGAAGCGCCGTTGGCCGCGGGCAGTGGCCCGCTCCGGCGGAGGCGCTAGTTGTTCGCTGCGCTGTTGTGGGCCGCCCTGGCCGGGGGAGACCTGGCGGGCCTGACCCACACGGCGCATCAGCTGGAAGACCTGGCCGCCGCCCGGCGCTACCAGGACACGGCCTTGAACACGCGCAGCGCCGCGGCCAAGCGCGAGGCGGCCACGGCCCTTCGCAAGCAGGTGGAGGCCCACGGCTGGCCCAAGGCCAAGGCCGACCGGGCCGACGCCCTCTGGCTGGCCCTCTCGCTCGGCACGCCCGAGGCCGAGACGCTGGACGCGCTCGCGCGGGCTGCCAAGGCCGCCGCGGCCGACGATGCCACCCTCCGGCCGGACGCGGCCAACCTCGTGGATCTGGCCTGCTGGGCCGACGGCAAACCACAAGTTTACGGCTTCCGTACGGTGCAAGAGGGCGGCGGCTGGAAGTATTACCAAATCGAAGAGCACCTGCGCGTAAACGAGCGCCGGGCGGCCATGGGCCTGCCCGCCATCGACGTGGAGGGGCGCGGCATGAGCACCACCGGCATCATCCGGCTCCAGGCGCTGCGCCGGCAAATCCTGACCATGGCCCAGAAGGACCAGGCGGCCCGGCTTTCCGCGACGGAGGCCGCGCGCGCGGGCAGGATCCCGTCCTGGGCTTCCGTGAACGCGGTCGACGGCGCAAACCTGGAGGCCCTGAAGGCGATCGTCTCGATGCACCACTGGCCGGGCAGCGACCTGGTGGGCACCGACGGCACGCACATGTTCTGGCTGCTGATCACCCACATGGACGGCGATCGCCCCTTCCAGCTGGCCTGCTTGCCCATGCTGGAAGCCGCGGTCAAGGCGAAGCTCGCCGATGCCGCGGACCTGGCCGCCTTGCAGGCCCACCTGGCCGAACGGCGCTAGTGCGCGAGTCCGCCGGCTGGACAAGCATCTAATGGCGCGGTGGCGCACTTCACGGCCTATCCATCGCCGTGCAAGCTGTCCAGTACAACAGAAGGCCGCTTCAGCCGGCCTGCACGACCCAGGCCAGCCCGGTGCGCTCCGCCACCAGGGCCGCGAAGCCGTCCGGGTCCTCCAGGTCGCCGTACCAGCGCAGCGGCGCCTCGTCGGTCTCGATGGCCCAGGCGCGGTGGCGGAAGCCGTCCACTTGCACCAGCTTGCGGATGCCCGCCCAGGGGATGAAGCGCGCGCCGCCCTCGCGCAGGTGCGCTTCCAGCCCCGCTTCCGTCGCCACGAAGCGCGCCAACGGGTCGAAGCCGTTGCGGCGGATCTGGAACCAGAAGGCCAGCGGGATCAGCCAGCAGAGCCCCAGCATCACGAGCGGCAGCAGGTGGCCGAAGCCGCCATCCTGGTACACCACGCCCGCCATCACCGTGCCGGCCGCCGCGAAGGAGGCCAGCGAGCGGGCGAGACGGCGCGGGAAGGCCCGCAGGGGGAAGGTTTGCTCCGGCAAGGCGGCTCCCGTATGATGGTTGGATGAAGCCAGCTTACTTCACGGCCCTGCTCGCGGCAACGCTCACCGCTTCGCCGGCCTTCGCCTGGACTGCGGATGAGACCCAGAGGGCCCGCAAGGGCGAGGTGGTGGTGCACGAGGTCACGGTAGCCGATGGCGCCGCCGTGGAGGCGATCTTCTACGTCGCCGCGCCGCCGGCTGCCGCCATCGGCGTGCTGTGGGACCACGAGAAGTTCCCCCAGTTCATGCCCAACGCCAAGACCAGCCGCGTGCTGGAGCGCCACGCCAACGACATCGTGCTGGAACAGGTGGGCGGCCAAGGCCCCGTGAACGTCACGCTGGTGACGAAGCGCCACCGCGCGGGCAACCACATCGACTGGACGCTCGTGCGTGGAGACGTGGCGCGCAACGATGGCAGCTGGGACGCGGCCGCCGCGCCGGGTGGGACGATGCTGACGTACAAGGTGCATGTGGTGCCGAAGGGGCCGGTGCCGGCCCGGGTGACGTCGTTCTTGCAGAAGCAGGCGTTGCCGTCCATGTGCAAGGCGGTGAGGGAGCGGGTCGAGGCGGTTTCCAGGAAGCCGTAACCCTTTAGCTCCGGAAGCCGTGCTCGGGGTTCGAGATCGCGGCAGTCTGCTTCAGGGTTCGAGATCGCGGAAGTCTGCATCGTCGATCAACGCTCGCACCTCCGGATCCGTCGTCCGCTCCCGCAGCGACACCAAATCGGCCACCCGTCCTGCGACCGCATCCGGATCCCCGGTCCCCGCCGCAACGGCCAGCCGCCGCAGCAACACGCGCGCCAGCGGCGGCCCTTCCATCAGCTCCGCATACAACGCGGCGGCCTCGCCCAGCCAGCGTTCCGCGTCGCCGGCGCGGTCCAACATGGCGGCCACGCCGCCCAACCGCTCGCAGGCCCGGGCGATCAACTCCAGCTCGCCCCCCTGGCGGGTGTGCGCCAGCCAATCTTTCAAAGGCCCAAAGGCCACCTGGGGATCCCCCAGGCGCGTGGCCATCTCTACAAGCGCCTGCGCCGCCTCGTCGCCCAGCTCCCCCAGGGCCCGGCTTGCGGGCTCGTGGCGGCAGGCCGCCAGGGAACGGGAGGCCGCGGCCAGCGCCTCGCGGGGTTGGCGGCTCACCAAGGCCAGGGCGGCCAGATCGCTCTCCGTGCGAGACAGCACCTCCCAGCCCGCCCCGGTGATGGCGTGGCGCGCCGCGCGCTCCAGCCAGGACCGCCGGGCGCCCACGTCGACATGGGCCAGGTGGCGGCAGGCATGCGCGGCCACGAGCCAGGCTTGCTGGTGCTCCGCCACCCCGCGCGCCAGCTCCAGCAGCTCGCGCTGGAGCGCCAGCTCGCGCTCACGGTCGCCGCCGTAGGCCGGGCCCGCGGTGGCGAGCGCCAGCAGCAGTTCCGCGCCGTCGGGGCCAAGCTCCGGCGCATACCGCGCCATCACGGCCTGGCGGGCGTCCTCATCGGGCGCTTCTAACCAGGCGGCGAGCAGCTCCGGCGGTAGGGGGTCGGCGGCCATGCCTCCATTGTAGCGGGTTCGGACGGCTCGGCCAGGATCGTTTGGGCAAAGGGCCCAATCCGCCGCCTGTTAACTATTGTAAAGTAGCCCACAAAGCGAAGGCACACCGCCAGCGACGTTGAAAGATATGGAGGAAGTCATGAAGGTTTGCGTGATCGGGACGGGGTACGTAGGGCTGGTTTCCGGCGCCTGCTTGGCGGAGTTGGGCAACGACGTCGTTTGCGTAGACAACAACGACGCGAAGGTCGCGGGCCTGCGTCAGGGCATCATCCCCATCTACGAGCCGGGCCTGGCGGAGCTGGTCCAGAAGAACACCCAGCGCGGCCGCCTGGCCTTCACCACCTCCCTGGCCGACGGCGTCGGCTGCTCGGACATCGTGTTCATCACCGTGGGCACGCCCCCGCAGCCGAACGGCGAGGCCGATCTTTCCTACGTGGAAGCGGTCGCCCGCGGCATCGGCGCCAGCCTGAACGGCTACAAGGTGATCGTCAACAAGAGCACCGTGCCCGTGGGCTGCGGCGACTGGGTGGCGATGCTGGTGCGCGAAGGCATCCAGGAAGCCCGCACCAAGCAGGCGATCGCCCTGCTGGCAGAGGAACAGGGCCACGAAGGCGGTGTCGCCACGATGACCGGCACGGGCCCGCTGCCCGACTTCGACGTGGTCTCCTGCCCGGAGTTCCTGCGCGAGGGCTCGGCCATCCAGGACACCTTCTTCGGCGACCGCATCGTCGTCGGCTCCAACGCGGAGCGTGCCATCGAGAAAATGCGCGAGCTCTACACCCCGCTGATCGCGCAGACCTTCGCAGGCGGCAAGCAAGCGCGGAAGATCCCGTTCATCGTGACGGACCTCAACTCCGCGGAGATGATCAAGTACGCCGCGAACTGCTTCCTGGCGACGAAGATCAGCTTCATCAACGAGGTCGCCAACATCTGCGAGCGCGTCGGCGCCGACGTCGAGCGGGTCGCCGAGGGCATCGGCTTCGACCACCGCATCGGCCACGCCTTCCTGCGCGCCGGCATCGGCTGGGGCGGGAGCTGCTTCCCGAAGGACGTCAGCGCCATGACCCACATCGCGCGCGACTACGGCTACGACTCGAAGCTGCTCAAGAGCGTGATCGAGGTGAACCAGGCCCAGCGCCAAATCGCGCTGCTGAAGCTGCAGACGCACCTCAAGAGCCTGAAGGGCAAGACGATCGGCATCCTCGGCCTGGCCTTCAAGCCGGAGACCGACGACCTGCGTGACGCCCCGGCTATGACGTTGGCGGCGCAGCTGCTCAAGCTCGGCGCCCGCGTGCGCGCCTTCGACCCCATCGCGGAAGCCCACGCCAAGCTGGAGCTGCCCGCGCTGACCACCTACGACGATCCCTACGCCATGGCCGACGATTGCGACGCGATCGTGGTCGCCACGGAGTGGTCGCAGTTCAAGGACCTGGATATGGGCCGTGTCCGCCTGGCCATGCGCCCCAGCTCGTTCCTGCTGGTAGACGGCCGCAACGTGTTCGAGCCCGCCAAGATGAAGGCCCTGGGCTTCACCTACGTCAGCATCGGCCGCTAACTCTCCGCGCCCCACACCCTAGCAAGCGAGGTACCCCCATGCACAAGCTGTGCTTGATCAACCCCCCGGAGCTCGCCGGATTCGTGAGCGATCGCGACAAGGCCGGCGGGATCGGCGTAGCCCGCCCTTACCAGGCCAGCTGGCGCGTGCCCTACCTGCCGCCCACGCCCCCGATGGATCTGCTGTATGCGGCCGCCATCGCGGAACAGGAAGGCGTGTCCCTGCGCTTCCTGGACGCCATCGGCAACCGCTGGGACCGGGAGGCGTTGCTCGCCCGCGTGGCCGGCGAGCACGCCAGCCACATCGGCGTGCGCGTCAGCCTGGCGTCGCTGGACGCGGACCTGGCGCTGGTGAACGAGCTGAAAGCCCGCCACCCGGGCTCGCAGGTCTTCGTCTTCGGCCACGCCAGCCAGACCACCTACACCAAGTGGCTCAAGCACTCCAAGGCCGACGCCGTGTTCTACGGTGAGGTCGAGGCGCTCCTGATGCCCTACCTGCGTGGCGAGGCCAGCGACCACATCTTGGAGCCGCAAGGCGACAAGAAGGCCTGCTTCTCCTGGTCCTACGTCCAGGAATTGGACGAGCTCCCTTATCCTGCGTGGCACCACGTCGACATCGCGCAGTACAGCCCCAGCGGCAAGGTGGAGGACTTCGTGTTCTACATCCTGACGAGCCGTGGCTGCCCCAAGGGCTGCTCGATGTGCCCCTACTACGTCCACCAGGGCAAGCAGTGGCGCTTCCGCGAGGTGGACAAGGTCATGCAGGAGTTCGAGTACCTACGCGGCCTGGGCGCGCGCTACATCCAGACGCGCGACCCCAACATCTCCTGGCGCAAGAAGCACCTGCTCGCGATCGCCGAGCGTCTGAAGGGCGAGCAGCAGTTCAAGATCTCCACGGAGACCGACCTGGAGGTGCTGAACGAGTCCGACCTGGTCGCCCTGCGCGACGCCGGCTTCGTGCGCATCATGACGGGCGTGGAGTCCGTGGACGAGTCGATCCTCAAGGAGATCCACCAGAACGGCAACGCGCTGCGCCGCTCGCTGGAGAACATGACGATCGCCCAGAAGGTAGGCATCGGCGTCACGGGCTTCTTCATCGTGGGCTCGCTGCAAGAGACCTGGCAGTCCGTGCGGAACACCGTCGCGACCGCCAAGGCGCTCCCCTGCTCCTACAGCGTCTCGCTGATGACGCCGTACTTCGGCACGGAGATGCGCGAGGAGTACGTGAAGGCCGGCTTCTACCAGGAGCGCGAGGGCTTCAAGGACTACAACGGCTACACCGGCATGGTCCGCACGACCGGCCTGGACTACGCGGAGGTCACGCTGGCGCATGCCTGGGCGGCCGCGGAGCTCGAGCTGGTCCAACGGAAGCGCCAACTGGCGGACGCCGGCGGCACCGCCAAGCTCCTACAGGCGGCACGTGTGGCCGCCCAGGGCGTGCGGACGCTCTCGCTGCGCGCCCGGGTGACCAAGCGGGCCAACCTGGCGGTGCCGCCGCTGGCCGTGCCCGCGGCCACTTAGGCGGCGCGCCCGATGCGGATCTGTCTCGTCACCCGCGAGTACCCGACCCTGGGCTCGCACGGTGGCATCGGCACTTACACGCTCAACGTAGCCAGCGGCCTGGCGGCCCGTGGGCATGACGTCACCGTCATCGCCCGCGGGGAGGGACCGATCGCGCCGTTCATGGACCAGGGGGTCCATGTGGAGCCGGTGGACACCCCGGACCGCTGGCGCTTGCCCGCGGGCAACGGGTACGTGGGCATGACCATGCGCGCGTTGCCCTTCGCCCAAGCAGCCGCCACCCGCTTCAAGGCCTTGAACGCGCGCCATGCCTTCGACGTGGTGGAGGTGCCGGAGTACCAGGGCTGGGGCGTGGGCGTGGCGTTGGCCGCGCGTTGCCCCGTCGCGGTGCGCCTGCACACCCACACGGCCCTGGTGCGGCGCCTCAACGACGTGCCGATGGACCTGGACGCCAGGATCATCGCCCGCCTGGAGCACGCCACCATTTGCCGGGGAGACGTGGTCCTTGCCAATTCGGCGGCGCTGGCCGGCGAGGCGCGCCAGGACTTCGGCTTCTCGCGCATCGGCGTGCTGCCCCTGGGCATCGACGCCGAGCGCTTCGCCCCACACGATCCGCACTGGCTCCGCCAGGAGTTGGGGCTGGGCCCCGATACGCCGATCGTGCTCTATGTGGGCCGGCTCGAGCGCCGCAAGGGCGTGGAGGCCTTGATCGAGGCCTTCGGCCAGGTCCGCGCCGCTCACCCCGAGGCCGTGCTGGTGATGGCAGGCTTCAGCACCGACACCGGGCCCAACGGCCAGGCACTGCTGGGCGTGCTCAGGAACCGCCTGGAAGCCCTGGGGGCGCTCGACAACGTCCGCTTCATGGGCCACGTGGCCTACGACGCGCTGCCGCGCTACTATGCCGGTTGCGACCTCTTCGTGGCGCCGTCACGCTATGAACCCTTTGGCATGATCTACCTGGAGGCGATGGCCTGCGGCAAGGCCGTGGTGGGCACCTCCGTGGGCGGCGTGCCGGAAATCATCCAGCACGGGCGTACAGGCTACCTGGTGCCGCCCGACGACCCGGAGGCCCTGGCGCAGGCGTTGCGCGAGCTCTTGCAATACCCGTCCTGGCGCGAGCGCATGGGCGAGGCCGCGCGCGAGCACGTGCACGCGAGCTTCTCGCTGCCCGTGATCGCGGCAGCCACGGAGCGCCAGTACCTCAACGCCGCCACCCAGCACCAGGGGCGCAACGCCATGAGCCAGGTCCGGAGGCTCGCATGAAAGCCCTCTACCTGGCCCTGGGCCGGTTAGACCAGCGGCTCTCCGCCTGGCTGGAACGTGGCCGCCGCGCCCTGCTGGAGGCGCGCCACCCGCGCCTGCGGCTGGCGCCCGACGCGTGGCTGGAGCCTGGCACGCTCTGGCGCCTCGACCAGGACGCGGACGTGGTGCTCGGCGCGCGGACGCGCCTGCGCATGAGCTGCGAGCTCAAGGCCGACCGGGGCGCCCGGCTTGCCATCGGCCGGGACGTCCACATCGGGCCCTGGTGCACGTTCAGCGCGCTCGAACAGCTGGAGATCGGCGACGACTGCCTGATCGCGGAGCGGGTGTCGATCCGCGACCACGACCATGCCATCGCCGACCCGGCGCTCCCGTACCACGCCCAGGGCTACGTCACGAAGCCCGTGCGCATCGGCCGCAACGTCTGGATCGGCGGCGGCGTGACGATCGTCAAGGGCGTGGAGCTCGGCGACAACTGCGTGGTCGGCGCCAACGCCGTGGTCACACATTCGTTCCCCCCCAACAGCTTGATTGCGGGCGTGCCCGCCCGCTTGGTCCGTACGCTGGGCGAGCACGAGCTGCCCCGCGCATCCTGAAAGGTTTCTCCATGTCTTCCGCCTCGAACGTCGCCCGCTCCACCGGCTACAACTTCCTGACGATCGCCTGCAACGCCGCTTCGAGCCTGGTGCTGACGGCCGTGATAGCGCGCTGGCTCGGTCCCGCCGGCATGGGCACCTACAGCCTCGTGACCTGGTTCTTCGCGATGGCAGCGATCCTCGTGAACCTGGGCCTGGTCACCACGACCATGAAGTACATGGCCGAGGCCCTGGGCCGTGGCGACCAGGAAGAAGCGGGCGGCGTGCTGGCGTACGGGCTTGGCCGGTTGCTGATCAACGGCCTGGTGGTCATGGTGGCCTGGCTGCTGGCCGGCCCCTGGGCCGCGGCGGCCTACCGCGAGCCGCACATGTTGACCTTGATGCCCGTCGCGGCGCTTGCGATCCTGCCGACCTCCGCCATGGCGCTGCTGACCGCGGCCTGCCAGGGGCTGCAGCGCTACGGCCGGGTCGCGCTGGCGACCGCCACCTACACCGGCGTCATGGTGGTGGGGTCGTTGGCTTGCCTGGCGCTCGGGACGGGCATCGAGGGCTTGCTCGCCGTGTCGGCCGTGGCGGCGATCGCGGCCTGCCTGCTCTACGCCCAGACGCTGGCCGCCTGGCAGCCCGGCTGGTTCCGCCTGGGCGTCTCGCCGGAGCGCCGGCGCATCCTCGCGGGCTACAGCCGCTCCCTGATGTTCTTGATCATCCTGGACGCGGTGGTCTGGCAGCGCTCGGCCGTGTTCTTCCTGGGCCTCTGGCGGCCCCACCAGGAGGTGGCTTACTTCGCCATGGCCTTCGGCCTCGCCACCATGGCGATGAAGCTGATCCCGGGCACGCTGGTGGGCCTCTTGATTCCTTCGATGTCGCGCAGCTTCGGCAGCGGCAAGCTCGACGAGGTGGCGCGCATCTACCACCTGGCCGGCCGCTGGATGGCCATTATGGCGCTGCCGGTGGCGGCGGGCGGTGCGGCCCTGGCGGTGCCCCTGGTGACCACGCTTTACGGCGCGAGTTACGCCCCAATGGCGCCGGTGCTCGCGATCCTGCTCGCGGCGTCCGCCCTCGTCAACGCCTTCGGCTTCCCGGCTTCAAGCGTCCTGTACGCGGTGGAGGGCCAGCGCTTCATGGTCTGGATCGGTCTGATGGCGGCGATCGTCAACATCGCCTTGATGGCCTTGCTGGTGCCGGGCTACGGCCTGGTGGGGGCGTCGATCGCCACCGCGGTGTCGCAGCTGCTGGTGCTGCCGCCGGGGGCCTACTTCGCGGGCAAGCTGCTGGGCGGCGTGGGCCCGGACGTGCGCCGCTTCCCGAGCGTGGCGCTGGCCGCCGTCCTGATGGGCGCGGGCGTCTGGGCCGCCACGCACGGGCTGTCGGCCCAGCTGGCATTGCTGGTCGGCCTGCCGCTGGGCGCGCTGCTGTACGCCCCCTTGGTGGTGCTCTGCGGCGGCCTGGCGCCGGAAGACCGCACGCGGGTGCTGGAAGTGGCCGCCAAGCTGCCGTTCCTGCGCCGTGTGACGGCGCGCACGGCTTCTTGAGGACCGCGGGCGCATAATCGATTCACTTGCGAGGGGTGGCTGCTTGCCTTCCCCTTCTCCTTGGAACCTCATCGGGAGCGGGACGCTCCAACACAGGCCAGGAGGCGTGGATCGGGTGATCCACGCCTCCTGTTTTTGTGTGAGGTGTTAGTTGCGAGGGGCCGCGTCGGTGCCGGCCAGGCCTGCATCCGGCTGGGCGTTCTTGATGCCCGGGATGGGGAACGTCGGCGGGCTGAAGCGACCCAGGTCCTCGTCGTAGTTCGTAATGTCAGGCACGTAAGCCAACATCCCGCCATCGCGCGTCGGGACGACGAAGCCGGCCTCGAGTTGCTCGCGGTACTTGTCCAGCGCGAAGATCATCGGCGTCGCGGGCGTGCTGTCGACGATCTGCATCTTGGCGTTCAAGTTGAGCGCCGCGTTGATCAACACGTCGCCGCCCCACATCAGCAGGCACGCATGCGCGTCCTTGATGTACATGTCCGTGGGCCAGGGCTTGGCCTTGCCGTCGTCGAACTCGATATGCAGCCGGTTGTTGCGGATCCCCACCAGCGTGATCCGCCCGAGCAAGGTAGGCGGCGGATACATGCGCGCGGGATCCATCAGGATCTCGTTGCCGTGCATGATCACGCCCTTTTCTTCCTTGGTCTTCATGAGCTTGGCCATTTCGATGCCGAACAGGTTCAGCAAGCCATCCACGCGCACGCCCTTGGCCTTGATCATGGTCGGGGTCATGCGGATCAGGCCGTCCGGCGTCGGATCGAGCGTGCCCTCCATCTGGAAGCCGTTCCAGAGGCCGAGCTGCTTCATCTCGCCACCCATGACGATCTTGGTGCCCTTGAACTCGATCTTAAGCTTGCGCAACGGCGAGTCCGCGTCGTTGAAGACGTAGTTGTTCATCAGCGCCGTCAGGCTGCCGGCGTCCTTGTCCACCACGGCGTGGTGGATCTGCATCGAGAAGTCGCTCTTGTTCGCCGGCACGAAGGGCATCGAAGGGTCCTTGAGGACCACGTCGGCGTTCATGTCCGTGAGGAACATCGAGCACGTGGGGTCCAGGCGATAGAGCACGTTGCGCGCCATGAAGCGCGTGGTGCCGCCGGGGCCGCGGCGGACCAGGTCCACCGTGCTGGAGCTGCCCATAGGGCCAGTGGTCAGCCGGTCCTTGCCGCAACCGGCGAGGATCAGGGCTGCAATTAAGCCACCGGCGATGGTGCGCATCATCTGGCGATGCATGGGGTGAGCCTCCTCGCTCCCGGGATACGAATTTGTTATCGGGGTGTTCAGCCGGAAACTTGTTTAACTCCATCTTAAGATACAAACAATTCACAGTAAAGCACCGATCCAGAAAACCTGGATCGGTGCTGATTTGGAAGGTTAAGAAGACGCGTTAGCGCTTGTCGACGGGCACGTACTTCTGCGCGGCGGGCCCCGTGTAGTCAGCGCGCGGGCGGATCAGGCGGTTGTTAGCCAACTGCTCCATCACGTGAGCGGCCCAGCCGGACAGGCGGCTCAGCGCGAAGATGGGCGTGAACTGGTCGCCCGGGATGCCCATGTAGTGGTAGGTGGACGCCGAGTAGAAGTCCACATTGGTCAGCAGGCCCTTCTCGGCCTTCACGACCTCGTCGATCTTGATCGACATCTGGTACCACTTGGGGTCGCCCGTGCGCTCGGCCAATTCCTTGGACATCTGACGCAGGTGCTTGGCGCGCGGGTCGCCGTTCTCGTACACGCGGTGGCCGAAGCCCATGATCTTCTTCTTCTTGGCGAGCGCGTCCTTGATCCAGGGCTCCGCGTTCTCGGCCGTGCCGACTTCCGTCAGCATCGCCATCACGGCGGTGTTGGCGCCACCGTGCAGGGGGCCCTTGAGCGTGCCGATGGCGGAGGTGATGCAAGAGTGCATGTCCGACAGCGTCGAGGCCGTCTGGCGCGCCGCGAACGTGCTGGCGTTGAACTCGTGGTCGGCGTGCAGGATCAAGGCCTTCTCGAAGCCCTTCACGGCCACGCTGTCCGGGTCGGCGCCCTTGAGCATGTAGAGGAAGTTGGCGGCCAGCGTCAGGCCGGGCTTGGGCGCCAACGGCTCCTGGCCGTTGCGCAGGCGCTCGAAGCCGGTGATCAGCGTGGCGAGCTGGCCCTGCAAGCGGGTGGCCTTGGCCATGTTGGCTTCCGCGGAGGTCTCGTCGTTCTGGGGATCGTAGATGCCCAGGGCGGAAACGGCGGTGCGCAGCACGTCCATCGGGTTGGCGGTCTTGGGGAAGCTGCGGACGATGTCCATGACTTCCTTGGGCACGGCGGCACCTTCGGTGATGCTCTGCTTGAGGGCATCCAGCTCGGCCTGCTTGGGCAGGCGGCCCTGCCACAGGAGGAACACGATTTCCTCGAAGCAGGTGGCGTTGTCCGTGAGGTCGTCGATGCTATAGCCGCGGTAGGTCAGCACGTCATCGATGATCGAGCTGATGCCCGAAGGGCCTACGACGACGTCTTCGAGTCCTTTGTTCTCCGCCACGTTCACGCTCATAGTTGCTTTCAAGCCTCTCTAATCTTCGGTTAAACGGTGGTCGATCCTACCACGCACCGGAACGTTTGTCGTTCAGGCTAGCACCAACGCTACCGCCCCGATCCTCGCGAGAGGACCGGGGCGGTAGGGCGGGGTCGACGCGTCCCGTTAGACGGGTAGCGGACCCACGCGAGTCAAGGCTTCCTCCAACTGGGCCTGGGCCTGCCGCTGGCCGATCGCATCCTCGTGGAGGCAGGCGTCGAACAACGAGAAGAAGTAGCGGGCGTATTCCTCGCGGAGGCTGGGCTCCGTGGTTTCCTCCAACTGGTTCATCGGACGGCGGGATCCTTTCTGACGAACGCGGCGCGGGGTCCAGAATATGAAAATATGTTGCGCAACGCAAGATCGATGGCGGCCGATTTCTGGCGGTTATGTTGCGAATTCCGCCCAGATCCTCCACCAACCGGTCCATTTCACAACTTTGATATCAATCGTGCGTATCTTCCATATGTCAAGATTGTTAATAAAGCATTTGTCGGCTGAAAATGGCCTGGTATCAAGCGTTACAGGCTTGACACGCCGATCGTTGACGGTTAGAATCAAAGACCAATTTACACGACCAGTATCAAGTCCTTTTATAATAGGCGGCCATGTTGCCCATCCGGATGATCCACACCGCCGACCTCCACATCGGCGTAGAGAACTACGGGCGCTGGAACCCGACCAGTGGGTTGCACGCGCGCCTGGAGGACTACCTGGCGAGCCTGGACCAGGTGGTCGCCTACGCGATCGCCCAAGCCGCCGACGTCTTCCTGGTGGCGGGCGACATCTACAAGACCAAAGACCCGTCCCCCACCCAGCAGCGGGAGTTCGCGAAGCGCATCCGCCGCCTGACGAGCGCGGGCATCCAGGTGGTCCTGTTGGTGGGCAACCATGACCAACCGGCGCGCCATGGCGACGCCAACCCCCTCGACATCTACGCCTCCCTGGAGCTGGAAGACGTGACCATCTTCCGGCGGCCGGAGATGGTCACGATCAAGACCCGGCAGGGCCCCCTCCAGGTGGCTGGCATGCCACATCTGTCTCGCGGCTTCCTGATGGCCCGCCAGGCCCACGTGCCGCGCACCTTGCACGAGTCGGAACGGCTGCTGGAGAACGTGATCGACGAAATCCTCGTCAGCCTGGCCGGCGACGTGGACCCGACCATTCCGGCCGTGCTGACGGCGCATTTGAGCATCGACTGCGCGTCCCTCGGCTCGGAACGAGACCTCATGCTGGGCAAGGGCCTGACGCTGCCCCTGGCGTCGCTGGCCCAGCCGGCCTTCGACTACGTGGCGATGGGGCACATCCACAAGCACCAGGTCATCGGCGAAGGCCCGTGCTGCGTCTACCCGGGCAGCCTCGATCGGATCGACTTCGGCGAGGAGTCGGACGACAAGGGCTTCATGGACGTGACCGTCGAGCGCGGCAAGACCACCCATGTGCGCGTGCCGATCACCGTGCGGCCCTTCAAGACCGTGAAGGTCGACCTGATGGACAGCATCAGCCCGACCGATGACCTCGTGGCCGGCATCCGGCGCACCGACATCGAAGGCGCCGCGGTGCGGCTTGCCTACACCTTGCAGGCGGAGCGCGCCAACATGATCGACGAGCGCGCCGTTTCCGAGGCGCTCACGGGCGCCTTCGACGTGGTCTGGCGGCCGGAGCTGATCCCGGGAACGACGCGCGGTCGGCACCCGGAGCTGACGGAAGCCCTTTCCGGCTCGCCGCTGGTGGCGCTGGAGAAGTATCTGGCGCTGAAGCCGGAGCTGGGCGAGCGCGCGGAGCTGCTGCTGGCGGGGGCGCGCGAGTTGATGGCCGAAGAGTTATGATTCCGATGCTGCTGCGGCTCCAGGACTTCATGAGCTATGCGACCCTGGACCTCGACCTGACGGGGGTCCACAGCGCCGTGCTGAGCGGCCCGAATGGGGCGGGCAAGTCCACGTTGCTGGACGCCATGACCTACGCGCTCTGGGACCGCGCCCGCGCCGGCGCCGACGAGCTGATCCGGTTGGGCCAGCCGGAGATGTGGGTGGAGCTGGTCTTCGAGACCGGCGACCAGACCTACAAGGTGGTGCGCCGCCGCACCCGCAAGAAGGGCGCCCAGACCCAGGTGACCTTCGCGCAGCTGGCGCCGGACGGCGAGTACGTGTCGTTGGAGGGCACGGGCGTGCGCGAGACCCAGGCCCGCATCAACGCCGTGCTGCGCATGGGCTACGAGACCTTCGTGAACTCCGCCTTCATCCTGCAAGGCCGCGCGGACCAGTTCACCACCAAGACGCCACGGGACCGCAAGGCGCTGCTGGGCGAGATCCTGGGCTTGCAGCACTATGACGAGCTTTCCCAGAAGGCACGTGACCGCTGGAAGGCGTCGCAGGCTCGCGCTGACGCGCTGGAAGCCGAGCAAGCGGAGGTGCGCACGCTCCTTACGGCGCGCGCCGAGACGTTGGACCAGCTGGCCTCCGCCCGCGAGGCCGCAACCTCCGTGGACGGCCTGTTGCAACTGGCCGGCGATCGGCACCGCCGCCTGCTGGGCGAGGAAACGGGCCTGAAGGCCGCCCAAGATGAGATCGCGGCGGCCGAGCAGGCCCGCGGCGCGGCCCAGGGCGAGCAAGCCCGGTTGGGCGAAGAAATCGCCGCCCATGCGCGCAAAATGGCGACCGCCCGGCTGGAGCTGGACCGCCGGGAGGCGATCGAGGCCGACCATGCCACCTTCGAGGCCTTGTCGACCGAAGACCAGGCCCATCGCACCCGGGCGGACGCCCTGCACGGCATCGAGCGCCTCCAGGCCCAGGCCCGGCAGGAAGCCCAGGCGGCCGGCCATGCGCTCGCCATGGAGCGCAAGGGGCTGGAGGCGGAGCTGGGGACGCTTACGCGCGAGCGCCAGCAACACCAGGCCGTGGCCGCCGACCGCGAGCAAATCGAACTGGCTCGCGCCCAGCTGATCAAGGCCCGCGAGGCGGAGGCCGCTCACCTCGAGTTGGCCGGTCGCTTCCGTCAGCTCGACGACCGCCGGGCCACGGCGGAACGCGGGATCGAGCTGGCGCGCCTGCGCCACGAGGAAGAACACAAGCAGCGCGAGGCCCGGCTGGCCCGCGCCCGGGCCGCCGCCGCCGAATTGCCCGCCGTGGCGAAGGCCAGCGAGGAGCTGGAGGCAGCGCTGAAGCGCTACGAGAACGCCGCGGTCGAGCAGGACCGGGTCAAGGAGAAGGGCTTCGGCTACAAGGCCGCCAAGGAGCGCGCGGAAGCCGCCATCGAGGCCGACCGTGGCCGCATCCGCGCCGTGGAAGCCAAGCTGGCCCAGCTGGCGGTGGAGCTGGAGGTCCACGGCGGCGGCCGCGCGACGGCGGTGATCGATCGCTCCCACGCCTGTCCACTTTGCCAGACGGAGCTGGACGACGAGCGCCTGGCCGGCATCCGGCGGGCCTACGAACAGGAAATCGACGCTCTGGAGGCCGAGATCGGCCGCCACGAGCACGCGGCGGCCGAGGCCGAGCGCCAGCGGCAAGAGACCCGCACGCGCTACGCGGAGCTGATGCGCGAGCTGGAGCGGCGCGCACCTGCCCAGGAGAAGCTGGGCGAGCTGCGCCAACGCCTGGCCGAGCTCGCCAAGGCCCAAGCCGAAGCGGACGCCCTGGACGCCGAGCTGGCCGCCGCCGCGCCGCCCGCTCCTGTTGCCCTGGCCGCGGAACGCGACGAGGTGGCGCGCGCCATCGCCGAACTGGGCTTCGACCCCGCGCAGCAGGCCGTGCTCTCCGCCCGGGTCGCGGACTTGCGGTCGGCGGAAGCGAAGGCGTGGCAGCTGGAACAAGCGTTGGGGGCGATCGCCAAGCTGGAAGCCCGCCTGCCCGTCCTTGAAGCCGCGCTGGCAGACCTCGCGGCCCGTGAGGCCGCCGCCACGACCGAATGGGACGCCCGGCTGGCCTCCCTGGACGCGCAAGCCAAGGCGGTGGGGCACGACGCCGCCGCCATGGCGGACGTGCAGGCCCGGCTCAAGGGCCTGGCAGGCGCCCGCGAACGCTTCCACGAACTGCAGAAGCAGCTGCTGTGGCTGGAGAGCGCGGGCACGCTGCAAGCGCGGCTGGAGAAGGAGGCGGAGCACCAGGCCCGCCGGATCGCGGAGATCGATTTGCAGCTGGAAGGCCAGCGCCGGAAGCTCGACCGCCTGCCTTATTGGCAGCAAGAGCTGGCAGCGGCCACTGTCGAGTTGGAGCGGCTCACGGGCCAGTTGCGGCAGCGCCACGAAGAGGTGGGCAAGCTGGAGGCCGAGATCGCCCGGCTCGACGCGCTGGAGGCGCGCCTCGCGGATAAGCAGGCTGCCTGGCTGAAGACCCTCGACGAGGCCCGCACCTACAAGGAGCTGGCGGAGGCCTTCGGCAAGAACGGCATCCAGGCCTTGATCATCGAGAACGCGTTGCCGGAGCTGGAAGAGGAGGCGAACCGTCTGCTGGCCCGCATCACGGACAACCGCATGCACGTGCGGCTGGCCACCCAGAAGGAGAAGAAGACCGGCGGCGTCGGCGAGACGCTCGAGATCTATATCTCCGACGAGGTCGGCACGCGCAACTACGAGATGTACTCCGGGGGCGAGGCCTTCCGGGTCAACTTCGCCCTGCGCCTGGCGCTCTCCAAGCTGTTGGCCCGGCGGGCCGGCACGCGGCTCCAAACCCTGGTCATCGACGAAGGCTTCGGCACCCAAGACGAGAAGGGCCGCGAGCGCCTGGTCGAAGCCATCAACGCCGTGAGCGGCGATTTCAGGCGCATCCTGGTCATCACCCACGTCAAAGAGCTGAAAGATGCGTTCAATACCACCATCGAGGTTTCGAAGCGCGGCGGCGTCTCGGAAGTGAAGCTGTCCGCCTAGCCTAAGGAGGGTTCCCCCTTGTCCGACATGCACCCCAACGATCGGCCGCTGTACATTATCAGCGTCGCCGCGGAACTGGTGAACATGCACCCGCAAACGCTGCGGTTGTACGAACGGCGCGGCCTGGTGGCTCCCAAGCGCCAGGGCAAGAACCGCCTTTACTCGCAACATGACATCGAACGGCTGATCTACATCCAACAATTGACCCAAGAACTGGGTATCAACCTGGCGGGCGTCGAGAAAATCATCCGGCTCCAGAACGAGCTGGAAGACCTCAAGGTCTACAAGGAGCAAGAGCTGATGGCGATCCAACGGAAGCTTGAAGAGCTCGAGTACTTGAAGATGGCGCGGCAAACCGAAATCAAGGATCTCAAGCAACGCATCCGCGAGACCACCGACGAGGTCGGGGATCAAGCATGAAACCAGGGCCTTCGGGCGTGCCTTGCCGCTCCGGGAGGGCCATGCTAAGGTATGGCGCCGCACGGCGCGGACAATGGACTGATGCACAAGAATTGGTGCCTTCAGGCACGGTTGGTGCTCATGCCCTTGTGGTAAAATAGACGTGAGTTCCGAGAGCAGAAGTTAGAGCCAGTAACGCTTTACGTCACCCTCGGAGTGCAGGCGGGTTGGAAAAATCGTAGCAAAGGGGGTGTCGCATGTTCGAGAGGTTCACCGAAAAGGCCATCAAGGTTATTATGTTGGCCCAGGAAGAAGCTCGAAGGCTCGGCCATAACTTCGTCGGCACGGAGCAGATTCTGCTCGGCCTCATCGGCGAGGGGACGGGCGTAGCCGCCAAGACGTTGAAGAGCCTGGGCGTCAGCCTGAAGGACGCGCGCATCGAGGTCGAGAAGATCATCGGCCGCGGCTCGGGCTTCGTCGCCGTGGAGATCCCCTTCACCCCCCGCGCCAAGCGCGTGCTGGAGCTCGCCTGGGATGAGGCGCGCCAGCTGGGCCACAACTACATCGGGACGGAGCACCTGCTCCTGGGCCTGATCCGCGAAGGCGAAGGCGTCGCCGTCCGCGTGCTCGAGAACCTCGGCGTCGACCTCAGCCGTGTCCGCTCCAACGTGATCCGCATGCTCGGCGAGAACGCCACCACCAGCACCACCGGCCAACACCGCTCGAAGACCCCCACCCTGGACGAGTTCGGCTCCAACCTCACGCAGATGGCGGAAGAGCACCGGCTCGACCCCGTCGTCGGCCGCGAGAAGGAAATCGAGCGCGTCATCCAGATCCTGGGCCGCCGCACCAAGAACAACCCCGTCCTGATTGGCGAGCCCGGCGTCGGTAAGACCGCCATCGCCGAGGGCCTGGCCCTCAAGATCACCGTGGGCGAAGTGCCCGACATCCTCGCGGACAAGCGCGTCGTGACCCTGGACATCGGTTCCCTGGTTGCCGGCACGAAGTACCGCGGCGAGTTCGAAGAGCGCCTGAAGAAAATCATGGAAGAGATCCGCGGGGCCGGGAACATCATCCTGGTCATCGACGAGCTCCACACCCTGATCGGTGCCGGCGCGGCGGAAGGTGCGGTCGACGCGGCCAACATCCTCAAGCCCGCCCTGGCCCGCGGCGAGCTGCAGTGCATCGGCGCCACCACGCTGGACGAGTACCGCAAGCACATCGAGCGCGACGCCGCGCTGGAGCGCCGCTTCCAGCCGGTCAACGTGAACGAGCCCTCCGTGGACGAGACCATCGAAATCCTCAAGGGCCTGCGCGAGCGTTACGAGACCCACCACCGCCTGCAAATCACGGACGAGGCCCTGGTGGCCGCGGCCAAGCTGGCAGACCGCTACATCTCCGACCGGTTCCTGCCGGACAAGGCGATTGACTTGATGGACGAGGCCTCCAGCCGCGTCCGCCTCCGCACCAGCTCCCTGCCGCCCGCGGCGAAGGAGTTGGAGAAGGAGCTGCGCAACTTCACGAAGGAAAAGGAAGCGGCCATCCGCGCCCAGGACTTCGAGAAGGCCTCCCAGCTGCGTGACCAGGAGCAGTCGGTCCGCGACCGCATCCGCGACATCGCCGCGGAGTGGCGCTCGGAGCGCGGCCAGGCCACCAGCCCGGTCGTCGACGAGGAGGAAATCGCCCACATCGTCGCCGCCTGGACCGGCATCCCGGTCAAGAAGATGACGGACGGCGAGACGGCGGCGCTTCTGAATATGGAAGACGATCTGCACAAGCGGGTCATCGGCCAGCACGACGCCATCCACTCCATCTCGCGCGCCATCCGCCGCGCCCGCGTGGGCCTCAAGAACCCGAAGCGCCCGATCGGCTCCTTCATCTTCTCCGGCCCGACCGGCGTGGGTAAGACCGAGCTGGCGAAGGCTCTGGCCGGCCTGTTCTTCGGCGCCGAAGAGGCGATGATCCGCATCGACATGTCGGAGTACATGGAGAAGCACGCGGTCTCGAAGATGATCGGCTCGCCCCCGGGCTACGTCGGTTATTCCGAGGGTGGCCAGCTGACGGAAGCGGTCCGCCGCAAGCCCTACAGCGTCGTGCTCTTCGATGAGATCGAGAAGGCCCACCCGGATGCCTTCAACATCATGCTCCAGATCCTGGAAGATGGCCGCCTGACGGACGCCAAGGGCCGTGTCGTGGACTTCAAGAACACGATCGTCATCCTGACCTCCAACATCGGCGCCCGCGCCATCGAGAAGGGGTCGGGCCTGGGCTTCCAGACCGGCGGCGAGGACAACAAGTACCGGAAGATGAAGGACGTCGTGATGGACGAGCTGAAGAACAACTTCCGCCCGGAGTTCATCAACCGCATCGACGAGATCATCGTCTTCCACCCGCTGTCGCAGGCGGAGATCACCACGATCGTCGACGTCATGCTCAAGGAGGTGCGCAACCGCCTTCAGGAGCAGGACTACGAGTTGGAGCTCACGGACGAGGTGCACGCGTACCTCGCGAAGGAAGGCTACAACCCGGCCTACGGCGCCCGTCCGCTCCGCCGCGCCATCCAGCGCCTGATCGAGGACCCGTTGGCCGAGGAAATCCTGGCCGGCGTGCTCAAGAAGGGCACCATTCTTGCCAGGAAGGACGGCGACAAGGTCGTCTTCGGCATGAAGGGCGAGGAGTCCGGCGAGCCGAAGCAGGAAGCCAAGGCCGGCGCTTAGGCCAGCAAGTCCAAGAGGGGCGGGTCGCTTGACCCGCCCCTTTTCCTTTGGAGGTTGCCGCGGTGCAATGCGCCACCTGCCTGCTGCCCTTGCCGTCGGATGGGCCGGGCTGCCCTCTGTGCCCCCAGGAGGGCCTGGCCCCTGCCTTGGCCGTGGACTCCGGGCTGGCCCCGGTGCTGGCGCCCCTCACGATCGAGCTGGCGCCCGGGGCGGCCTGGCGGCACGCGCTAGAAGAGGCGGCGCCCGGGACGACCGTCCGGTTGCAACCGGGTTTGTATCGCTTCGAAGGCGAGTTGGCCCTGCCGGCCGGCATCACGCTGGAAGGCGCCGGAAGGGAACTTACGACGCTGGAAGGCCTGGGCGCCAGTGGTCGGTGCCTGTTGAACCACCGGGGGCCGGGGCTTTTTCAATTAAGGGGCGTCGAGGTCCGGCCCCACCAGGGATTCTGGCAGCGCTTGGTGGGCGGAGGCGAGCGGCCGCACCTGCTGGGGATGCAAGGGGGCGCCTACCTGGTGGAGGGGTGCAGCTTCGACATGGCCGACGGCGTGCGGGCAGCGGGGGACGCGGGCGTGCCCGGCACCGTCGTCGGGTGCCGCTTCACGGGGTCAGGCGCCGTCGGCCTGACGACGACGGGGGCGCTGTGGGTGGAAGCCTGCGAATTCGTCGGGCTGGCGAAGGGCATCGACGCGTCGCGGGGCCGCCTGGTCGTTCGCAACAGCCGCTTCGAGGCGAATGCGATCGGCGTGGCGTGGGACGACGAAGGGTACGGCCGGGAGCCCGGAGAGGCCGGCTGCATGGTGGCGCGTTGCGCCTTCCGCGACAACCGGGAAACGGTCCAGCCGAAGCCGCCTTGGCGCTGCCGCTGGAATGACAACCGCTACGAGGGGCCGCCGCGCTAATTGCGCTCCAGCCAATCCACCAGCAGGCGCACGCCGACGCCCGTCGAGCCCTTGGCGTGGTACGTCTTGGCCTCGGCCAGCCAGGAGGGGCCGGCGATGTCCAGGTGGGCCCACGGCGTGTCGCCCACGAAGCGCTTCAGGAACATGGCCGCCGTGATGGCGTCGCCCTTGGCCTTGCCGATGTGGCGCACGTCGGCGATGTCGCTGCGGATGTTCTCCGCGTACACGTCCCAGGTGGGCATGCGCCAGAGGCGCTCGCCCGTCTCCGTGCCGGAGGCCAACAAGGCCCGCGAGAGCTCGTCGTTGTTGGAGAACAGCCCGGTGGCTTCGTAGCCCAGGGCCATGATGATCGAGCCCGTCAGGGTGGCGACGTCGACCATCGCCTTGGGCTGATAGTGCTTGACGGCGTAGGCCAGGGCGTCCGCCAGGATCAGGCGGCCCTCGGCGTCCGTGTCCAACACCTCGACCGTCAGGCCGTTGTACGCCTTGAAGATGTCGCCCGGCTTGTAGGCATCGCCGTCGGGCATGTTCTCCGCCATCGGGCAGAGCGCCACCACGTTCAGCGGCAGCTTCCGCTCCGCGATCACGCGCAGCGCGCCCAGCACGGTCGCGACGCCGTGCATGTCGGTCTTCATCTCCTCCATGCCGGCGCGCGGCTTGATGCAGACGCCGCCGGTGTCGAAGGTAATGCCCTTGCCCACCAGGGCCGTCCAGGGGGCGTCGTCACCCGCTCCGCGATACTCGGCGATCAGGAAGGCGGGCAGGTACTGGCTGCCGCGGCCCACCGCCTCCAACAGGCCAAAGCCTTGCTTCAAGACGTCGTCGCCGTCGATCACCTTCACGGTGATGCCGGCCTCCTCCACGAACGCACACGCGCGCGTGAGCAGCTCCGGCACCGGCAGCACGTTGCCCGGCATGTTGGAAAGGTCGCGCACCCAGCACACGGCCGCGGCCAACTGGGCAGCGCGTTGGGCCGCCGCCTCGTCGCCGCCGACGACGGTCAGGCCGGTAAAGCGGCGATCGTCGTCGTCCTTCTTGGTGTGGTAGGCCTCGAACTTGTAGCCGGCCAGCACCGCGCCTTCGACGGTGGGGGTGGTGGCGGCGTCCAGGCCATCGGGCAGCAACAGCGCGACCGTCCGGACCTTGCCGCGCAGCGCGTCCATGCCGGCCGCCACGGCCTGGCGCCAGGTCTCGGGGGTCAAGGCGTCCTTGCCCAGCCCGACCAGGGCCAGGCGCTTCGCCTTGGCGCCGCGCAGGGGGTAGACCACCTCGACCTGCCCGTCCTTGCCGGCGAAGGTGGCGCTGCCCAGCACCTCCGCGATCACCCCGCCCGTCGCCGCATCCAACGCCGCGAGCGCGCCCGCGGGGGTCGTGGTGCCTTCCGGCACGCCGACGATCAGGCCTTCGGCCTCCACCTGGTGGGCGGGCAAGGCGGCGACGGAGACGTTCATGCGGGGATCCTTGTTGCGACGTTGCAATGCTGCGGCCCGCCATTCTACCGCGGCGGCCGGCCAGGGGTCGAGCGTTGTCGCGACGGCGCGCCGTTTGCTAGACTGCCCGGGATGGGAACCTTTGCATTTTGCCCACGTTGCGGGACGGCCACGGAGTCGGTGATGGCGGAGGAGCGGCTGCGCGATCGCTGCCCCACCTGCGACCGGCTGTGGTACGAGAACGCCAAGCCCTGCGCCGGGGCCGTGGTGGTGGAGGCGGGGCGCGTGCTGCTGGTGCGCCGCGCGAAGGATCCCTTCCGCGGCTGCTGGGACCTGCCCGGCGGCTTCCTGGAAGCCAATGAGCACCCCGCCGACGGCGCTCGCCGCGAGGTGCTGGAGGAGACCGGGCTCGAGGTGGTGCTGGACCGCCAGTTGGGCATGTACGTCGACACCTACCGGCCGGGTTCGGACCCCATGTTGTGGCACCACAGCCTGAACATCTTCTTCCTGGCCCGCCCGGTCGGCGGCACGCTGGCGCTCAGCGCCGAAACCACGGAAGCGTGTTGGTTCAAGCTTGCCGAGCTGCCGCCGCTGGCGGAAATCGCCTTCGAGAACGGCCGCCGCGCCTTGCGAGATTTTTTAAGCCTGGGGCAAGGTTAGGTTAAATTTAGGCTATAATGGTGGGGTCGCCCCAGCAGGTGGAGGTCCCCATGCGCCATGTCGTTTCCGCGTTGTTGCTCCTGACCCTGGCCGGTTGCGGCCATGCGGCCCTGCCCGCGGCGAGCCTGGAGGCCGGACGGGCCGTGGCGCTGGCCGAGACGCCCGCGCTGGACCTGACGGCGGCGCTTGCGCGCTTCACCAAGCAAGAGAAGCGCAAGGTGACGGCCACGCACCTCCAGCCTACCGACGGCAAGGGCGGCGCCACCCTGAGCGTGCCCCTGAGCGCCAAGGACAAGACCATGTTGGTGCAGCTCTACCGCCTGAACCCCCTGCCGGTCGAGCCCGATCAGTTCCCGGCCGGCGTGCTGGAGCGCGCGGCCGACCAGATCGCCGTGCTGCACCACTTCGAGCTGCCTGGCGACGAGGCGCTGGACGCCGCCGCCATGCGCACGAAGCTGCGCCCGCGCGGTTACTTCGACGGCGACCAGAAGTTGATGGCCGTCGAGGCGTTCATGAAGAACGGCACCTACCAGCTCGCGGCGAAGTACGACTTGAAGGGGCGGTTGCTCCAAGTCGACATGATCACCTGGCAGTAAGCTGATGGATCGCACCGCCGTCGTTGCCGTCCTCGAAGAACAGGCCCTCCTGCTGGACCTGGCCGGCGAGAACATGTTCAAGGTCCGGGCTTATGCCAACGGCGCCCGCGCGCTGGAAGGCTATGAAGGCCCTTGGCCTCCGGAGGCCAAGGACCTGAAGGCGGTCAAAGGCATTGGAGCGGGCCTTCAATCCGACGTCCAGGAGCTGTTGCGCGACGGCAAGCTGGCCGCCTACGAGACCCTGAAGGCGAACACGCCCGCGGGCCTGCTCGACATGCTGGAGATCCCCGGTCTGGGCGCCAAGAAGGTCAAGGCCATCCATGACGGCCTCGCCATCACGACCGTCGGCGAGCTCGAGTACGCCTGCCTGGAGAACCGCCTGGTCGACCTGCCGGGCTTCGGCGAGAAGACCCAGGCCAAGGTGCTGGTGAGCATCGAGCGCTGGAAGCGGAACCGCGGCAAGCGGCTCTATGCCGACGTCGTGACGCAAGCCGAGGAGCTGCTGGCCGTGGTCGAGCAGCTCCCGGGCGTGCAACGCGCGGCGATCGCCGGCGCCATGCGTCGCAAGTGCGAGGTGGTGGACGAGGTCGTCTTCGTGGCCGCCACGACGGACGCTGCGGCCACGCTCAAGGCCTTCCATGCCCAGGAAAAGGGCCTGACCGCCGGCTCCGCCAGCGAGACCGCGGCCAGCATCAACCTGCCCCTGGGGCTGCCCGCCACGCTTTACGTGACCACGTCGGCCGGCTTCGGCCTCGAACTGCTGCGCCGCACCGGCTCCGACGCCTTCGTCGCCAGCCTGGGCGCCCTGGCGGAAGCCGCCGACGAGTCACAGCTGACGGGCGTGCCGCCGGAGCTGCGCGAAGGCCCTGCGCCCAGCGGCGCCTTGCCCACGCTGGTGGAGGATCGCGACCTCCTGGGCGTGTTCCACGTGCACACGCGCTACAGCGACGGCGAGGCTACCGTCCGCGACATGGCCCTGAAGGCCCGCCAGCTGGGCTACAGCTACCTGGGCATCTCCGACCACAGCGAGGCGGCCTTCTATGCCCGCGGGCTGAAGCGCGACGCCCTCATGGAGCAACGCAAGGAGATCGAGGCGCTGAACGCGGAGCTGGACGGCATGACCGTGCTGGCCGGCATCGAGGCCGACATCCTGGTCGACGGCTCCCTGGATTACGACGACGAGACCCTGGCCCGCTTCGACTTCGTGATCGGTTCCGTGCATTCGCGCTTCGGCCAGGACCTGGACACCATGACCCGCCGCCTGGTGCGCGCGCTCGAGCACCCGCACCTGACGATGCTGGGCCACATGACCGGGCGCTTGCTGTTGTCGCGCGAGGCCTATGACTTCGACCTGGA
>JAQBPE010000415.1 GCA_028287685.1 Cyanobacteria bacterium RYN_339 | reverse complement strand
CCGTTTCGGCGCCGCCTTCGTGGCCGGCACGCTGACGCTCTCGCTTCTTGCTGGTTGCGGCACGCACGGCGTGATGGCGCCTGTCGCCGCCGAGCTGGCCGAATCCACCTTCACGGATGGCATCGAGACCGAAGCGACCTCGACCCTGATGCAGGGCTTCACCAAGATCCACCACGCGATCTTCGACAAGCTCGACAAGGACCACAACAAGTTCATCGACGAGTACGAAGCCGGCCCCAACCTCTCGATGGGCGACTTCAAGGCCGCGGACAAGAACCACAACAACAAGCTGACCTTCGCGGAATTCAAGAAGTACGCCATCACCACGATGTTCTTCTTGAAGGACAACCCGACCGCCTTCACGGGCCGCTTCCGCCGCGAGCTGGGTGACGTCTTCAAGCGCCTCGACGGCAACCACGACGGCGTCCTGATCAAGAACGAGACCAGCCTGCGCGACCTCGCGAAGCTGCAGCTCACCTTCGAGTACCCGCGCCTCAACATCAAGGTGAAGATCAACAAGATCGACGAGGCGACCTTCAAGGCGGCCGACAAGACCGGCGACGGCGTCCTTGGCCCCGCGGAGTTCGAAGACCTCTACATCGGCATGGTGTTGCTGGCCCTGGGCGTGACCCCGGCGCCCGCTCCCGGTCCGAACCCGCCGGCGCCCCCGGCTGGCGATGACCCGAACGCCCCCCCGGCGGTCGACCCGAACACGCCGCCGGCGGATGACCCGAACGCTCCCCCGGCGCCTCCCGCCCCCGCGGATCCGGCTCCCAAGAGCAAGAAGAAGAAGGGCGAATAGCCCCCTGGCCCCCGCTTCGGCGGGGGCCTTCTTCATGGCAAGACCAGCAGCGTGCGCCTGCCAAGCAGGTTCTCGCCCAGCCCCAGGGCCACGCCCAGCCGCTCGGCCTCTTGGAAGAAGCTCGTCAGCTTGAGCTTGGGCAGCGAGACCGACAGCCCCAGCCCATGCGACTCCCAGTCCGTCACGCCCAGCGGCAACGAGCGGAACACCGGCAGCAGCGCCTCGGAGAACCGCACGGGCACACGCTGCTCGGCCTCATCGATCAGGATGAAGGCCCGCGGGTCGACCCGTGGGTACAGCGTGACGCGGCTGGGCGAAACCAGCGCGCAGCCTTCCGCCAGCCGCATGACCCAGGCTTGTTGCCAGCGCGAGTAGTGCACCGGCTCGCAGCCGTCCGGCACGCGGTTGCGGGCCTGCGCCAGCGAGAACGCGCGCCGACCGACATGGAACGGGTAGGCCCAGCGCAGCGCGTGCCCGGGCAAGGGGTTGCCCGCCAGGATCACGGTGGTGGTGTCCGCCGCGTCCGGACGCTCCAGGGCGGCGATCGGGCCGTACGACACCTGGGGTGGGAAGACATGGCTGGGACCCGGCATCGCGACGTAGGCCATGTGCCGGAAAGCCGCCGGGTCGAAGCGGTGGTAGCGCAGCCGGAAGGAGCGCCAGCACTCCCCGCCCTCCAACAGCTTGAGCGTCAGGACCACCACCCGCTCCTCGCCGGGCCGCAGCACGGCGGTGCGGAAGGCGGTGGCCGTCACGCCGGGCGCCACGGCGTCGTAGGCGTAGCGGTCGGTGGACGGGTCATGCGCGAGGCGCCCCATCGCCACATGGGTGAAGCTCTCGGCGGGGTCGTAGGGATGATCGGTGCAGACGTCTTCGAGCACGATCACGTCGTCGGAGACGTTGCGCACGGCCAGGCGCACGGCCAGGCCCGTGCCCTCCTGGATCTCGCGGCCGGGATCGTAGGCCAGGGCCACGTCCAGCGGCGCGGCGCCCGTCACGCGGTCCAGCTCGCGCAAGACCTGCCGGAAGATCCAGGGCGGCGCCGCCAGCGTCAGCCAGCCGGTGGCGGCGTCCAGCGCGGCGTGGCTGGGCCCGCCGGGCGCGACGTGGCTCAGCTCGCGCACGTCCGCCAGGGTGCGGCCGTTGACGGCCTGAGCCCGGCGGAAGCTGCTGCCGTGTTCGACGGGGACCAGCTCGCGGCGCACGGGGCCGTCCTGGGTGGGGGCCCAGTCCACGGCGATGCCGGCGCTGCCGCCCATCTCGGCGGCGGCCAGCATGAAGGCCAGCCAGGCATCGAGCCCCACGTCCGGTAGGCGCAGGTGCTGGTGGCGAGCCAGGTTGAAGCGCTCAAGCAGCTCGCGGCGCTTGCGTTCGAGCAGGTGGCCGGACGGCAGCTCCGCCGGCGGGACGATCGCCTCCAACTGGCGCAGGGCCAATTCGGGGGACGCCTCGTGGGCGCGCGCCAGCACGCGGTCCATTGCCACGACGTAGGCGTGGACATTGTCCAAGGCTTCGCGACCCAGCAAGCCCGCCGCATCAGACGGCCGGCCCGGTCCGGGGTCCGCGGTTCCGTCCGCGCCCATCGCGGCCTCCTCCCCTTGCACTCCGGAGCCATCTTAATAAAACTTAATGCACGTGGACAACCCTTGCCACGCTACCCTAACGCCCGATGCCAGCCCATGTTACCGCCCGGGCGATGCCGTGGCCGTGGAGCTGCCGCCGGCGTTCCAGCCCTTGGAGCCCGTCTAGACGACGCGCGAGTAGTTCGGGGCTTCCTTGGTGATGGTGATGTCGTGCGGGTGGCTCTCGCGCACGCCGGCCCCGGTGATCCGCACCAGCTGCGCCTGGCTCTGCATCTCCCCGATCGTGCGCAGGCCCGCATAGCCCATGCCCTTGCGCAAGCCGCCAATCAGCTGCACCAGCACGTCGTCTACAGTCCCACTTAAAGGAATCCGCCCCTCGATGCCTTCCGGCACCACGGGCCCGCTGTTCGTGCTCTTCGCGTAGCGGTCGTTCCCCTCGTTCGACAGCGCCCCGATCGAGCCCATGCCGCGGTACTCCTTGTACACGCGCCCGCCCAGCAGGATCTCCTGGCCGGGGCTCTCCTTGCAGCGAGCCAGCAGCGAGCCCAGCATCACGCTGTCCGCGCCGGCGGCGATCGCCTTCACGAGATCGCCGGAGAATTGGATGCCGCCGTCGGCGATCACCGGGACGCCATGCGCCTTGGCCACCCCGGACACCCACTGGATCGCCGTGATCTGCGGGACGCCCGCGCCCGCCACCACGCGGGTGGTACAGATCGAGCCGGGGCCCACGCCGGCCTTCAGGCCGTCCGCGCCCGCCACGATCAGCGCCTCGGCGGCCGCCGCGGTCGCGATGTTGCCGGCCACCACCTGGGCGTCCGGGAAGGCTTGCTTGATGGCCCGCACGGCCTCGATCACGTTGCGCGAGTGGCCGTGGGCCGTGTCCAGCGCCAGCACGTCGGCGCCGGCGGCCAACAGCGCCTCAGCGCGCTCCACCGCGCCGCCGGGGCCCAGGGCGGCGCCCACCAGCAGGCGGCCCTGGCCGTCGACGGAGGCCCTGGGGGTGCCGGCTTCCGCCGCCTTGACCAGCAAGATCTCCTCCACCTGGCGCTCCGTGCTCATGTTCCGGTGGATGAACCCGATGCCGCCGATGCGCGCCATGGCAATGGCCATCGCATGCTCCGTCACCGTGTCCATCGCCGCGCTGACGATCGGCGTATTGAGCGTGACGCGGCGCGTCAGCCGGCACGCCAGGTCGACCTCATCCGGCATGAAGTCCGCGTAGCCGGGGATCACGAGGACATCGTCGAAGGTCAGGCCCAAGGGCAGGTCGGACATCAATTCACTCCCACTCGATCGTGCTGGGGGGCTTGGAGCTCACGTCGTAAACCACCCGGTTCACGCCGCGCACCTCGTTGGTGATGCGCCGGGAAATCGCGAACAGGTGCTCCCAGGGGAAGGCGTAGCAGTCGGCCGTCATGCCGTCCACGCTCTGGACGGCGCGCAAGGCCACCACGTGCTCGTAGGTGCGGAAGTCGCCCATTACGCCCACGCTCCTGGCGTCCGGCAGCACGGCGAAGGCCTGCCAGGTGGCGTGGTAGAGGTCACGCTTGCGCAACTCCTCCACGAAGACCTCGTCGACATGGCGGAGGATCTCCAGCTTCTCGCGCGTGACCTCGCCCAACACGCGGATGCCCAACCCCGGGCCGGGGAAAGGATGGCGGTCCACCAGGTCGGGCGCCAGGCCCAGCTTGCGGCCCAGTTCGCGCACCTCGTCCTTGAAGATGCCCTTGTTGGGCTCCACCACGCGACCCGCCTCGCGCAGCGCCACGATCTGCGCCGTGCCGACGTTGTGGTGGGTCTTGATCGAGGCGGAGGTGCCGTGCTCGCCGTGGCCGCTCTCGATCAGGTCGGTGTAGAGCGTGCCCTGGCACAGGAAGCTGTCGGAAGGCAGGCCCAGGCGCTCGACCTCGCGGGCTTGCACCTCGATGAAGGTGTCGCCGATGGCGTGGCGCTTGGCTTCCGGGTCGGACTTGCCGGCCAGGGCCGCCAGGAACTCGTTCTCGGCCTCCACCAGGTGGAAGTGCTTCAGGCCGAGCGCCTTCAAGCTGTCCATCACCTGGCGCGACTCGCTGCGCCGCATCAGGCCGCTGTCGATGTGCAGGGCGTGGATCTGATCGGCGGGCAGCGCGCGCAGCAGCAGGGCGGTGGCGACCGTGGAGTCCACGCCGCCCGAGACGAGGCTGATGACGGGGCGATCGCCCACCTGCTCGCGGATCTCGCGGCTCATGGCGTCGAGGTAGTCGCCGAGGTCCCAGTCGCCCTTGCACTCGCAAATCCCGAACACGAAGTTCTTCAGCAGCTGCGTGCCGGCCGGCGTGTGCGTGACCTCCGGGTGGAACTGCAGGCCCCAGATGCGGCGGTCCGGGGCGGCGACGGCGGCCACCACGCCGGCGTCGGAGGTGGCGACGGCCGCAAAGCCCGCCGGCAGCGTCTCGACGCGATCGCCGTGGCTCATCCAGACGGGCTCCGTGGCGGCCCAGCCGGCCAGCAAGGGATCGCCGTCCCGTGACGTCACCTCCGCCAGGCCGTACTCGCGGCTGGTGCCGGGCACCACCTTGCCGCCCAGCGAGTGGGCCAACAGCTGCAAGCCATAGCAGATTCCCAGCACGGGCACGCCCTGGGCCAGCCACTCGGGCTTCAGCGTCGGTGCGCCTTCGGCGTAGACGCTGGCCGGGCCGCCAGACAGGATCACGCCCTTGAGCGGGCTGCCCGTCAGGCGCTCGGGGCCCGCCGTGGGCGGCAGGATCTCCGCGTACACGCCCAGCTCGCGCACCCGGCGCGCGATCAGGCGGGTGTACTGCGAGCCGTAATCGAGGATGGCTATGACTTCAGGCATGATGCGATCTCCTGCATGGCGGCCTCCGCCAACTGCGCCGCCTCGATGGCCAGCTCGGGTGCTAGCCCCACGTAGCTCGCGGGGCTCAGCTCGTTCCAGATGTCGGCGCGGTGGAACGCCAGCTCCATGGCCCGCAGGCGCAGCTCGTCGAGCGTCACCTTGCGGCCCTGGGTCAGCTCCTTGAGCTTCTCGTAGGGCACGTCGCCCCGGTCCGCCCGCAACACGGTCTGGATCGCCTCGGCCAGGACCTCGGGGTGGTTGGAGAGGTCTTCGGCCAAGCGGCCCTCGTCCAGCACCACGCGGGCCAGGCCGCGCTCGACGCTGAGCCAGGCCAGGAAGCCGTGCGCCAGGGCCACGCCGGAATTGCGCATCACCGTGCTGCCGGAGAGGTCGCGTTGCAGGCGGCTCACCGTCAGCTTGCCGCCCAGGTGGACCAACAGCGCGTTGGCCAGGCCCAGGTTGCCTTCCGCGTTCTCGAAGTCGATCGGGTTGACCTTGTGGGGCATCGCGCTGGAGCCCACCTCGCCGGCCACCACGGCCTGCCGGAAGTACCCATCGGAGATGTAGCGCCACATGTCGAGGCTCAGATCCAGCAGGATGTTGTTGATGCGTCGCAGGCAGTCGTAGACGGCGGCGTAGCCATCCCCCGGCTCGATCTGGGTCGTTACCGGCGACGGCTTGCAGCCCAGCGCCTGCACGAAGCCGCGGCTGAACGCCCGCCAATCATGGTCGGGGAAGGCGGTTTGGAGCGCCGCCAGCGTCCCCGTCGCGCCGCCGAGCTTGCCGGGCAGTTCGTGGCGCACCAGCTCCGTGACCTCGCGGGCGAGCCGCGCGGCGAACACGCCCAGTTCCTTGCCCATCGTGGTGGGCGAGGCGGGTTGGCCGTGGGTGCGGCCCAGCATCGGCACCTGGTGGTAGCGCCGTGCCAGCTCCGCCAAGGTCCCCAGCAGGCGACTCAAGGCGGGTAGGAGCACCTCCCGCAGGGCGGCGCGGTGCATGCCGGCGTAGGCCAGGTTGTTCACGTCCTCCGAGGTGAGCCCCAGGTGGATCAACTCGAGGTCGGCGCCCAGCGGCAGCTTCTCCTTCAGCCAATACTCCACGGCCTTCACGTCGTGGCGCGTGGTGCGCTCGAAGGCCTTCACCGCCTCGCCGTCGGCCTCCGTGAAGTCGATGGGCGGGATCTCGATCGGGCGGCCCAGCTCGGCCGCCAGGGCCCGCAGGTAGGCGACCTCCACCTCCACACGCCCACGGATCAGCGCCAGCTCCGAGAAGTGCCGGGCGAGCGGCGCAACCTGGTCCGCGTAGCGGCCGTCTAGAGGGGAAAGGGCGTTGAGGCGCATGGCGGCTGCATTAGACCACGGGGGTCGGAGCCGATCAACCCGACCTCTCGACGCCGCCCCGGCGCGGGGCTACGATGAGCGCCATGCCCATGATCACGTTGATGCTGCCCGACCACCGTCCGCTGGAGCTGGACCCCGCCACCATGGCGATGCGGCTGCGCGGGCCCGACGTGGTGATTTCGCGGGCGATTCCGGGCGGTCAACGCGACGTGGAAGGCCTGAAGGCCAGCGCGGACCACGCCAGCTGGCGCTGGCCAAAGCGCGAGGACATGGGCGTCGACGTCGCCATCGACCACGGCCGCGTGCGCGTGCGCTTCTCCTGCCAGGGCCAGACCCAGCTGTGTTGGCCGGTCGTGGAGCATCCCGGCACCGTGCTGGCCCCGCTCGGCGAGGGGCTGCGCCTGGATCTCAAGCAGCCGTTCTGGCGCAAGGCCCTGACGGACGTCAACTTCGACATCGGGGAAGGCCTGACGGCACCGTTCTTCGGCGTGGAGACGCCGGGTGGCACGCTGTCGTACCTGTTTGCGGACGTCCCGCGCACGGAAATGGAATTTCACGAGGAGGGCGACCACCTGGACGTGCGCGTTTGGCGCCGCTGGACCCTGCGTATGCTGGTGCCGGAGCCGCCCGCCTACGAGGTCTGGATCGTGCCCGGCAAGGCCGACCCGCTGGCGCCGGCGCTGGCCTTCCGGCAACTGGAGCAGGAGCGCGGGCGACTGGTGCCGCTGAGCGCCAAGATCAAGACGCAGCCCAACGTGGGCAAGCTGCAAGGGGCCATCCACGCCTACATGTGGGGCGATGGCCGCACCGCAAAGGCGGTGGGCGCGCTGAGGGCGCTCGGCGTGGACCGCGCCTGGTTGGGTATCGACGGCGAGGTCAAGGACCCGAGCTTTTTGCGGACGGCCGCTAGCGCCGGCTACCTGGTGGGGCCCTACGACGGCTACGACAACGTCCAGGACCCCGCTTCATCGGACACCCACACCAGCGTCTTCGACAAGGACCTGTACGACTACGGCGGCATCCTGCTCGACGGCGGCATCCCGAAGAAGGGCTTCGGCGGCCGGGGCTGGCAATTGAGCTCGGAAGCCCTGCGCCTGGCCAAGCGCGACTGGATCGGCGAGCGGGTCGCGAGTTACTTGAAGGCCGGCGCCAACAGCGTGTTCGTGGACGTCGATGCCGACGGGGCGCTCTTCGAGGACCACAACGGACAGCACCGCATGACCCCCTGGCGCGACCAGGAGAACCGCCTGCTGCGCTTGCGCAAGATCGCCGCGAGTGGCCTCGTGGTGGGCTCGGAGACCGGCACCTCCTGGGCGACGCCCGCCCTGGCCTTCGCCCATGGCGCCGCCAGCGTGACCTACGACCCGTGGTGGAAGCTGCTCAAGGGTTTCGGAGGGTGGGGGCCCTCGGCCCGCCCCAAGATCTTCTTCCAACCCGTGGCCGTGACGGCGGACCAGCGCAAGGCGCTGTTCGACCCTACGACCCGCCTGCCGCTGTACCAGGCCGTCTACCACGACGCGTTGGTGTCGACGGAGCGTTGGGAGCTGTCGCCCGTGAAGCTCAAGGGCCTTGCGCGCGTGCGGGTTCTCCAAGAAATGCTCTACGGCGTGCCGTCGCTGTGGAACCTCGACCAGCAAGCCCTGGAGGACAACGGCCCGCGCATCCGCGACGTCTACAAGTTCTTCTCGCCGCTCCACAAGGTCATCGCCACCCAGCCCCTGACGCGCTTCGAGCTGCTCACGCCGGACCGGCTCGTGCAGCGCACGCGCTTCGGCGCGGAACTGGAGCTGACGGCCAACTTCCGGCCGGCGCCGTTCGGCAAGCAGCCCCCGCTCTCGATCATGGCGAAGTGGCTGAAGACGGGTCGGGTCGTGGGCTTCCAGCCGTCCCCCTGGTGGGATGCCGAGTAATGGGATACGCTCGCTGGAGTTGGAAAGGAGGCCGCCGGTGGCAAATGTGATCGTGGTGGGCGCCCAGTGGGGTGACGAGGGCAAGGGCAAGGTCACGGATTTGCTCTCGGAGAAGGCCCACATGGTGGTGCGCTACCAGGGTGGCGCCAACGCGGGCCACACGGTGATCGTGGGCGGCGAGACTTACAAGCTGCACCTGGTCCCGTCCGGCATCCTCTACCCCAACGTGGCCTGCGTGGTCGGCGCGGGCACGGTGATCGACCCGGCCAAGCTGCTGGGCGAGATCGCGATGCTGCAGCAGCGCGGGATCGACGTCTCGCGGTTGCGCATCGCGCTGGGCGCGCACGTCACGATGCCCTACCACCGCTTGCTGGACAAGGCGGAGGAGCTGCGGCGCGGCGGCAACGCCATCGGGACCACGGGCCTGGGCATCGGGCCCACCTACACGGACAAGGCCAACCGCAGCGGCTTCCGGCTGGGCGACCTGCTGGACGGGCCGAGCTTCAAGACGCGCCTGGCCGAAATCCTCGAGCTGAAGAACCTGATCCTGACGCGCATCTACGACGTCCCGGCCTTGGACCTCGAAGCCGTATACGCCGAGTACGTCGCCTATGGCGAGCAGCTGAAGCCTTACTTGGACAACACCGCCCTGGTGGTCCACGAGGCGATCGCGCGCCGGGCCAACGTGCTCTTCGAGGGCGCGCAGGGCACCTTGTTGGACATCGATCAAGGGACCTATCCGTTCGTGACCTCCAGCCACCCGGTGGCGGGCGGCGCCTGCGTGGGCTCCGGCATCGGGCCGACCGCGATCGATCGCGTGATCGGCGTGGCGAAGGCCTATACCACCCGCGTGGGTGGCGGGCCGTTCCCCACGGAATTGACCGACGCGCTGGGCGAAGAGTTGCGGCGCGTGGGCGCGGAGTTCGGCACGACGACCGGGCGGGCCCGCCGTTGCGGCTGGTTCGACGCCGTCGTGGGACGCCTGGCCGCCCGCGTGAACGGGTTGGATTGCCTGGCCATCACCAAGCTGGATGTGCTGGACGCCTTGCCCGAGCTGAAGATTTGCACCTCGTATAAGCGCCGCGACACAGGCGAGGTCCTCACGGAGTTCCCGATGGACGCCGCGGTGTTGGAGCAATGCGAGCCGCAGTACGAGACGGTGCCGGGTTGGCAGGCTTCGACGGCGGAGTGCCGGCGCTTCGAGGAGCTGCCGGCGAACGCCCAGGCTTACCTCAAGCGGATCGCACGCATCTTGCAGGTGCCGATTTCGATCATCGCGGTGGGGCCGGGGCGGGAGCAGACGATCGTGGTCGAGGACCCGATCCATGGGCCCAAGCGGGCGCTGGTGGGCGGGACCGGAGCGCTGCTGTTGTAACGCAGGCGGAGGGGGTCTCTAGCGCCCCCAAGCCGCCTCGATCGACGTAAACACCCCGACATCGTTCAACTGGATCCCCGGCTGGGGCCGGGTGTCGTACTCATCCGCCACCGTGAACCGCACGGCCAACGCGTCCCCGGCCAGCTTCACCCGCGCATAGGCCTCGCCATACACCCGCAAATCCGCCGGGTCCGCGACCGCCGGCGTATAGAACGCATCCAGTCCCAGCTCCACCGTGTCCGACATCGGCTTGATCACGTTCAGGCGGGCCACCGCCCGCCAGGTCTGGGTTTGGCCTCCCAGGGCATTCTCCAGCTCGTAGGCCGGGTTCAAGCTGATCAAAAACAACGAGAATTCGTCCACGAAGAGCCGGTGCACGCAGCCGCCCAGCCCGGCCGTCAAGCGGCTGTCCAGCTTGCTCGAGGCGTCGTGGGCGCCCGTCACGTAGCCGTAGAGGTTCACGTTGTCGCGCAGGGCGTACGCATACAGCGACGAGCCAGCCAGGCGATCGATCAGGGTGGCCGAGGGCGTGGCGGTGTAGAGGTCGCCGGCGTCCAGGAAGAGCTGGTGCGGGCCGTCGTTGTAGTTGGCGGCCAGGTTCACGCTCAGGTTCGTGAGGTTCACGTTGCCGGCCAGGAAGCTGCCGTCCAGCTTTAGCTGCACGCCGCCTTGCTTCCAGGCCTGACGGTGCTGCGGCGCCGCCGTGCGGGTGTCCGCGGAGGTGCCGACCGGGACCGCGAGGGCCGGGGTGGCGTGGAGCAACAGGGCGGAGGCAACGAGCAAGCGGCGCATGGCCTAAGTATAGCGCTCCCCGTAGTCCCTGTAACGCCAGCCGCTCGAACGCGGGTCCAGCGCGCCGCGCGGGCCGTGGTAGGTGGCGGCGGTGGGGTCGAAGAAGTGCCAGCTGCCGTCGTCGTCGTCGCGGTAGGTCACCCAGAAGTGGTGCCCCGCGCCGTCGCGCCAGCGCAGGTGCCCGCGCACGCCGTGGGCCACCACGCCCGCCGAGCGGAAGCGCGACACGGCCAGGGCGGCGAGATCCGCGCAGTTGCCCATGCGCAGGCGCCGCGTGAGCCAGCGCCGGCTCGACGCCTCGCGGAACGAGGAATCGAAGACGTCATGGCGGTAGCCGGCGAAGTCCTTCGCCAGCTGCACCGCGGTGTCCCGGGCGGCGGACGGCACCCGTCCGCCCCCGCGCATTCCCAACCAACGCCGGACGAACGCCCACAAGCGCTCGCGGGCGCCTCCCAAGGCGTTCACGCGATCAACCTCCCAGTCTCTCTGCTGACATGGTCGGGTGGCGGCGCGGAAAATCGGTAAAGGGCTGGATAAGCTGTCGATAATTTCCGCTTACGCTATACTGCCCCCATGGGCAACCCGTTCACAGAGGTGGGAAGCTGGCCTGCCCCGCCCCCCGCTGGCCGCGGCGCACTCTGGCTGGGCGAAGGGCTCGCCAGCGGCATTTTGGCTGGCTGGGCCACAGGGAGCGACTGGGTAGCGCTGAGCGCCCATGGCGAGCTGGCAGCCCACTATGGCCGGCCGTTCATTGCCTTGCCGGGCGGCCTGATGGGCTTCGACGATCCAGGTGCGATCCTGGCCGTCGCGCGCCAGGCGCATGAGGCAGGGGCCGCCTGGCTGGCCGTGCCGCTTGCCGGGCCGGACGAGTCCGAGGGATTGCCGTTGGCGCTGAAGCTCGCGGAGTTGGATCCCGTCCTCGTGGCCTGGGGATTGCCCGCGCTGGCGGCGCCGTTGTTGCGGCGAGGGTGGCGGGAACTGGGACGCCTGGGCGTGGCTTACGACGTGCCATTTGCGCTCACCCAAGATTGCGGTTGCGGCGCTTGCCCGACCTGCGCGGGACGGTCGAGAGCGCTCGTGGCGGCTGGGGTGCCGCGGTAGCGTCGAGCCTGGAACCCGGCAATTCGACGCCGACGCCGGCCATGCGCCAACCGACTTTAGCAACCGCAGCCAAGGCCAAGGCCTCGCGAACGCGCTATGCTGACGCCATGCTTGCCGAAACCGAAAACCTTACGTACCGCTTCGCCCGGGTCAGGGCCCGTACCGAGCAGCTCTTCGCGATCGCAAGCGCCGCGGCCGACCATCTGCGGCCGATCCCGCTGCGGCATCCCTTGATCTTCTACTTTGGCCACCTGGATGCCTTCATCGTGAACACGCTCTTCCGCGGCGCGCTGCAACAGGCCGGCCAGCACGAGGCGTTTGACGACCTGTTCGCGCGCGGCATCGACCCCGCCGATGCCGCGGCGGCGGAAGCCTCGGGGCAAGCGGGCTGGCCTGCCAAACGCGAAATCGCGGCGTATCGCGAGGCGGTCCAGCGCCGGCTGCAAGCCTATTTACGCGAGCCGGGCCCCAAGCCGCATCACGTCATGTCGCTCCTGCTGGAGCACGAGCTGATGCACCAGGAAACCCTGTTCTACCTGATTCACCAACTGCCAAGCGAACTCAAGCATAAGCCCCCGGGCGATCGCCCGGCACCTCCGGGGCTACAACGCGTCAACCAGGCGGTAACCGTCCCTGCAGGACCGACTTGGTTGGGCGTCCCGCCGGGCTTCCAGGACTTCTATTGGGACAACGAAGGCCCGGGCCATGAAGCCGCCGTCGCAGCCTTCGAAATCGACGCCCTGCCGGTCACGAACGCGGACTATCGGGCCTTCATGAATGAAACGGACGCCACCGCCCCGTTCTATTGGTTGTCGGATGATACCTTCCGAGGCACCTTCGGCCCCCAGCCGCTCGACCCGATGGGCCCGGCGCTGGTCACGCACGCGCAGGCGGCCGCCTATGCCGCCTGGGCCGGCGCGGCGCTGCCTACCGAGGCCCAGTGGCAGCGGGCGGCATATGGGGACGACGCAAAGCGCCGATACCCCTGGGGCGACGCCGCGCCGGGGCCGCAACACGGCAACTTCGGCTTCCAACGCTACGGCCCGACGCGCGTCGGGGCGTTCCCGGCCGGGGACAGCGCCTTCGGCGTGGCGGAACTGGTGGGCAACGGGTGGGAGTGGACCTCCACGCCGTTCGCGCCCTACCCGGGCTTCGCGGCCGACCCGCACTACCCGGGCTACTCCGCGGACTTCTTCGATGGCCGCCACATGGTGCTCAAGGGCGCCTCCTGGGCCACGGATCCGCAGCTGCTGCGGCGCTCGTTCCGCAACTGGTTCTTCCCGGATTACCCCTACGTTTACGCCAAGTTCCGGCTGGTTAGGGCTTGAGCTCCAGCAGCTTCAGCTGGTTGGAGCCACCATCCGAGATGATCAGGCGGCCCTTGGCGTCCACCACGATGGCGGCCGGCGTGATCAGGTAGTCGTCCTGGTCCGGGTTGTTCAGGACGGAGGTGCCGTCGCCCGCCACCGTGTGGATCAGGCCGTCCGGCGTGATCTTGCGGATGCGGGCGCCGATGCTGGGCAAGGACAGCTCGCCGAGGTTGCCCGCGGCGCTCAGGAACGAGAGGTTGGTGGTGCCGAGCTCCGTGACGAACAGGTTGCCGGCCGCGTCCACCGTGAGGCCGCCGGGCCCCATGATCAGCGCGCCGGTGGCCGGCTTGCCCTCGTCGTCGGGCACCGCCGCACCGAGCACCGCCAGGGCATTGAAGAGGGGCAGCCCGGCGATCGTCGAGATGGTGGGGGTGGCGCCCGCCAGGCCGGTCACCTTGCGCACGCACAAGTTGCCCGTGTCTGCGATGTACAGGTCGCCCTGACGGTCGAACGTCAGACAGGTGGGCAGGCGCAGCTGGGCCCGCAGCGCGGGACCGCCGTCGCCGGTGAAGCCGCCATCCTTGGGCGATTCCAGGCCCACGACCACCTCCGCCCGGCCGTCCGGCCGGATGCGCATGACACGGTGGCCGTCGTTGTCGGTGAAGTAAGGCATGTGGTCCGGACCCACGGCCAGGCCCAGCGCGCGCGGCATCTTCATCTGGCGCGCGGGCACGAACTGCGCGTCCGGGACGGGCTTGCCGTCGATCGGGCCGGCCACGCTCGTGACCTGGCCGGCCTCGTCGATGCGGCGCAGGCGCTCGTTCACGCTGTCGACCACGTAGAGCACGGCGCCATCGTAGGCGATGCCCGCGGGGGTGTCGAAGTGCGCCTGCAGCGCCGACACCGGGGTGTCCTCGGCCTTGCCGCGCGCCGACCCCGCGATCACCACCAGCGACTGGCCGTCCAGCCGCTTCAGCGTGTGGCCGGTGGTCTCCGCCACCACCACGCGGCCCTGGGAATCCAGCGCGATGCTGCCGGGGCTGCTGATCGAGATGCCGGTGGCGTCACCGGTCTGGGTGGGGCTGCGCGTGCCGGCCAGCGTGGTCACGGTGTGCGCGGCGGCCTTGAGATCGATCATGCGCACGAGGCCGTTGCCGGCGTCGCTGAACAGCAGCGCGCCGTCCGGGCGGAAGAGCATGTCGCAGGGCGCGTTCACCTGGGCGGTGGCTGCGGCGGTGCCGTCCGGCGAGAAGCCCGGCTGGTTGGGCTTGCCGATCACCACCTCGCGGCCGGTGGGGCCGAAGCGCACGATCGCGTTGACGTTGCTGTCTGCCAGGTACAGCGTGCCGTCCGGGCCGAGCTTGATGCGGGAGGCGTTGGTGTACGGGTGGTCCGTTTCCAGCGTCGTCCAGGTACCGTCCGGGGCCCGCTTCGAGAGCAGGTGGTCGCCATCGTTCAGCGCGTAAATCGTGCCGTCGTCCGCCACCGCCAGGCCCGTCACGGAGGGCGTCTTCCAGTTGGCCGGCGGGGCCACCTCGTCGAGCTTGCCGTCCGCGTCGAGGCGCAGCAGCCGGCCGGGGATGGCCACGTTCGTCGGCGCTTCGCCGATCAGGACGGCGCCGTCCGCGGCGGCCGCCAGCACGGTTGGGCGTTCCACGCTGGTGCTCGCCCCGGGGACCCCCAGGGCCTTCTGGTCGCGGCGGCCGTTGCCGACGACGTTCGTGACCGTGCCGTCCGGCGCGATGCGGCGCACGTAGCAACCGAGCGCGTCCGCCACCCACAGCGAGCCGTCCGGGCGCAGCAGCAGGCTGACGGGCGTGTTGATCGGCTGGCCCTTGGCGTGCGGGCCGCCCGCGTAGACGGAAATCGTGCCGTCCGGCGCGATGCGGCGGACGCGCCCGGAGCCGGTCTCGCCCACGTACAGGTTGCCCGCGGCATCCAGCGCCAGGGACGAGACCGCGGCCAGCGCCACCTGGGTGGCGGGCCGGCCCGTGCCGAGGTTGGCCTGGCCGGCCAGGATCACGGCCTTGATGTGTTCCAGCTGTTCGTCTACGGGCTTGGCCTTGGCCTTGAGCGTCGTGGCGGCGGCCAGCAGGTCGGCGGGCTGGTAGCTGGGCACGCCGTCCAGCAGTGCCCGTGCGCCTTCCATCACCTCGTGCAGCTTGGCCGCGTCGGCCGCGGGCAGCTTGTCCAGCACGGCCTGGCGGCGGTTGACGTAGGTGTCCAGCACGAAGCGCGCGCCCAACGAGGCCGCCGTATCCAGGTCCGCGGCGCGCTTGCCGCGCGGCAGCAGCGCGAACAGCTGCCCACCGTTGAAGAGGCGCACGCGCAAGATCAAGTTCTCGTCAGGCAGGGCGGCGTTGAAGGCGAACGCACCCGAGGCGTCGCTGGTGCCGCCGAGCGGCTGCTTGTCCTTGCCGGCCAGGTAGTTGCCCGCCGCGTCGAGCACCTCGACCTTGGCGTCGGCCAGGGAGGCTTCCTCCGCGGCGGCCAGCAGCACGCGCTTCGACTTGCCCGTCAGCGACCCGGCGTTGTTGGCGACGATGCCGCTGCCGTTGTTCGAGAGCAGGCCACCGGTGTTGTTGCTGATGATGCCGCCGCCATGCTCGGAGATGATCTTGACCTTGCCCGTGATTTGGGCGGCCGCGGTGGCGACGTCGATCACCCGCACGGGTTCCGCCAGGGGCACCGGGCGCGCCGCCTCGTCCACCTTGGCCGCCACCGGCCGGGTGGTGGCCTTGGGCTTGGTGGGGGCAAGCAGCGCGCAGCCGGCCAGGTGCGCGAGCGCCAGGCAGACGGCCATGGAGTGGAGCAAGCGACGGTTCACCCAGTCCTTATACCCGCCGTTGGAGCAGCATGAGCCCGAACATGGCCTGGTCGTCGGTCCAGCTGCGTACCGGCGTGAAGCCGCGCCGGCCCAGCCAGGCCGCGAGCTCTTCCGGGGCGAACTTCCGCGAGATCTCCGTGAGGATGCGGCGGCCGGCGGGGAATTTCAATGGGTCGGGGTAGCCCGGCAGGTGCACCACCTGGTCGCGCAAGCTCACCAGGCGCATCTCGATCTGGTGGAGGTGCTCGTCGTAGATCGCCTCGTGCACCCAGGCGGTCGGGTCGAAGTCCATGCCGAGCGCCGTGTTCAGGTGGCGCAAGACGTTCAGGTTGAAGGCCGCCGTCACGCCCTCGGCGTCGTCGTAGGCCACGCGGATGCGCTCCGCCGGCTTGCCCGCGTGGGCCCGGCGGTCGAAGCCAATCAATAGGTGGCCGTCCGGTCCCAGGCTGGCTGCCACGCGCGCGAAGAACAGCTCCTGTTGCTCCGCGGTGAGGTTGCCCAGCGTGCCGCCGAGGAAGATCGCCAGTCGCCCGGGGGCCGGCAACAGCATGGCCAGCGCGTCTTCGAACTCGCCCACCAACCCCAGCACGCGCAAGCCCGGGTAGTCCTTGACCAGGCGGCAGGTGGCATCGGCCAGGGCGGCCTCGCTGACGTCGATCGCCACATACGTGGCCTGGCGAGGCCCGGCCGCCAGCGCGTCCAGGATCGTGCGGGTCTTGCTGGACGATCCGCTGCCCAGCTCCACGATCTCGCGCGGGCGCACCAGGCGGCGCAGGGCGGGGGCGATCGCCTCCAACAGCCGGGCCTCCGTGCGTGTGGGGTAGTACTCCGGCAGGCCCGTGATCCGCTCGTAGAGCTCGGACCCCGCGGCGTCGTACAAGAACTTCGGCGGCAGCGAGGCGAGCCCGGGGGCGCCCAGGCCCACGGCGACTTCGCGGCGCATGCGCGCGATCCCGTCGCCGTTGCCGGAACGCAGCATCGACAGCCGCTCGTCATGGTCGGCGAAGTAA
>JAQBPE010000393.1 GCA_028287685.1 Cyanobacteria bacterium RYN_339 | reverse complement strand
TACCCTCGTTCGCGGTACCTTCTCGGTTAGGAGGATTGGCACCCATGCAAATCAGCGCGCGCAATACGCTCAAGGGCAAGGTCAAGCGGATCCACCTGGGGGATATCGATGCGGAGGTGATCATCGAGTTGCCCGGCGGCATCGAGGTCGTGGCCGCCGTCACCACGCGCTCTTGCGAGCGCCTGGCCCTCGAAGTCGGCAAGGAAGCCTACGCGGTCATCAAGGCCACCAGCGTCATGGTGGCCGTGGACTAAGGCCTTGTCGATCAAGGCATACACCGACTTCCTGCGGCAGAACCACCTGCCGGCGCTCGCGGCCGACAACATCGGCCGCCTGTTGGCGTTGGACACCCCGCTGATGCGGATGTTCAAGCACCTGGGCGCGGACCAGCTCCAACAGATGACCGAACAGGGGTTGGACAAGTTCCTGGCCGAGCTGGGCGATGGCACCGCCCTGGAGGTCTACGCCCAAACGCTGGTGCAGTGGGAGGCGGACGAGCTGCCCGGCCTGCCGCGCGACGCGGTCGAGCCGTCCGACATGGTGCTGATCATGGCCGCGCAGGAACGCGCGATCCAGCACTTCATCTCGCGCTACACCACGGATGCCGGCAAGGCCTTGGAGCTGGCCGGCTGCCTGCGCGACTACTTCATGGCGGCCCAGGAGCAGGCCCTGCATGTCTTCACGCGCCTGCGCGAACAGGCCGCCCAGCGGGCGGTGGTGGCGGAGGCGGAGCGGCACGCGGCGTTGCAGCAGGCGGAGGAGCTGCAAGCCCAGGCGGAGGAGCTCCAGGCCCAGACCGAAGAGCTGCAGAGCCTGCATGACCGCTTGCGGGATCAGCACGAGCTGGTGGAGCGCGAGGTGGCCGCCAAGACCCAGGCCTTGCAGGCCGCCAACGAGGAGCTGGAGGCGCAACATGAAGAATTGGCCGGCTCTGCCCGGGCGCTGGACATCGAGAAGCGCTTCATCGAGAACCTGATCCGGCACGTCCCATCCGGCATCGCCTACCTGGACCGCCACCTGGTCTTCCGCTGGGTGAACCCGGAATACGCCGCCAGCTCGGGCGTCGCGCTCGAGGCCTTCGCCGGGCGGCACTACACGGACGTCTTCCCCTGGGCGCAGGTCCCCAACCCGCGCTTCGACGAGGTGCTGGAGCACGGCCAACCGTCGCGCCTGCAAGGGCTGGGCGTGCCCAACGAGCACGGCGAGATGACCTACTGGGACGTGGTCTACGTGCCGGTCTTCGGCGAGGCGGGCGGCGTGGATGGGCTGTTGCTGATGAGCCAGGACGCCTCGGCGCGGGTGCGTGGCGAGCAGCTCCAGGCGGAACAGATCGCCCAATTACAGCAAGTGGACCGGCTCAAGGACGAGTTCCTGAGCATCCTCAGCCACGAGCTGCGCACGCCCATCAACGCGGTCATGGGCTTCGCCAGCATCCTGGACGACGAGGTGGCCGGCCCGCTCACCGCCGACCAGCACCGCTATGCCCAGCGCATCCTGACCAGCGCCGACGTGCTGCTGGCCTTGATCGACGACCTGCTCGACATGAGCCGGATCCAGGCCGGCAAGTTCTCGCTCTCGCCGCAGGGCATCCAAATCGCCGACGCCGTGGGGAGCGCGCTGGCGACGCTGGCCCCCCTTGCCGCCCAGAAGCGGCAGGAGCTGCGCACGGAGCTGCCGGCGGACCTGCCCACCCTGTTGGCGGACCCCCAGCGCGTGTCCCAGGTGATCACCAACTTGGTGGGCAACGCCATCAAGTTCGGCCCGGAGGGGAGCCAAATCGCCATCCGCGCCCGGCGCCTGGACGGCCACGTGCGCGTGGAGGTGCAGGACCAGGGCGAAGGCATCCCGGCCGCCGACGTGCCGCGCCTGTTCAAGCGCTTCACCCAGCTGGACACGGGCAACCGGCGACGCGCGGGCGGCACCGGACTGGGGCTCTCGATCGTGAAGGCCCTGGTGGAGGCCCACGGCGGCGAGGCCGGCGTGGAGAGCGAGCCAGGCCAGGGCGCCACCTTCTGGTTCACGCTGCCGGTCGCGGAGTAGCCCAGATGAGCGCACACGGCGAGGTCCGGGGCATAGAGCTGTGGGAGCTGTGGGCTCCCGGCATCGCAGCGGCCCTGGTGAGCCTGGACGCGGGCGGGCTGCTGGCCTGCTCCCTGGCGGGTGCGCGCTTCGGCCCCTGGATGGCCCTGGCCGTGCCGCCCTTGATCCTGGCCGGCGTGTTGGTGCACGAGCTGGCCGCGCGCCTGGGCTCCGTGACGGGCAAGGGCACGAGCGACCTGATCCGCGAGCGCTTCGGCGTGCGTTGGACCAGCGCCATCCTGGGCGCGCTTTGGCTCGTCAGCATCGGCACGATGCTGGCCCAGTTCGTCGGCGTGGCCGCCGCCGGGGAGGTCTTCGGGATCCCGCGTTTCGTGGGCGTGCCGATCGCCGCTGCCATCATCTGGCTGGTGCCCTTGCGTGCCGACCGCACCTGGCTGGAGCGCGGCCTGCTGGCTGCCTGCCTGGCGTTCGTCGTCTACCTGCTGGCCGTCGTGGTGGCGGGCTTCGCCGCGGTGGTGCCGCGGCCCGGCCCGCAGCCCGGCTGGATCGGCTACCCGGGCATGGGCCTGGCCCTGGTGGGCGCCTTGCTCGCGCCCTGGACCCAGTTCTACCTGCAAGGCGCCATGGTGGACCGCCAGATCCAGGCCCGCGACCTCGGCCTGGCCCGGCGGGGCGTCATCGCGGGCGCGGTGGTCCTCGGCCTGGTGGCCATGGCCATCATCTTGACCTGCGCGGCCGGGCTGTTCGTGCCGGGGGTCCGGTTGGGCGCCGCCGCCGACGCCGCTCTCGCCCTGGCGCCGCTGGCCGGGCCCTTCGCGGCGCCCTTGTTCGCCGTGGTCCTGTTGATCGCCTCCTGCCACGCAGCCCTGGTTTTGCCCGTGGTCACGGCCGCCGCGCTGTGCGACGGCCTGGGCTTCGCTTCCGGCACGGAGGAGAGCTTCGCGGAGGCGCCGGTCTTCTACGTGGCCTATGCCGCGACGATCGTGGTGGGCGCCGCCCTGGCGCTGCTGCCCTGGCCGCGGCTGCTGCCGGTGATGATCGGGGTGGAGGTGGCGAATGGGGTGCTGGTGCCGGGCATGCTGGTGGTGTTGGCCCTGCTGGCCTCGCGCCGCCGGTTGCTGGGCGCGCATGCGATCGGCACACGCCTGGGGGCGGCCGTTTGGGGCATCGCGGGGTTTGTCGCCTTGCTGGCGCTGGTGGCGTTGATCGCCACCGTGAGTTAACTGCAGCACGAAGCCCCCTCCGGCTGCCGCCACCTCCCCCGCGAGGGGGGAGGGAGCAAAGGCATCGCCTCCTCCCCCATCTCGGGGGAGGTGCCCGGTAGGGCGGAGGGGGCTTGCTCGCGTCGTTAGACCTTCGCGGGCTGCTTGGCGTTCTTCTCGAAGTACGCCTTCGACTTGGTCGGGTCGGCAACCATCGAGTCCTTGCCGGGCTTCCAGTCGATCGGGCAGACTTCGCCGTGCTGCTGGAAGTGCGTCAGCGCATCGATCATGCGGAGCGCCTCGTCCACGGAGCGGCCCAGGGGCATGTTGTTGACGACCATGTGCTGGACGATGCCGTCCTTGTCGATCAGGAACAGGCCGCGGAACGCCACGCCCTCGTCCTCCTTGAGCACGCCGTAGTCACGGGCGATCGACTTGGTCACGTCGGCCACGAGCGGGTAGCCCAGGCCCTGGATGCCGCCCTGCTCGCGCGGGAGGTTGCACCAGGCCAGGTGGCTGAACTGCGAGTCGATCGAAACGCCGATCACTTCCGTGTTGCGCTTCTTGAACTCGTCCAGGCGATCGCTGAAGCCCAGGATCTCCGTGGGGCAGACGAACGTGAAGTCGAGGGGATAGAAGAACAAGAGCACGTTCTTGCCCTTGTAGGAGGACAGCGAGATGTCCTTGAACTGGCAGTTCTCGACGGCGGTCGCCTTGAAGTCGGGGGCCTTCTGGGTGGGTTGAAGCATGGGGGTTCTCCTTCTCTAAGCCAAGCGGTAGATTTCGGATTCGACGGAATGCGTTTCGACGCCGTGGTGCGAGAGCCAGCGCTCCGCCTCGATCGCCGCCATGCACCCGGTGCCGGCCGCGGTGACGGCCTGCCGGTAAATGGAGTCCTGGACGTCGCCCGCGGCGAACACACCATCAATGCTGGTGCGCGTGCTGCCGGGCTCGGTCACGATGTAGTTGTTCTCGTCCAGCTTCAGCTGGCCGCCGAAGATGCCGGTGTTGGGCTTGTGGCCGATGGCGATGAAGATGCCGTCGATGGTCAGGTCGCGCAGCTCGCCGGTGTTCGTGTCCTTGAGGATCGCGTGCGTGACGGTCTCGTTGCCGCGGGCCTCGATCTCATGCACGCTGCTGTTCCAGCAGAACTCGATTTTCGGGTTGTCCAAGGCGCGCTGCTGCATGATCTTGGAGGCGCGCAGCGTGTCGCGGCGGTGGACCACGTAGACCTTCTGGCACATATTGGCCAGGAAGTTCGCCTCCTCCATCGCCGTGTCGCCGCCGCCGACCACGGCCACGGTCTTGCCGCGGAAGAAGAAGCCGTCGCAGGTGGCGCAGGCGCTAACGCCGCGGCCCGCCAGGGTCTTCTCCGACTCCAGGCCCAGCCAGCTGGCCTCGGCGCCGGTGGCGATGATGATGCTGTGGGCCTCGTGCAGCTGGTCCTTCGAGTCCCACACCTTGAACGGGCGGCTCGAGAAGTCCGTGCGCTTGATGACGTCCGTGATGATCGTCGTGCCGAAGCGCTCGGCCTGCTTGCGGAAGTTCACCATCAGCTCGGGGCCGGTGACGGACTCCGGGAAGCCCGGGTAGTTCTCGACGTCGGTGGTGATCATCAGCTGGCCGCCGGGCGTCGAGCCCTCGAACAGGACGGGGCTCATGTTGGCGCGGGCGGCATAGACGCCGGCGGTGTAACCCGCGGGGCCCGCGCCGATGATGATGACTTGATGAGGCATTGGTTCTCCGATTTAGAATCGTTCTAAACTTTGAGGGCTATAAAGATAACACACCTAGCCGAGCAGGCTGCGCAGCATCCAGGCCGTCTTCTCGTGCACCTGCATGCGGCCGGTCAGCAAGTCCGCGGTGGGTTCGTCGTGCGCCTGATCCACCACCGGGAAGATGGCGCGGGCGGTGCGGACCACGGTCTCCTGGTCCTTGGCGAGGGCTCGGATCATGTCTTGGGCGTTCGGCACGCCCGTCTCTTCCTGGACGGTGGCGAGCTTGGCGAACTGCGCGAAGCTGCCGGGAGCCGGGAAGCCCAGGGCGCGGATGCGCTCGGCGATCAGGTCGACGGCGGCGGCGAGCTCCGTGTACTGGGTCTCGAACATGGCATGCAGCGAGTTGAACTGCGGGCCCGTGACGTTCCAGTGGAAGCCCTGGGTCTTGAGGTAGAGCGTGTAGGTGTCCGCCAGCAGGCGGCTCAGGCCTTCCGCGATGCGCATGCGCTGCGCTTCGTCGATACCGATGTCGATCGTGGTGCTCATGGGGAACCTCCTTCTTGACCTTTCTAGTTTTAGACTAAATCTAAATTCTGTCAAGGGGTTTAATCCGGGCATGCCGATCAAGTTCTACCAGGTGAAGGAAGTCCCCTACGGCTGCTTCTCCAACTTCTCGCCGCACGGCTTCGAGCTGGACGGCAAGTGGTGGGCGACGTCCGAACACTACTTCCAGGCCCAGAAATTCCCGGGCACGCCGCACGAGGAAGAGCTGCGGCTCGCCAAGACCGGCATCGCCGTCGCCCAGATGGGCCGCGAGCGGCACCGGCCGCTGCGACCCGACTGGGAAAGCGTGAAGGATGCGGTGATGCTGCGGGCGCTGCTGGCGAAGTTCGGCGCCCACAAGGACATCCAAGCCATCCTGTTGGCGACCGGCGACGAGGAGCTGATCGAGGACGCCCCCACCGACTACTACTGGGGGTGCGGCAAGGACGGAAGCGGCAAGAACATGCTCGGCCAGCTCCTCGTCCAGGTCCGCACGGCGTTAAGAGGCTAAGCGCCCGCGGCTAAGCCGGCACGCTTGCTTCACCGGTCATGCGGACTGCCCCATGAGATCCGACTTAAGCCGATCCAACAGCTTCTGGGCCAGGTGCAGCGGCACCTCCTGGTAGCCCGCGAAGGTCGACTCGATCGTGGCCTGGCCGCGGGTGTAGCCTTGCACGTTCGCCAGCAGGCCGGCCAACTCCGCCAGGGGCAGCTTGGCATGGACCACGCCGCCGTCCACGCCCTCGATGTGGCCGCGGCGGGTGGAGAGGTCGCCCATGGCGTCACCCACGGCCTCGTCCGGCACCGTGAGGGCGATGTCCATGACCGGCTCCAACAACACGGGGCCGGCCTCCTCGAAGATCTTGCGCATCGCCAGGTGCGCGGCCAGCTTGAAGGCCATCTCCGAGGAATCCACGCTGTGCGAGCTGCCGTCGTAGAGCGTGACCTGCACGTCCACGATCGGGTAGCCAGCCAACAGCCCCATGTCGAGCGACTCGCGCACGCCCTTCTCCACCGCGGGGATGAAGTTGCGCGGCACGGCGCCGCCCACCACGTGGTCTACGAACTTGAAGCCCGTGCCGCGCGGCGTGGGCTCGATCGCGAGCCAGACGTCGCCGAACTGGCCCTTGCCGCCCGTTTGCTTCTTGTGGCGGCCCTGGGCCTTGGCGCTGCCCGTGATGGTCTCGCGGTAGGGGACCTGGGGCTCCCCACGGCTCACCAGCACGTTGTAGCGGTTCTGCAGGCGTGCCAGCACCACCTCCAGGTGGAGCGGGCCGGCGCCCGTGAGGATCGTGCGGTGGGTACGGGGCTCCACGGCGATCTCGAGCGTGGGGTCCTCCTCGTGCAGCTTGGCGAGCGAGACCGCCAGCTTGGCCTCGTCTTGCTTGGCGACGGGGGCGATCGCAATCGACCAGATAGCGGGCGCGGGCACCGGCATCGGGAAGCGCAGCAACCGGGTGGGGTGCCCGGCCGCGACCAGGGTATCGCCGGTGCGCACGCTCTTGAGCTTGGCCACCGCGCCGATCTCGCCGGGGCCCAGGCGCTCCACCGCCATCGGCTTCTTGCCCACCAGCTTGAACAGGCGGCCCGGCCGCTCCGTCTCGCCGTCGCGCACCGTCGTCAGGTGGCTATCGCCCGTGATCGTCCCGCGCATGACGCGCAGCACGTTGATCTTGCCCAGGTAGGGGTCCACGAAGGTCTTGAAGACCGTGGCCACCGCCGGGGAGCCGGCGTCCGGCTGGAGCTGGACCTTGTGGCCCGTCTCCGCGTCCTCCAGCTCCGGGTAGGCGCGGTCCAAGGGCGAGGGGAAGAGCGTGGCGATCGCGTCCAACAAGGGCCGGATGGCCACGTTCAAGGCGGCGGAGCCCAGCAGCACGGGGATCACCTTGCCGGCGTGCATGTCGGCGCGGATGGTGCGCGCCAGCTCGTCGGGGTCGGGCTCCTGGCCGTCGAGGTAGCGCTCCAGCAGCTCGTCATGCTGCTCGGCGATCGCCTCCACCAGTTGGGTGTGGTAGCGCCGGGCCTCGTCGTCCAGGGGCTCCTGCACCTCCTTGGGCTCGCCGGACTCGGGCGCGAAGTACCAGGTGCGCATGCCGACCAGGTCGACGTCGCCCTTGAAGGTGCGCCCCCGGCCGACCGGTAGCTCCAACGGCACGGCCTGGGTCGCCAGGCCCTCGCGCACGGACGCCAGCAGCTCGCCATAGTCCTTGGCGCCCTCCTGGTCGAAGCCGTTCAGGAAGATCATGGTGGGCAGGCCGGCCTCGCGCGCCAGGCGGAAGACCTTGCGCACGTTGGGGTCCACGCCCTTGTCGGCGCTCACCACCAGCAGCGCGGCGTCGGCCGCGGCCAGGGCGGTGCGGGCGTCGGCCAGGAAGTCGCCGTGGCCCGGCGTGTCCAGGAGCGTGATTTCCAGGCCCTTGTATTCGCCGCGTGCGACGCCGGTGCCGAGCGTGAGCTCGCGGGCGATTTCCTCGCCGTCGAAATCCGTGGCGGTCGTGCCTGCGGCCACGCGTCCGCGCGCCGGGATGACGGCCATGTCGTAGAGCAACGCCTCCACGAGGGTGGTCTTGCCTACGCCGTGCGGGCCGATCACCGCGACGTTGCGGATACTTCCAATGTCCATGGGGGTAGCCTCCTCTCCGGATCCGAGGTAACCACCCAGGATGATGCGCCGACGGGCGGCCGGCGTCATCGGTGGAGTGCCAGGATCCTTTGGCGGGGCTGTCGCTCGCCGGCTAAGAGTCTGGCTGGCGCTCGCGGGCTTCCGGCAGCATCGTCACGTTGAGCGTGAAGCCGGGCTCCGCGCCGCTTGCATGCCGTTGCAGCTGGGTGATGCGCTGGTGGATGTCCACGGCCGTCACGATCACGAGGTCGCCGGGCCCGGCCAGGGCCAACGCGCGTTCGACGGCGTCGTGCTCGTCCAGCACCGTGTGGACGTGGTCGAGGTCTTGGCGCACGTCGCGGATGCCCTCGAGCAGGAGCCCGGGCACCTCGCCGGTGGCACGTCCGCGCAGGTCGCCGGCCATGTCGCGCAACACCAGCTCGTCGAAGCCGCGGCCCACCACCGCCCCGATCTCGCGGATCTTGGCGTCGTAGCGATCGCCCGGCGCCCCCACCACGCCGATCAGGCGGCGGTGCGGCAGGGCGCGCGCGGTCTCGATGATCGCGGCGTAGCCGGCCGGGTTGTGGGCGTAGTCCAGCAGCACCTGGAAGTCGCGCACGTGGAAGGTGTTCAAGCGGCCGGGGTTCTGGGCGGCGCTGGAGTTGAACGTGGCCAGCGCCTGCACGATCGCCCCGCCCTGGTGTCCCAGGCCCAACAGGGCCGCCATGGCAGCCAGGGCGTTGGCCACGTTGTGCCGCGCTCTGCCGCCCAACGTGCACGGCAGGTGATCCACCTCCACCAGGGGCAGGCGGTGGTCGCCCTGCGCCAACATCACCATGCGGCGGCGCAGATAGACGGCGCGGCCGCCGGCGTCCAGGTGGGCATGCAGGGTGGGGTGGTGCGGATCCAGCGAGAAGAACAGCACCTCCGCGCCGGGCCGGGCTTGCGCGGCCATAGCTGCCACCAGCGGGTCTTCCGCGTTCAGCACGACGGCCCGCGTGGCCTGGCGCGCGATCAGGGCTTTCACGGCGGCGAGGTCTTCCAGGGTCTCCGCGCCATGTTGGCCGAGGTGGTCATCGGCCACGTTCAGCACCACGCCCACGTCGCACTGGTCGAAGGCCAGGCCGCGCTTGAAGATGCCGCCGCGCGCCACCTCCAGCACCGCGGCCTCCACGGCCGGATCGGTCAGCACGGTGCGCGCGGACCAGTAGCCCGTGCAGTCACCCGCCTGGACCTCGCGGCCATCGATGTAGATGCCCTCGGAGGTGGTCGTGCCGGTGGTCGTGCCGGCCGCCTGGAGCACGTGCGCGATCATGTGGGTGGTGGTGGTCTTGCCGTTGGTGCCCGTCACGGCCAGCACGGGCACGCGGGCCGGGGAACCGGCCGGGAACAACGAGGCCACGATCGCGGCGCCCACGTCGTGGGGCTCGCCCTTGGCCGGGTGCTGGTGCATGCGGATGCCGGGCGCCGCGTTGACCTCGATCAAGGCCCCGTGCTGCTCCGCGAGCGGCACCGCGATGTCCTTGCAGACCACGTCGATGCCGGCCACGTCGAGGCCGATCTTGCGGGCGGCGCGCACGCAGGCCAACGCGTTGGCGGGGTGGATCAGGTGGGTGACGTCCTCGGCGGTGCCGCCCGTGCTCAGGTTGGCGTTCTCCTTGAGCACCACCACCTGGTCGCGGGCGGGCACCTGGTCGAACGTCAGCTGCTGCCGCTGCAGCACCTGCGCCGCCGCGTCGTCGAGCGTGATGAAGGTCATGGGCTTGCTGTGCCCCTCCCCGCGGTCGGGGTTGGTGTTCTCGCGCTCCACCAGTTGCCGCACCGTGAGCGCGCCGTCGCCCAGCACCTGGGCGGGCAGGCGATGCGCTGCGGCCACCACCTGGTCGCCCACCACCAGCACGCGGTAGTCGCGGCCCTCCACGAAGCTCTCGACCAGCACGCGGCGGCGGAAGCCCCTCGCCAGCTCGAACGCTGCCCGGATCTGCTCGGGATCGGTCAGGTTCAGGCTCACGCCCTTGCCCTGGTTGCCGTCCAGCGGCTTCACCGCCACGGGACCGCCCAGGCGGCGCGCCGCCTCCACGGCCTCATCCGCGCTGTAGGCGATGTGGCCGCGCGGCACGGGCAGGCCGGCTTCCGCCAACAAGCCCTTGGTCAGGTCCTTGTCTTGCGCGATTTCGGTGGCGATCGCGCAGGTGTTGCTGGTGACGGTGGCCTGGATGCGCTTGGCGTGCTTGCCCCAGCCCAGCTGGAACAGGCTGGCTTGCTCCGTCACGCGGAAGACCGGGATGCCCAGGCGCTCCGCCGCCTCCACGATCGCCCGTGTGCTGGGGCCGATCGCACCGCGCAACGCCAGGTCGCGCAGGCGCGCGAGGTCGGCCGCCAGGTCCGGCACCTCGCCACGCGCCAGGGCGGCGGTGACGGCGACGGCGATTGGGAAGGCCTCGTCCACCAACGGCTCGTGGCGGTAGCCGGCCACCACCTCCCAGTGGCCCTCGCGCCGGGGCACGGGGCGGGCCAAGGTCAAGGCGACGTCATGGCCGACCTGGCGCTGCAGCCAGGCCAGCAGGCCGGCAACGGCCTCCGCGAGCTGCAAGCCGGCGGGCAGATCGAAGGCCTCGTGAGCGGGCAGGCGCGTGCCGGCGTGCTCGCCGAGATCGATCACGGCCAGGAAGCAGGGGGTCGCGGCGTAGACGTTGGGTCCGCGCAGGATGCGTGTTTCCAGGATCTGCATGGCCCGCTCCTAACAGTTGCCGACGATGGAGGCGAGGGCGTCGATGAAGGTGACGGAGATGACGGGATCGTTGGGATCGCGGACGCCGCGGGCCTTGCGTAAATCGAACTTGAAGCCGGTCGGCAACAGGTGCAGGCGCAAATCGGTCAACAACATCGGGTCGCCGTCTTCCACCTCGTTGAAGGCGCGGTTGTCCATGTCCCGGCCGTCGATCAGCGTGACGGCGCCGGAGCCCACCACCTCGAACGTGGCGTCGGGACACACCACCAGCGCGGTGTCTTCATCGATGCCGATGCCCATCAGGAAAGGGTTCTGGGCCAACACGCCCAACATGCGGCCCAGGCGTTGGCGCTCCGAGAAGTGCTGGTCGATGATCACGTGGTGGAGGAAGCCCAGGCCGGGCGCCAGCGGCAGCAGCCCCTTGCGCGGGAGGGGATCGCTGGGCCCGCCCGCCACCATGTGCTCCGTGATCGCGCTGGCGCCGGCGCTGGTGCCGGAAATGCAGGCGCCGTGTTCGAGGTAGGCCGTGTGCATGGCGCGCTCCACCGCCGTGCCGCCGATGATGCTCACCAGGCGGCTCTGGTTGCCGCCGGCGATGAAGATGCAGGAGGCGTTCAGGATCGCCTGGGCGCTTTCGGCCGTGTTGGCCGACTGGCGGTCGAAGAGGTGCAGGGCGGTCACGCTGGCGGCGCCGCAGGCCAGGAACGCCTTGCGGTACGTCGCCTCGATGTCCTTGGCCACCTCCGGGTCCAACGCCGCCTGGCGGCTGGCCGTCGTCAGCACCACGATCTTGGCCTTCTTGCCGCCTGCCAACGCCACGATCCGCGTCAGGATCGCCTTGTCGTCCTCGCGATCCTCGCCGCCCCCGATGATCACGAGGTGTCCCCTTGTTGCCCGCATGCCGCCTCCCCTCCGAACCCTTCGAGCACCATACGCCTCCGTGACCGCCAAGCCATCGTCAATTCCAACCGAACTTCGGCCCGGATCTTGGCCGGAGATCGGCACCACGGCCTTTCGTTACCTGGATGTTACAAACGTATGCTTGTATGGGGGTGGAGGTCATCTCATGGCAAATCTGCTCGCCGTCACCACGGACCCTGCCGTCATCGCCGCCGCACGCGCGGCCGCCGACGCCCTGGGCGTAGGCCTGATGCAGGTGCGCAGCGCCGGCGAAGGGCTGGCGCTGGCGCTGCGCGGGGGCACGGATTTGGTGCTGATCGACGCCGAGCTGCCGTTGATGGACGCCACGGCCCTGGCCTACGCCCTCGACGACCCTGAGGGTGGGCTGCTGATCCCCACGATCGCCCTGGCCCGGCCCGGCGAGGACTGGCGCACGATGCTGGATGCCGGCGTCGGCGCCGTGGTGGCGCGCCCGGTGGCGCCCGGCGCCTTGCGGCTGGCCATCCAACGCATGCTGCCGCCGGACGAGCCCTTCCGGGGCGGAGCGCGCATGCGCTGGATCATTTTCTTCCCGGACGCTACGATCGCGACGTGATCGCCATCGATGGGTTCGCCTCCCAACCGCTCGTCCATAGCATCGTCCACCCCGTCACGCGCGGACCTGGTCGCCCATGCGGTGGCGCTGGGCCAAGGCGCGCTGGACAGGGTATGATGGCCGGGCGATGAAGCGCTTCCTACCGCTGTTCCTGGCCCTCTCGCTCCTGGCTTGCAAGCCGGAGGAAAAGAAGGCGACCGCGCCGTCGCCGTCGCCCACGGCGGCGATGTCGCTGGCGGATGCCCTGCCGTCGGCCATGCCCTCGCCGGTGCTGCCCAAGATGCCGGCGCCCGTGGCCGGGCGCTTCGTGTTCTTCGACGATTTCGAGAACGGCACCGCCAAGTGGCGCATGGAAGGCGGGGCCGGCGGCTTGGGTTGGCATCACCTCAAGACCAAGTCTTGTGGCGGCCTGTACACCATGATCCTGGGAACGGCCACCAACGGCGAGTTCAAGCAGGCCAAGGCGGCGGGCTATTTGGTTGCCGTCAAGCCGGTCGACCTCACGGGCACCAAGAAGCCCCAGCTCCAATACGACCTCAAGGGCGCGAACATGCCGCCGGACGTGATCACGATCCGCCCCGAGATCCGCCGGGCCGGCGGGGCGTGGCAGCCCATCGGCGCCGTCGCGGAGGCGCGTTACCCGGTGGTGGTGACCTTCACCGCCGACCTCATTCCGTACGCGGGCTCCGTGATCGACCTGCGCTTCCGCGGCGAGATCAAGGGCGGCGATCAGCCCAGCAAGGGTGTCTTCCTGGATGACGTGCATGTGGTGGAGTCCAACCGATGATGAAGCGTTTCCTACCGCTCCTGGGCCTGGCGGTGCTGGCCGTGGCCTGCCGTCCGCAAGGCGCGGCGCCGGTGGAGGTCGTGCTGCCGGTCAGCCCTTCGCCCGCCGCCACGACGGCCCCGACGGCGACGCCGGCTGGCCGTGCCCTGCCGGCCTCCCAGGCCCCGGCGCTGCCAAACGGCCAGGTCGTCGGCCTGGTGGCGCAGGCCACGGGGCCTGACGGGGCGTTGGCAGGCGCGGACGTGAAGGTGTTCCGTCTGGGCCAACCCGCGCCGATGGCCGCGGGCAAAGCTGGTACCAACGGCGCGTTCCTGGTGGACCTGGGTGCTGCCTTCCCGGTAGACGCCCCGGTGCAGGTGGTTGCCACCAAGGACGGGCAGACCGTCGTGGCGATGGGCACGGCCCACGTCATCAGCGGCAACGGCAGCGCGATCGTGGCACAGGGCGGCGGGAACGTCATCAGCGGCAACGGCTCCGCGATCATCAGCACGAACGGGGGCGGCATCATCAGCACCAACGGCAGTGGGATCGTGGCGCAAGGCGGTGGCAACATCGTGGCGCAAGGGGGCGGGAACTACGGCCTGCTGGACGCCGTCGCGAGCCCCGAGCCCGGGCTCCAGGCGGTGGACGCGGCCGCGGCCCTTACGTGGGCGCTGCTCGGCCCACGCTTCCGGGGCGCCGGCCAGGCGTTGACGGTGCCCGGCAGCGGCGACGTGATTCGTAAAGATCTGCCCAACTTGCAGTTGGCCTACAACGTGCTGGTGGAAGCCAGCAACCGCAGCTTGCAGTCGGGCATCCGCCCGGCCGAGGTGCACCAGTTGCTGGCGGGCTTCGACGCCAACGGCAAGGGGAAGTTGGATCCCGCGTTGTCGCGGTCCTTTGCCACGCTGCCGGGCCTGAAGGAGGCCTTCCAGCGCGCCGCCATCAATACCGAAGAGGCGATTTCCGCCGGCGTGGCGGACGGTGGGACCAAGCCCACGCCGGACACGCTGGAGCGCATCGAGTTCGCGGGGGCCTCGGCGGACCCGATCAACGTGGAAGCCGGGACGGCTCCATTGGGGTCCCAAGGCGCGACGGACTCCTACGACGGCTACTAGCACTCGCCGAGGCCATGGGGTGGCCTGCGGCGCGGTAGGAGCCGGCCTCGGTCTGGAGGTCGTAGACGGCGCCCATGATCGCCACGTCCGGCCAGCTGCCTTCGCCTGCGGGCCGGTAGGCGCCGCCCTGCATCACCAGGTGGTTGGCCGTGACGGCCAGCCCGGGGGCTAGCTGCTTGCCGGGCAGGCTGGGCGCCTCCGTGGTCTTGCGGTAGACGTGCGTCACGCGCGTGGGGCGTCCGGCGGCGTCCAACACGACGTCGCCGGGGCGGAGCGCGTCCACGGCGATGGTGCCGCCCGGCGCGTCCACGCGGCTGCCGGCCGCCAGGCATTTGTTGTGCACCAGCACGTCGGCCGCCACGTAGTCGTGGCGTGTCGTTTTCAAGTTGTAAATCACTCCGGCGGCCGACTCGTCGCGCACGATCGCGGCGATGCGCACGGGCTGGTAGCCCTGGCCGCCGCGCACAATAATCATATCTCCAGGCACCAGGTCGCTGACGTGCTTCCACACCTCGCCCGGCGTCATCAACGGGTGGTTGGCCGTGGCGCGCAGCACGTGGCCGTCGGCGGTCTGGACCAGCGTCAGCCGGCTGGCCTCCTGGTGCACGATCAGCTGCTCCACCAAGGCGTCGGCCGGTTTGTGCGCGTCCAGATCGTAGGCCGCGACCCGATCGCCCACCTTGATTTGCTCGATCGGGCGGCTGGTCCCGTCGGCCAGCCGCACCGGCGTGCCGGCGCCGAAGCAGCCCATGAAGGCGCCCGGCGGCCCTTGCAGCCCGGGCAGATCGACCTTCGTGACGCTGGCCTCGCCCTTGGCGTCCACCGTCACGGTCACGATGCCGGTGGCGGTCTGGCGGCCGTCCGTCACCGTGACGGAGAGGGGCACCACCAGCGGGCCCTTGGCGGGCGCGGTCCAGATCACCTCGGAGCCCTTGGCCTGGTTGAACACGCCCTGGTTCGCCACCCAGATGAAGGTGACGGGGTGCCCGTCGGAGGTGGTGCCGGCCACGTCCAGGCCGACCTTGGTGGCGAACTCGCCGTCGCCGGAGAGATCCAGGTACAGGCTGGTAAAGAAGGCGCCGCGCGGCGTGGGCGTGGCGGTCGGCTCCGCGTCCGGGGCCGGCGTGGCTGTGGGGAAGGGCGACGCCGCCAGGAGCTGATCGAGCGCACCGGCCGTGCCGGGCCCCGCCGACAGGGCCACCACGACGAGGGCGGCGAAGAGCGGAACGGCGATGCGCGACATAAGTCCTCCAGGCAAGCTTTGGGGCATATTATATATGCCCTGTAGTGGGACACCTGGATGGCCGATAGGACCCTGGGAGATCCGATGCTTCGCCGCCGCTTACCACTCTCCGTTGCCCTGGGCTGCCTGCTGGCCGGTTGCCAGCATGCCGCGCCCATGGCGCTGAGCCTGGGGCTGGACGCGGTGAACGACGCGCCGGGCACGATCACGCGCATCGCGGAGGCCCCGCACGTCGAGCCGTCGCCGGAAGGGGCGGCCGCGAGCCCGATCCAGGCCGATCCGGCGCCCGTGCCGCCGGTCGAAACCCCTTCCGGCGGCGTCGTCTACTCCAGCCACCAAGACGCCCCGGCGGCGGCGCCCGCCGTCTTCGATCCCAGCCTGGCCGTCGGCCTGGCCTGGCAGCTTACGCGCACGGCCGATGGCCTGTTGGACGTGGGCGGGCTGGCCAAGATCTCCGACGGCACGCTCTATGTGACGGACCCGGTCGGCAACCGCTTGCTGGCCGTGGCGGCCGACGGCACCGCAACCCGCGTGGCGGGCTCCGCGATCGGCACGCGCGGCTTCCTGGGCGACGGTGGCGCCGGCGCGTTGGCTCGCCTGGCGGAGCCACACGGCGTGGTGCGCGAGGATTTGTTGGGCGTGGTGTTGTTCTGTGACACCGGCAACGGCCGCATCCGCTACCTCTGGCCCGACGGCACCGTCGGCACCTATGCCGGCGGCGGCGCGGACGGCGCGGACGCGGTGGCCGACAAGGCCAACGCGGCTTTGGCGGAGCCCTTCGGCCTGGCGGCGGCGGCGGACGGCAGCCTTTACTTCACGGAGCGCGCCAGCGGCAAGGTCCGCCGTATCTCGCCAGCCGGCGCCGTCTCGACCCTGGCCACCTTGACCCCCGGCAAGCTGGGCCCGATCGCCCTGGACGCCGCGCACGGCCTGCTCTGGGTGGGCGACGGCGCGGACGTACGCGTGGTGCCCACGGCCGGCGGCGCCCCCACCACGGCCTTCACGGCACCCGGGTTCGGAGTCACGGGCCTGGCCGCGGATCAGGCCGGCCACCTCTGGGCCATGCAGGCCAGCGCCGACGGCCGCTCCGGCGCCAAGGTCTGGCGCATGCAGGTGGGCGCCAACGGCCTGGCCGGCGGCATCGTGGAAGCCGTTGCGGGCACCGGCGCCGCCGTGGCTTCGGCAGCGGACGCGCTCCTGGTGGGCGCCCCTGCCAGCGCGCGGCGACCCTTGGCGGGCCATGCGGGCTGCGCGCTGGCGATCGACCTCACGCAGGCCGGCAGCTCCTCCACGCGCTCGGGCCAGGTCTACCTGGGCAACGCCTTCGACGGCACGGCGGCCCAGGTGCTGCGGCTGGAAGCGGGGGGCCCTTGATGCGCCGCCTGCTGCCCTGCTGCCTGCTGCTGGCCGCCTGCCAGACGGCCCCCCCACCGGTCGCCACCCGGCTTGCGATCCCGGCCACCGGCTTCGGGCGCCTCGAGGTCACCGCCCTGCCCACCGCGGCCCGGCGGGTGCTGCACCTGGACGACCTCGACTGGGACACGGCCGAGGCCACCTTGCAGAACCTCGCCACCGGCATGGCGCCGGTCACGCTGACGGCGGCGGCCGAAAAGGACGAGCTGACGGGCACGCGCGCCGCGCACGTCACCTTCCCCGCGCTCGCCACGGGCGCGGGCTACAGCCTCCACCTGGTCTTCAAGCGCCAGGCCACGGTCCTGGCGACCGGCGATCGCGCCGACATCAGCATCACGGGCGCCCTGACGGCCACCACCGTGGAGGTCGCGGTGACGCCGGAGGTGAAGCCCGTGATCGCGCCGCCGGTCCTGAATCTGCCCAGGCCCTACGTGACGTCGCTGTTCTTCGGTCCCCCCGTGCGCTTCGATGGCCCGGAGGCGGTGGCCGTGGGGCCGGACGGCACCACCTACGTGGCGGATCGCTACAACCACCGCATCCGCAAGGTCGACGCCCATGGCGCCACCAGCACGCTGGCGGGCTCGGACCCGGGCACGCAGGACGGCGAGGGCACGGAGGGGCTGTTCATGGACCCGCTGGCCCTGGTGCTGGCGCCGGACGGGACGCTGTACGTGCTGGACGCGGGCGCCCACGCCATCCGCAAGGTGACGCCCACGGGCGTGGTGACGACGATCCTGGCCGACCTCTCCGGGGATGGCACGGCCCTGGCGATCGACCCGGCCAAAAACTGCCTTTACCTCGCCCAGATGCTCCCCGAGGGCAGCTCGTTGGAGCGCATCGACTTGGCCAAGCCGGCCCTCGAGAACGTGACGTCCAAGTTCGCTGAGTCGCCCCGTGGCTTGTTGGTGGATGGCGCCGACCTGATCATCGCGGACACGGAGAACAACTGCCTGCGGCGCCTCCATGACGGCAAGGTCGACTGGCTGGCCGGTGCCACCGACGGGGTGGACGGAACAGCCGATGGGGCCGCCGCCGCCGCCCGCTTCTACAAGCCTTTCGGGCTCGCGCTGGCCGGGCGGGTGCTATCGATCTCGGATGCGGGCAACCACACGGTGCGCCAGCTGGACCTGGCGAGCGGCCTGGTGACCACCCTGGCCGGCGGCCCGGCGGGTTACAAGGATGGCGCGGGCGTGGCGGCGCGCTTCGCCAACCCCCATGGCCTCGCGGTTGCCCCGGACGGGGCGTTGATCCTGGCCGACGCCGACGAGGCCCAACAGCGCACGCGTGCGCACCTACGCAAGGTCGCGGCCGACGGCACCGTGACCACCTTGGCCGGCGACGGCGGCGTGGGTTGGCAGGACGGCGCCCGCTCTCCCGGCTACTTCGACGGCGCTGTGGAGCTGGCCCTGGGGCCGGCCGGCGAGCTGTTCGTGGCAGATACCGGCCACAACCGCATCCTGCAGGCCATGCCCGACGGCAGCGTCAGCGTTGTCGCCGGTACGGGCGCGCTGGGGGCGGCAGACGGCATCGGGGCCGCAGCCACGTTCGGGGCGCCGGAAGGCCTGTGCGTGGACGCCCGGGACGCGGCACATCCCAAGCTCTACGTCAGCGACACCTACAACAACCTGATCCGCCAGATCGACCTGGCCGCGCCGGCCCACGCCGTAACGACGCTGGCCGGTGGTGGCTTGCCGGGCAGCAGCGGTGGCGGCTACGTCAACGGCACGGGCGCCGCGGCGCGCTTCCGCGGGCCCACCGGCCTGGCGCTGGATGTTGCGCATGGCTGGCTGTTCATCAGCGACCACAACAACGATCGCATCCGCAAGCTCGACCTGGGCGTGCCGGCGCACACCGTCAGCAGCTTCGTGGGCAACGGCATCCCCGCCCACATGAGCGGCTCGGGCGCCCTGGCGTCCTTCATCCTGCCCCACGGCCTGGCCTTCGACGCGGCCGGCGTGCTGTATGCCCCGGACCACAACTACAATGACATCCGCCGCGTCAAGGCCAACGGCGCCGTGGACGACCTGTTCGCCTCCGACGACACCGACGCCTTCGCGGACGGCCCTGCCGGCAAGCTGGCGCACCCGATGGGGATCGCCGTGGACGCCAACGGGCGCCTGGTGGTGGGCGACACCTGGAACAACCGCATTCGCCAGATCGACCTCTCCGCGCCCGCGAGCCCCGTGTTAAGCACGTTGGCGGGCTCCGGCGATGCGGGTTTCGCCGACGGCATTCCCTCCCAGGCGCGCTTCCGCGACCCCCACGGCGTGGTGGTGGACGCGCAGGGCAACGTGTACGTGGCGGACACCGGGAACAGCTGCATTCGGAAGCTCGTCCGCTAGCAAGGCTGGCATGATACGCTCCTTCCATGAAGCGTTTGATCCTGCTGTCCGCCCTGATCTTGGCCCCGACGGTTGCCGCTCCCGTGTTGGCCCGGCCGCCTGCCCCGGTGGCCGAGGATCGGCGCGTGGCGAACATGGTGGCCTTCACGCGGCTGGTGGGCTACGTGCGCTACTTCCACCCCAGCGACCAGGCCTTCCACGAGGACTGGGATCGCTTCACCGTGCGCGGCATGGCCGCGGTGGAAGACGCCCCCGATGCAGCGGCGCTGGCGGAGCGACTCGCGGCGATCTTCAAGGCCGTGGCGCCCACCGTGCAGGTGTACCGCGCCGGCAAGGTGCCGGACCTGCCGGTCGCGCTGGCCCGGCCCAAGAGCGCTGTTGGCGTGTCGGTGGTGTCCTGGCGCCACCATGGCCTGAGCTTCGGCGTGGCCGTGGACCCCAAGGTCTACGAGAGCAACCGCGAGCGCGTGCCGCTGGATGACAAGGCGCCCAAGCCGGCGGACGTCTACCGCGCGGACCTGGGCGGCGGCGTGGCCTGCGCGGTGCCCACGGCGCTGTTTGCCAACGAGGAGGGCACGCTGCCGCTGGGCGAGAAGCCGCCCACGGGCAAGGCCGTGACTTACGCGGCGATCGCCACGGAATGGAACGTGCTCCAGCACTTCTATCCCTACTGGGACGTGGTCAACGAAGACTGGAACAAGGACCTCTCGATGGCCTTCCGCGAGGCCCTGCGCGCCCGCACCGCCACGGCGGAGTCGGAGTCGGTGCAGCGACTACTGGCGCACTCGCGCGACGGCCACGGCTACTTCAGCTCGACCAAGGAGCCCCGCGCCTTCCGCCTGCCGATCCTGTGGCGCTGGGTAGAGCACCAACTGGTGGTCACGGCCGTGGCGCCGGAAGCCGCCGCCACCGTGAAGGTGGGCGACGTCGTCACGAAGCTCTCCGGCCGGGCCGTGGCAGAGGCCATGGCGCTGGAGATGGACCTGGTGGACGGCGCCACGCCGCACTGGCGCCGCGTGCGGGCGCTCCAGGAGCTGTCGCGCGGCGACCAGAACGCCTCGTTGGCGTTGGAGCTGAACGGCAAGAAGGCCGTCACGCTGAAGTGCAGCCTGCCGCGCGCGGCCGATACCCTGCGCGAGGATCGCCCGGCGCGGCTTGCCGAACTGAAGCCCGGGTTGTGGTACGTCGATTTGGACCGCGTGACGGACAAGGAGTTCGAGGCGGCCGTGCCCAAGCTGGCGTTGGCCAAGGGCATCGTCTTCGATCTGCGCGGCTACCCCAGCCACATCAAGTGGGACACGGTCTTCGCGCACCTGTCGGACCAGGTCCTGAAGGCGCCGATCTTCCGCAGTCCGGTCTACACCAAGCCGGACCAGAAGGCGGCGACCTTCGAGGAAGGCGGCTGGACGATCCAGCCCCGCGCGCCGCGCTTCAAGGCCAAGCTGGCCTTCCTGGGCGGCGAGGCCACCATCTCCCAGGCGGAGCTGTGGCTCTCGATCGTGAAGGGCCACAAGCTGGGCGAGGTGGTGGGCAGCCCGACTGCGGGCTCGGACGGCAACATTGTGTTCCAGAACCTGCCTGGCGGCTACCGCGTGGGTTGGACCGGCATGGTCGTTCTGAACCACGACCGCTCGCGCCAGCACGGCATCGGCATCCTGCCCACCGTCCCCGCGGCTGCCACGGTGGCGGGGATCAAGGCGGGCAAGGACGAAGTGCTTGAGAAGGGGCTCGAGGTAGTGTCAAAGTAGGGCAGCCCTTGACTTGGCAATATTACCCGGGTAATATTGCCTCATGACGACACGCAAAGAACTGATTGCCCAGTACAAGCAGAATGCCCATCGCCTGCGCTCCATGGGCGTCTTCCAGGTGAAAAACTTGCACAGCGGCCGGGTCTTCCTGGGCGCCAGCATGAACCTGGACGGCGCGCTGGAGCGTGAGCAGCGCTGGCTGGAGCTAGGCAACCACATGAACCATCAGCTTCAGGCGGACTGGAACGCTATCGGCGCCGATGCTTTCGTGGTGGAAGCGCTGGAGACGCTCACGCCGACGGACGAGCCGCGCAACTACCAGGAGGAGCTGGCGTTGCTGCTGGAGGCGTGGATGGCGACGTTGGAGCCGTACGATGCACGGGGCTACATCTCGATGCCACGCAGGTTGTTGGGCTGATCGTCCCCGTCGACGGGGGTGTCATGGGCTTGCCAGGCGCGATCGAAGACTTGCTGGACGTGGCGCACGTTGGCGAAGGACAGGCCCGAGCCAAACGTCAGGGTGCCCATGTCGGCGACACCGGCCACCAAGGTCATGCCGCGTGCATGCCGTAGGTCGATCACGGTGGCGCGGCGGCACGGAAAGGCCTCCAGGATCACGGCGCGACGGGGCACGAGGGCATAGACCGTGTTGCGGGCGACGTGGACGTTCCACTTGTGCCGGGCGACCACGCCCAGGGTCATGAACGTCCCCCACAAGCCCCAGGCCAGGAGCCAATCGACCCGGCCCAGCGGTTGCATGAGGACGTTCGCCAAGGTGTGCGTCAGCCCGACGGCGGCTTGCGCGCTGATCGCCATCTCCGTCAGGATGCCCGCTAACAGGCACCACAGGACGGCGAAGCCGATCAGGTCGCCCGGGCCGGCGACGCTCCGGGCGGGCTGGCCGCACCAGAACACCTTGTGCTGGTGGCCGAGAGCGTGGGCGAGGAAAGGCTCCAGGGCTTCGCGCCGGGGGATCTTCCAGGTCGTCGGGCGCTCCATCATTGGTTGCTCACGTCTGCCGCCACGATGGCCTCCTTGTTGTTCCGGCCGATGCCATACAGGACGTAGGTGTCCGTCTTGGGGTCCATGTCGTAGAGGATTGCGCCATAGTCCTGCGCATGGTCAGGGCCTTCGACGGCCACGCGGCCCAGGCCCACCTTGGTCTGCGTTTGCGGCAACGGCTTCCCGGCCGCGATCGCCGCCGCCCCCGGGAGCCCGAGGCCCTCGATCCGTAGCAAGGCGGTCTGCGGCTGCTTCGACCATGGCGAGCGCGGCATTTGGTCCCCGGGCAGGTAGCCGGTGCCCTTGGCGCACAGCACCTGTTGCCACCGGTTCACCGGCGGGTACTTGCCGTTGTGGTCGGTGGCGTATTGTTCCAGGCCCATGCGCACGGTGTTCACGTTCGCCTGCACGCCGGCGTTCCGGGCCTTGCTAGAGGGCATCGGCATCGGCGCTGCGACGGTGGCCGCAACGAAGAACAGGAAGCCCCAGGCGATGACTTGCCCTAGCCGGCTGGTATAGCTGGTTGCAATTTGGCGGCCCCCGAGGAATGCTTCAGCCAGCAGCAGCGCGGGCGTGAGCAGGAACATGACGCAGCTGCCAACGATGCAGATGATCAGCGAGATGCTCGAGATCGTGCCGGTGCTTGCTGCGTCGGGGTCCATGACCCTCAAGCCCATCAGGTTGGCGAAGATCCCCAGGCCGCAGGCCGCCACCAGCACGGAGGTCCCGCCCCAGGGGGCGGGAACGGGCCTGGGAGGTGTCACGGGCAGCAGCGGAAGGGGGCTCATGGCGGCGGCTCCTTGGGCTTCGGGGGCGACCCTAGCTTAGGCCCCCGCCGCCGGCGGGTCGTCCTGGACCGTGCGAGCAATTGTCTTGCAATTGTCTTCGCGTCGGTGCTACCAAGTGTCCGCGGAATTCGTCTGCGGAAACCCGTTCTTCATCCGGATCCGCTCGAACGACGGGGTGCGGGCCTTCACGATCAGCTTCCGCACGTTCTGGTCGTGCGTCCGCCCGTCCAGCAACTTGTAGATCGCCTCCTTGCCCTCGGGGGTCATGGCCGATTGGGCCACCGCGACGTGGCGCTCGACGTTGGCCGGGGTCGTCCGCGGCAAGACCTGGGCCTGACGCAGCTTGGCCTGGTCGACCAGGCTCCGGAATTCATCTTGCAAGGGGCCGGTGAGGTAGTCGTCGTTGACGTCCAGGCTTTCCAAGTCGTGGATGTGGTTGTCGAGGGCGTCGACCCCCTTCATCAGCGCCCGCAGGGCGTCGGGGGTTTGGGTCTGGTCGACCAGGGCCTGGAAACGAGGCACCAGGCGCTCGGGCGGGAGGTCCTTCATCTCGGCCAGCGCCTGGGCCACCTTGTCCGGCGCGAGCCCGGTGGCGACCGCGGGGCGCTCCGCCTGGCGCTGGAGCGCCTCGCGCATCGGCGTGAGCCCCGTGACGTCGTGGGACAGGCCTTCGCGGTGGCCGAACAGGGCCGTCCGGATGTTGGCGAGCGTGTCGAAGAAGGGCCAGTCGGTCCAGCGGCCATACAGCTTGCGCGTGTCGAAGACGGCGCCCTCGACGCTCCCCCCGTGCTGCAAGTTGCGCGCGGCCAGGGTCAGTCGGTCCGCGTATTCGATGAGGGGCTTGCGAGCGTCCTTGGCCATGCCCTCCGCCAGGTTGCTGACCTTGGCACTGCCCTTCAACATCCGCTCGGCCGCGGCCAACGCTTCGCGCGAAACACTTGCTTCGATGGTCATCTTGCTCTCCTCTCGACGGGACACGCTCGTGCCAGCCTATGGGAAAGCCACTTATCATTTAACTAACGGATTCGTGACCTTGAATTAAATTCAACCGCTGGTCGGCTTTCGCCGTTTCGTTGGTTTCTTGGGTGCAGGCGGCGTCTTCTTGGGAGGCGTCCAATCCGCCCACTTCACCCAGCCCTGGCAGCTGCCTTCGCCGCCTTCCTTGCGCCACTTCACGCAGCCGAAGCCCTTGCCCTCCACCTTGCGGGTGGGGCCCTGGCACGTGGGGCAGGCGGGGTGGGTGGCGTGGTCCTGGTCCAGCCAGGTGTTGCAGCCGTCGTCGCTGCAGCGGTAGGCCTTGCGGCTGGCAACCAGCTTCATAGGCTTGCTGCACCGTTGGCAGGCCGGCGCGTCCTTGGCGTCCGCCGGGGCGTCGACGGCGGCGATGTAGCCGCAGACCTTGTTCTCGCGCGAGTCGCGGGCGCAGATGTAGTAGTCCTTGCCGGTCTTGGTGGAGCGGATGCGGCGGGTGAAGCTTTGCTGGCACTTGGGGCAGGGCGGAGCGTTGGGGTCGTGAATCTCGCCGCCACCCGTGCCGCCGGCAGCCTTGGCGCCGCCGCGGGGGCGCGGGCGGGTGCCGACGCGGGCGGCGTCCACCAGCGGGGTGAAGGCCTCCCAGAAGTTGGCCAGGAAGCCGCGCCACTCCTCTTCCTTCGCGGCGATCGCGTCGAGGTGGGTCTCTAGCTCCGCGGTGAAGCCCTCTTTGATCACCGGTTCGAAGCAGGCGCGCAGCTCCGCATCCAGCTTCTCGCCCTTGGGGGTGGGCTGGAGGTAGCGCTTGTTCATGAAGCCCACGAACTGCCGCTCGCGGATCTTCGCCACCATCGAATTGAACGTGGAGGGCCGGCCGATGCCCTTCTCCTCCAGGTACTTGATCAGGCTGGCCTCCGTGAAGCGCTCCGGGGGCTTGGTCCAGTGCTGTTTGGGGGCGATCGCCATCGGCGTGTGTTCCTGGCCCTCCGCCAGCACGGGCAGCGGGCCACCCTGGCCTTCTTCCTCCTCTTCCTCGGCGGCTTCGCCGAAGATGGCCAGGAAGCCGGGGTCCTTCAAGACGCGGCCACTGGCCTTCAAGACCAAGTCGCCGCACGTCAGCCAGGCCTCCGTGAGGTCGTATTTGGCGGGCTTGCACTGGCTGGCCAGGTACGTCTCCCGGATGAGCGCGTACAAGGCCTGGGCGCGCGGGTCGATGCCGTCCGGGTGCTCCGTGGCGAGGACGGTCGGGCGGATGCACTCGTGGGCGCCCTGGCTGTTGGCGGCGCCCTTGGCCTTGTACTGGTTGGGCTTGGCGGGGACCACGCCCGCGCCGTAGCGGCCCTTCAAGTACGTCAGCGTCTCTTGCTGGAACTCCGGCGAGACCGACGGGGAGTCGGTGCGGATGTAGGTGACGAGCCCCTTTTCGAACAGCACCTTGGCATGACGCGTGGTCTCGTCCGTGCTCATCTTCAGGCGCGACGAGGCCTTCTGGAGCATGGTGGAGGTGATGAACGGCGCGGGCGGCTTGCGCTGGGTCTCGCGGCGGGTGAGTTTGGCGACGCGGTGCGGGCCGCCCAGCTTGGCGGCCAGCTCGGTGGCGCTCGCTTGCGTGGGCAGCTCGATGGGCTTGGGCTTGGTGACGGGCAGCTGGCCGATCACCTCCGCCTCCCAGTGGCGGCGGGCGTCGCCGGGCCAGGGGTAGCGAGCGTGGACCGACCAGTACTCGCGCGCCACGAAGGCGCGGATGGCGAGCTCGCGGTCCACCACCACGCGCAGGGCCACGGACTGCACGCGGCCGGCCGACAGGTCACGCTCCTCGGGCAGCCGGTCCCGTACCACCGGGGAGACGGTGTAACCCACCAGGCGGTCCAGGATCCGGCGCGCCTCCTGGGCGGCTACCAGGCCCAAATCCAGGCCGCGGATGCTGCCCAGGGCGCGGCGGATGCCGGGCTCCGTGATCTCGTGGAACTCCGCGCGGCGGACCTGGTCGGGCTTGAGGCCGATGGTGCGCGCGATGTGCCAGGCGATCGCCTCGCCCTCCCGGTCCGCGTCGGATGCCACCAGGATGTCGCTGGGGGCGTGCTGGCCGCGCAGGGCGCGCAGCTTGGCCACCACGTCCTTCTTGTCCGGGTCGTAGACGTAGGTGGGCTTGAAGCCGTTGGCGACGTCCACGCCCATCTCCTTGACGGGCAAATCGCAGAAGTGGCCGACGGTTGCGACGACGTCATACTCCCGCCCGACCAGCGCACGGATGGTCTTGGCCTTGTTGGGAGACTCGACGATGATCACTTTACGGTTGATATGGGTACCCTCCGCCAGGTTCCCGGTGCCGAACTGCTTGCCGCAGGCGCTAATCGAACAAATGTACCATATTCCCGTACGGGTATGACAGCCCCATGCAGCCGCCCAAGTTCGAAGACTACGACCCGTTCAAGCCGGAGCGCAAGCGCCGGCCGCTGTTGAAGGCGTTCCTCGCCGTCACGTTGCTGACCGCGGGGGCGGCTGGCTATGGCGTCTACCGCCTGACGCGCACCACCCCGTTGGCCCCCACCTTGTTGCCCGCGGAGACCCCGGCCTTCGTCTCCTTCACCCCCGGCATGGCCGCGCTGGGCGGGTTGCCGGTGCTGAAGCGGGCCTACCCGCAGGCCTTCAGCTGGCAAGGTTACCAGGACTTCCGCACCCGCTGCGAGCGCGACTTGGGGCTGAACTTCGAGAAGGACGTGGCGCCCTGGCTGGGGATCGAGATGGACGTGGCCTTCTCCCAGGCCGAGGCCGCCGGCGCCACCCTGTTCTTTGCCTCGCACAACGACGACCGGGCCCGCGCGGCCTTGGCCAAGGTCCGCATGGCGCGCCAACGGAAGGGCGAGGAGGCGTCTCCGGAAACCTACGAAGGGGTCGCCTACGACAACTACCCCGGCGGCCAGGCCCTGGGCGTGGTGGGCGGCTTCGTGGTCTGGGCCAGCTCCGAGGCGGCCTTCCGCGGCATCGTAGACCGCGCCCAACACCGCAACGCGGAAACCCTGGCCGCGGACCCGGAGTACAAGGCCTTGCTGGGGCAGCTGCCCGGAGACGCCGTGGCGCGATTCTTCGTCAGCGCCGGCGGCGCGAAGGGCGCCATGCCCACGTCCAAGGACGCGCGCCGGGCGTTGGAGGCCTATCGCGGCCTGGCCGGGGCCCTGGTGCTGCAACGCGACCAGGTGGCGCTGGAAACCGTCGCGCACCTGGACCCGACGCAGCTGCCGGAGCCGTTCAATTCGCACCTGGCCGACCTGCGCCAGTCGGTCGATCCGCACCTGATGGACGCCTTGCCGGCGGACGCCATCTCGGCCATGTCCTTCCGCCTCCCGCCGGGGACGCCGGAGGTCGTCAAGGGCCTGATGGCCGACACCCTGCGCGGTTACCCGTCCATCCAGCAGGCCCAACAGCAGGCCGGGGTGGACCTTAACCGCGACCTGGCCGCCTGGATGGAAGGCGAACTGGCCGTGGCCATCGTGCCGGGCAAGATCGACCGCGGCACGCCGATCGAGCTGGCGCTGGTGATGAAGCCCAAGGACCTCCAGGCCGCGGAGACCGGGCTCGGGCACCTGCGCGAGGCCTGGACGCGCAAGATGTCGCCTACCCTGCCCGGAGGCCAGGTGCTGCCCAGCCTCTACGCCTTCCGCGAGCAGAGCCGCGGGGGCATCCCCTGGCAGGTGCTGCATGACAGCGCACAGAACCGCGACCTGGGCGGCTACGCCGTCTCGGGGGACAAGCTTTTCCTTGCTTATGGGCCGACCACGCTGGAGCATGGTGGCAAGCCAGGCGCGCCCCTGACGGCGGACCCGGCCTTCAAGGCGGCCATCGGCTCCCTGCCCCGGCCCAACGGCGGCGTGATGTTCCTCGACGTGGCCGGCAGCTACGCCCTGGCCATGCCGTACCTGGGCGACAAGGCCGGCGAACTGGAGGCGGCGCTCCGGCCTGTCACGGCGATCGCCGCCGCAGGCACACCGGGCATCTCCGACGACGGCTTCATGCGCTCGACCCTGGTCGCCCGGGTCGAGGAGCCGACCCCGGCGAAGTAAACCCCTAGAACTGCAGCCCGCCGAAGCCGGGCCGCAGGGGGGCGGTGGAGACCTTGCGCTTGGGCGCCGCCGCGAAGGCCCCCTCCATCACGCGCCGCCGCTCGCGCGGCATCAGGAACTCGTGCCGCCCCGCCTCGTCCAGGTCGGCCGTAAGGTCCACCAGCAGGGCCCGGGCGCGCGCCGCGAGCTCGGCCGAGCCGGGGTCGTTGGGGCAGGCCACCGCGCGCCCGAACAGCGAGCGGGCCTCCAGCACGGGCGACACCGGAGGCATGGCGGCGAAGTAGGCCACGGCGCCCGCGTCGCCGGCGGCTTCGCCGAGCATGGCCAGGATGTCGGCGCGCTGCGCCTGGCAGCCTAGCCGTTCGGCCAGGTCCAGCGCCGTCCGCGCCAGTCCTCGCGCCGCCTCGGTTTCGCCGGCCAGCAGCTCGATGCGGGCCTGCACGCGCAGGGCCTGCACCTCCTGCCCCAGGGCGCCGCTGGCACGCGCGGCCTCCAGCGCGACCGCCGCGTGCTCGCGGGCGATGCCGTGCAAGCCTTGCCGCGCGGCGACTTCCGCCTGGGCGGCGGCCAAGCGGCCGGCGCACTCCTGGTTGTTGGTGGCCGTGATCAAGGCGGCTTGCATGTCACAGGCCGCCTGGGCCGCTGCCAGCCGGCCCAGCGCGACCAGCACCTCGATCTGCTGCGCCAGCGCCAGCGACTCCAGGTACTTGTTGCCCATCCCGCGCGCCATCGCCACGGCCTGGGCGGCCAGGCCGGCGGCGGGGGCCAGTGGGCCCAGGTTCGCCAGGGCGGCGGCTTCCATCGCCAGGCCCATGCTCCAGGGCAGCTTGGCGCCCAGCCCTTCTGCCAGCTCGCGCGCGGCCACGGCCTGCTCGCGGGCGGCGGGCCAATCGCCCAACTCGATCGCGGTGAGGGCCAGGTTCACCATCGCCACGGCCTCGTCTTCGCGGAAGCCGATTTCGCGACAGACCTTGGCGCTCTCCGCGAAGGCCGTCCAGGCGTCCCGGAAGTTGCCGAGGAGGTTCTGGGCGTTGCCCAGGAGGTTGTAGCTGTCGTTCAGCCCGGGCTTATCGCCGGCTTCCAGCAGCAGCAACAGGGAGTCGTGCAGCAGTTGCACGCCCGCGTCCAGCCGCTCCGGGCGGGTGGTGACGTAGAGGTAGCCCAGGAAGGCCTGGGCGATGCCCGTGAGCCCCTTTTCCTGGTGCGGCGCCACCAGCGCCAGCGAGCGCTCCGCGTCGGCCACGGCCGCGTCGCCCTGGCCCTGGTAGAAGCGGATGCGGGCCAGCGTCAAGGCGGCCCGGCCCGCACCCGGCTCGTCGCCGACCTCCAGGCAAACGCCCTCCGAGCGCTCCGCGGCGGCGATGGCCTGGGGGTAAAGCCCCTGCACCTGGTAGGCCTTGGCCAGGCTGGTCAGCAGCCGGCCCAGGTCCGCGGCGGGCACCAACGTGTCTGCATAGCTGAACGGGCCCGACATGCGCGGCCGGCCGGTGGCGGTCTCCAGCGCGCGCTCCAACAGGGCTGCGGCCTCCTTGGCCTTGCCGGCCTGGCGGCGCACCTCGCCCAGCCCGCGCAGGTAGGCGAAGGCCCGTGCGCGGTCCTGCTGTGCGCCGTAGCGTTCCACCAGCTCCAGGCCCGTCGTCAGGAGCCGATCGGCCTCCTCCATGGCGTAGAGGCGGGCGTGGCGGCGGCCCGCTTCCAGGGCGTAGTCGATGGCGGCGTGCGGCTGCGCGCCCTTGAGGCCATGCAAAGCCAGCTCCGTGACACGCTCCGTCCCCAGCTGCGCGACGGGCCGGCCGCCCACCTCGAGCTCCAGCGCCGCCAGCACCGCGCCGTGCCGCTGGGCGCGCTCGCCGTCGCTCAGGCGGGTGTAGAGCATGTGGTGGAACTGGGCCTGCACGAAGCGGTAGGTGTCGCCCTCGTCTTCCGCGATCATCTTGGCGAGTCCCAACTCGTGGATGCCCACGATCAGGTCCTCGTCCGCCAGGCCGGAGGCGTGCTTCAAGAGGCCCAGCCGGGCGGGGCGGCCCAACACGGCCATCGTGCGGGCCAGCCGGTCCGTCTCCGGCGAGAGCCCCTGCAGCTTCTCCAGCACCAGATCGCGCATGGTGCCGGCCAGGCCTTCGTCCAGCGCCACATCCGTGACCCAGCGGCCCTGTTGGCGCACCAGCACGCCCTGGGTCACCAGGTGCTCCAGCAGGCGCTCGACGTAGAAGGGGTTGCCTTCCGTCAGCGTTCCCAGCGTGGCCAGGAAGGCCGGGTTCACCTGATCGGATCCCAGCATGCTGGCCACCATGCCGGCCAGGCCGGTCGGGGGCAAGCTCGCCAGGGCGATCTCGTCGGCGTCGGCCAGCTTGTTGGTGGCGTCGGGCGGCATGCGCGAGGTGACGACCACCATCACAGGGTGGTCGCCGCGGTTCCGTTGCAGCGCGTCCAACAGCTCGCGCGAGCTGGGGTCGGACCAGTGCCAATCTTCCAACACCAGCACCAACGGGGTCTGGGCGGCGATCGCCAACACCAGGCCGACCGCGGCGACATGCAGCCGCAGCGCTTCCTGGCGCCCCGTGTCCAGGTCCGGCGCGGGCTCGAAGCCGGCAATTGGCATCAGCTTGGCCAGGAAGGGCGCGAACTCCGCCAGCGCCCCGGGGGCGACTTCGCGCGCCAGCGGGACCAACTGCCGCAGTACGGCCACCCAGGGGCCATACGGGTGCGGCTTCTGCTCCATCGAGTTGCCCACCAGGCAGGGGATGTCGGCCAGCTGGGCCCGGAAGCGGAACTCTTCCAGCAAGCGCGTCTTGCCGATGCCCGAGGCCCCCCACACGGCCAGCGTCCGGCCGGGCACGCCGCAGGCCGTTGCTTCCAGCCCATGCGACAGGCGATCGAGTTCCGCATCGCGGCCCATGATCGGTGAAGCCAGCAGGTTGCCGCCGATGCCCGGCGGGGTCTCGCGCCCCAGCGCCTCCAGCACCTCGGCGGCGGACTGGAAGCGGCGCATGGGATCCTTGGCGAGCAGCTTCATCACCGTGCGGGCCAGCTCCGCGTCGATGCCCGGAACCAGCCGTTCCAGCGGCTCGGGCTCGTCGTTGACGTGGGCGCGCAAGGTCTCGATGGCCCGGTCGGACTGGAACGGCACCCGCCCGGCCAACATCTCGTAGGCCAGGCAGCCCAAGCTGTAGAGGTCGGAGCGCTGGTCGATCGGGCCGCGCTTGATCATCTCCGGGCTGAGGTAGGGCACGGTGCCGCGGATCGTGGCAGCCGGCCGGCCGGCGTATTCCATCAGGCCGTAGTCCATCAACTTGACGGTGCTATCGGGCATGACGCGTACGTTGGCGCCCTTGAGGTCGCAGTGCACGAAGCCCAGTTGGTGGATGTAGCCCAAGGCGAGCAGCAGTTGGGCCAGCAGCGGCTTGAACTCCGCCGGGTGCAACGGCTTGAGCTCGTCGAAGCCACGGCCGGGCACCAGCTCCATCGTGAAGTAAGGCGTGCCGTCCGCCAGGTGGCCATAGTCATGCACGCGGCAGCAGTTGGGGTGGTGCAGCTGCGCCATCAAGCGGAACTCCTGCTTGAACTGCAGCAGGCCCTTGGTGTCGCCGGGGGCGGTGCCCGGGTAGGTGCCCACCGCGCTGCCCGGCACGACTTCGCCCTGGATCAGCTTCAGCGCGAGGTCCTGGTCGGTGGAGGTGTCCCGCACCAACAGCACCTGGCCCATGGCGCCCGCACCGAGCAGGCGCTCGATGCGGTAGCGGTTGGCGATCATCTCCAAGGGGGGCATATCCCCCTTCTTACCCGCGCCCGCTGTATCGCCACTGGCGGAAGTTGCCCAGCCCGGCCAGCCCCAGCGCCACGGCAGCTCCCAGCAGCCACGGGGCAATGGTCGTGCCCTCATTGCCCTGCAAGCGGGCCACCGCCGGCAGCTCCGGCAGGAAGCGCACGCCCAGGGTCGTGCCGGCAGCCGGCATGCCGAACGTGGTGAGGGACGAGACGCGCTCGCGGCGCTCGTTGGTACCGTAGCGGTAGGTGATGAAGTCCTCGTGCCCGCCCTTGGGCAGCGCGCGCGCCTCCGTGCACACCACCACCGCGCGGGCGAAATGGCCGTGGTGGGCCAGGATGCCGGGGAGCAACATGTCGCCCCACGCGCCGATGCCGCACGCGAAGGCCGCGAGCAGGCAGACCAGCGTGATGGGGTCGGGGGCGTAGTCGGTGTCAGGCATGCAAGGGTCAGGGTACAATGCTTATGTCCACCGATCCAGCCCGGAGCGTTGATGTCCCTCGAACGGCTTGCCCAACGGTTCCTGACGCCCACGCTCGAGCGCGTGGCCACGTCGGGCGAGAAGACCGTGGTGAAGACCGCCGCCGCGGAGCAGGCCAAGAAGGCCGCCGCGTTGTTGGATCGCTCCGTCCTGACGGAGCTGGGCGCGGCGAACCAGGCCATCAAGAAGCGCTGGCCGCAGCTCTTGGCCGAGAAGTACAAGCGCATGGCGGAGTCCATGTTCGCCTTCTTCCGCGGCAGCGACGACCTCTTCATCAAGGACGCCATTCGGCTGGATCCCACGCTCGCCAAGCAGCCCAAGGCCTTGTTGCAGGGCGACCTGCACCTCAACAACCTGGGCGCCATGCTCAAGGGCGACTCGGCCGTGCGTTACGGCATGACCGACTTCGACGAAGCGGCCGCCGGCCCGGTCTTGCTGGATCTGCGCCGCCTGGCGACCAGCCTGCACCTGGTCGCGGACGAACGCGGCCTGACGGCCCACGAGACCGACAAACTGGTGGAGAAGCTCGCCAAGGCTTACCGCAAGCGCCTGGGCGAGGTGGCCTCGGGCACCGCCAAGGCCGTGGAGAAGGAGCCGAAGGCGATCGCCGACATGCTGGCCAAGGCCATGAAGGAAGACCCGGCCAAGTGGCTGGACAAGCTGGCCCCGGCGGGCGCCTCCGGTCGGGCTCTCGCCCGCGACGCGACGGCCCTCGACGTGCACGCCGGGCTGTTGCGTGATTTGCAAACGGCCTTCAAGCATTACCGCACCGGCCTGACGGGCGACGCGGCGAAGGCCCTGGACGGCTACGCGGTGACGGACGCCGTGAGCAGCATCGGCGGCGTGGGCAGCGTGGGACGCGGCCGCTACCGCGTGCTGGCCCAGGCGCCCGGCAAGGCCCCGATGTTGTTCGAGCTGAAAGAAGAGCTGCCCTCGCTCGTGAAGGGCCAACTGCACGGCGGCCCCGCCTTCAAGAGCGAGGCGGACCGCGTCGTCAGCATGATCAAGACCGCCAACCCGGACCTCAACCCCTTCGTGGGCCTGACGACGATGCCCACGGCGGACGCGTTGTCGAACCCCTCGTTCATGGTCAAGCGCCTCTTCCCGCAGTCCGCCACGGTGGACTTCACGGCCATCTCCGGCGCCCAGGAGTTGCAAGAACTCGTGGAGCGCGTCGCCCAGCTGACGGCAGACACCCACGCACGCGGCGCGGAGGTGGGCCTGGCGAGCGCCCAGGAGCTGCTGGACGGGTTGGGGCCCAAGAAGGCGTTTGCCCATGACCTCAAGGTCTACGCCCGAGGTTACGCGGACCAGGTAAAGGTAGACTACAAGGCCTTCCTCAAGGCGCTGGAATCCGATCCGCTGCTGGAACAGCCGGTGGTTCGGGGCCGCGGGTAAAATCCCTCGCATGCTTGGTGCCTCGACCAGGTAGGTCGAGCTATTCTCACCGGACTGGTCAGGGAGACCAGCTTGGGAGGATGGATGATATGTTTAACCGAGTTTCGGCGATCTTCAGCGATCGTATGCAGGCCGAAGCGGCCGTCGAGGACCTTCGTCGCCTGGGCATCACGGACTCGCAGCTGTCCGTGATCAGCCGCCATGAAGGCGAAGCCCACTTCGCCGGTGGCGGCGGCGGCGCCGTGATCGACGACGTCCGTCGGACGGACGACGTGGCGGATGCCACGGGCAAGGGGCTGCTGGGCGGCGCCGGTATCGGCGCCCTGTTCGGCCTGGCCGCCGCCCTGATCCCGGGCGTGGGCCCCTTCATCGCCGCCGGCTCGCTGGCGACGATCCTGGGCGCCACCGGTGGTGCGATCGCCGCCGGCGCCATCGTGGGCGCCACGTCGGGCGCCGTGGCTGGTGCCTTGACCAAGGCCGGCTACAACGAGCATGAAGCCAAGTGGTACGGCGCCGAAGTCGAGCGCGGCGGTGTGCTGCTGGCCGTGGACACCCACGGTGCCGCCATCTCCGACACCGAGGTGCGGGAGATGCTGGTTCGCCGCGGCGGCCGCCTCGCCTAACTTGGGCCAGGTTCAGCCCCCTGGTCCGCAAGGATCGGGGGGCTGCTTAGTCGCCTTGCACGAAGTAGAGCCACTCGCCCGTCTGGCCAATGCCCAGGCGGTAGCCCAGGTAGCCCAACTGCTGGAAGTGGGCGATCGCGTCCGCGGAGTAGAGCGAGCCGAGCGGCCCCCAATCGGCCGGCCGCGGCCGGTCCTGGTAGGCGGAAGGCCAGACGTACTGCAGCCCGCCGTTCAGTCGCACGTACGGCATCTTCAACAGCCGCACCATCGCCAACAGCGGGTGCGCGCCGCGGGCCTCCTCGTGCTGCCAGTAGGTTCCCGGCTCGCCGGGGTCACCGCCCAGCTTGTAGGTGAACGGGTTGTCGCCCCGCTCCGTCAGTGCCTGCAAGCCCGCGAAGTCGCAGCGCACGGCGGCCTTGGCGATCGCCGCCCGCATGGCCGCCACCCCAGCGGGCAAAGCGGGCTGCGCCGGCAACTTGGGGGATTGGCGAGCCGCGGAGCAGGCGGCCTGACCGGGCACCGGGACCGCAACCAGCAGCGCGAGGGCCAGCGGCAGCGCCCTCACGGGAACTTCCGGGCCTTGCCATCCGGTGTGCTCCAGATGGCGAGGCCCGCGGCCAGGCCGGCCACCAGGAAGACCAGGCCCGCGATCAAGAAGCCCAGGCCGTCCGCCACCGGCAGCGGCTCGTCCGCCAAAGCCGCCACATGCGGGTCGCGGGTGGTGAACCGGACGGGCACGCGCGGGAGCTTTTGGAGGCGCAGGGACGCGTCCTTGGAGATGGTGAAGGCCCGTACCAGCTTGCCTTCCGGCGCCGCGTATTCCAGGGTTGCGCTGGTCGGCGCCACGGCCACCACGCGGCCGTCCGCTACCTTCGTCTCCGTGTAGCGCAGCAGCAGCGCGGGCCCCAGGTCGTGTTCCGCCTGTAATAAGAAGAAGAAGGCCAAGGGCAGGATCACGCCGATCAGCAGCAACTGCACCATGAAGGTCGAGTCGGCGCCGCGCGGCACCGGCACGCGCCGTTCTTCGGCGCTCACTGGAGGCCTCCCGTCCGGCGGCGCCCCCGGCTCAGATCCAGGCGTACGCTGGCCGAAGCCGCGGTCTCGTCCGGCGAACGCGCCAGCCCGCGCGAGGCGGCTTCCGCGTCTGCCATCAGGGTGGCGATCGTGGCCTCGTGGGCCTGCAGCGCCTCGCGTCGGCCGGCCAGGTCGGCCAGGCGGTCCTGCAGGCCGGCGATCGCCGCGCGCTCCCCGGCCAACAGCTCGTCGATCCAGGCCTGGTAGCGGCGCAGCGCCTCGGCCAGCCCCACTTCCAGCGTGCGCATCAGCGTGTCTTCCAACGCTCCCAGCGCCTCGCCCAGGGCCTCCACCAGGCGCGTCTCGGCGGCGGCGGTGCGGGCTTCCAGCTGCTTGGTGCAATCTTGCTTGAGGTCGTCCAGCGACACGAAGAAGGCGGCCAGCGACCCGACCAGGGCGCCGACCAGCGTGCCCACGCCCGGCATCACCAGGCTGCCCAGCGCCGCCCCGGCCGCGGCACCGCCCACGCCCAGCTGCAGGCGGTCGGCCTGGAAGTTGACCAGGGCCTCGTCCAGGCCCTGGCCCACGAACTGGAACTCGGGCGATTCCGGCGTGCCCACCGGCACCAGCGCCAGGCTGGGGGCGCCGGCCAGCTCCTGGACCACGCGGTAGCGCTGCTTGAGCTGCTCGAAGGCGGCCGGCTCCAGCTGGGCCAGCAACCCGGCGCCACCCAGGCGGATGCCCTGCAGGGCGCGGTCGTAGACCTCCGCCACCAGCTTCGGCTCGGCCTCGCCCAGGCGGGTGATCTCCGCGCGCAGCGCCTCCTCGTCCATGGCCTTGTGGAGGTCGAACATCCAGACCGTCTGCTGGCGCGCCAGCCGCTTCTTCGCCTCCAGCACGGCCTCGCCCAGCAGCGGCCGCAGGCCGGCGGAGAGGCGCGGGCGGACCAGCGCGAGCTGCTCGGCCTGGAAGTCCGCGGGCTGCGGGATGCGCTGCGCCTCCAGGGCCGCGATGCGGTCCTCGTAGGTCTGGCGCGCGGTTTCGCCGGCATGCTCGATGCCCTTGGTGGCCCGGCGGACCGCGCCGGCCGCGCGGGCGCCCAGCACGATCGCGCGCTCCTGGCGGGCCAGCGCCAGCAGGGTGTCGACGGCCTCCTGGAAGGCGGTCACTTGCAGCGGGTCTTCCCCGGCCAGCGCGCGCTCGGCGGCGATCGCCACCGCAAACACTTCCCGGGGGGCCCGGTCCAGCTCCTTGGCGAAGCGCCGCACCGCCAGCTTGCGCGCCTCCTCCACCTGCTCGCGCGGGTCGTCGCCGCCCACGCCCTCGGCGTTGGCCAGGGCCTTGTCGACCTTGGTCAGCACCAGCAGCACGTGGGCCACGTAGGGCCGCAGTTGTTGGATGAACTCGCGCGTGGAGGCCGACAGGGCTTGTTGCACGTCGCTCACCAACCAGCAGCAATCGGCCTCTTCGCGGATGACCTTCCAGGCGCGATCGCGCAAGGCGGTCTGCTGGGTGTTGACGCCGGGGGTGTCGATCAACACCAGGCCCGGAGGCAGGCCCGGGAACAGGATGTCCAGCTCCGCCACGTCGCGGCCTCGGCCTGCCTGGTCCGTCAGCCCCGTGACCTCGGCGGCGAAGCGCTCGCGCCGGGCCTGCGCCAGGGCGGGGCCGACCTGGGCCAGGGCGCCGAGGCGGCGCTCGATCATGTACTGCTGGGCTTGCAAGACGCCGTGCGACGCCTCCGCGAGCCGGGCTTCGGCGCGCTCCAGCGCCAGGCGCGCGGCCCGCACCGACCAGTAGCTCATCAGTTGCTTGAGCGGCCCCGTGCCCGGTTTGGGCAGCGCCTCGCGGGCGGCATCCCGGTCTTCCTGCGCGGCGGTGAGGCCGCGGTAGGCGTCGACCAGCGTGTCCTGTAGGCCGGGCGGCAGCAAGGGCTCCACGGCCTGGGCGATCGGCAGCTCCGGCAGCGGCGCGCGGGCGGTCGACAGCGTCTCGCGGACCTTTTCGAGGCCCTCGCGCACGGCCTTCAGCTCGCCCGTGCGGTCGGGTGCCAGCTCGCTGAAGCGCTCCAGCCGGCCGTCCTCGAAGCGGGCCACGTACTCGGCCGCGGGGCCATGCCGCAGCCGCGTGATGGCGGCGGTGCACTCGCGCACGGCGGCGCCCAGCACGCGCTCCCCCAACAAGGCGTTGAGGAAGGTGCTCTTGCCGCTCTTCTGCTCGCCCACCACCACGACGTGCAGTTCTTCGCGCGCCAGCCGCGCGCGGGCCTCCGCGGTGGTGGCAACCAATGCCGCCGTGGGCTCGGGCCCCAGCACGTCCGCATGGGCCGTGAGGGCCTCCAGCTCCGGCAGCGCGGCGGCAACCGCCGCCAGCAAAGCCTCCCCAGGGTCGGTTGGGGTCACGTGGCGGCTTCCAGCTCGAACCGGATCGTGGAAAGCGTGCGCCCGATGCCGTCCAGCCGCGTGCGGGCCTCCGCCAGGAAGATGCGCTCCGCGGCGAGCTTCTCTTCGCCCTCGCGGCGCTCCTTGAGCATGGCCTGCACCTGGCCCACGGCCTCTTCGATCGCCAGGCGCATGCCGGCGTCCATGGCCGACAGCAGCCGATCGAACTCGCCCGTCAGGCGGTCCGCCAGCGCGCCGGAGACTTCCGGGACGCTGGCCGACAGCTGGGCGCCCACCTCACGGGCGACGCGCTCGCGCATCTTCTCCACGCCCTGGTTGGCTTCCCAGACGGAGCGGCCCACGCCGACGGCCGCGAGCACGGGCAGGACGATCGGCATGCCCAGGCCCAGCGCCACGAGCCCGGCGCCGATGCCGATGTGGAAGATCAGGCCGCGGCTCATGCCGCGGAAGCCCACGCTGGCGCCCTCGATGGCCGCGCCCACGCCGCCCACGAAGAAGCCGCCCACCGCGGACAGCAGCCGGTCCGCGGGGGCCACGTCGGCCTCCGGGGCGGATTGCATGCGCAGCTGGGGCATCAGGGCGGCGCGCGCCGCCGACAGATCCTCCCAGAAGCCGCGCGCCTGCTCGTCCAGCTCGTTCTGGAGCGCGCGCAGGTGCTGGTCGACCAGGGCATTCAGGGTTTCTTCGCGCCAGGTGGTGACACGCGCCTCGAACCAGGTCTCGAGGTGCTGGCTCAGGCGCGCATGGGTGCGCGACCGACTCAACAAGGCCTCGAAGACGCTGACGTCCACGTGGCGCAGCTCCTCGGGCAGGTCGCGCGAGGCTTCGGCGCCGAAGCGCTGGTAACTTGCCACGGCCTCCTTGACCAGTGCCTCGCGCCGGCGCTCGATCGTCGCGAGCAGCTTCTCGCGGCGCGCTTCCAGCGCGTCGAGGCGGGGACGCTCGCGGGCGTAGCGCTCCTCCAACTCGCGCAGCGGCTGGCCGATCAGGGCCTCGCGCTCCGGGATCACGGCGTTGAGCGCCTCGGAAAGTACCCCCTCCGCGGCGCGCATGGGTGTGAGCAGCTTGACGCGGCCGCGCTCCGTGGCCAGGAAGGTCTCCAGCGAGCGCTCGAAGTCCACGAACGGCTTGGCCGGCTGGCCGCCGCTCTTGCGTGCAACGAGGGCTTCGCGCGCGCTGAGGTAGTGTACGCGCTCCTCGGAGCCCACGCGCGGGGCCAGCTCCTCGGCCGTGCGGCGCTCCACCGCGGCGATCTCAGCGGGGTCGCCCGCCAGGGCGTCCAGGTGGTTCCACACGAAGAAGACATGGCGCAGGTTGCGGCCCGCCAGCTCGCGGTCGATGAAGGCCAGCTCGCTGGCGGACAGCGCCTGCTGGCAGGACAGCACCACCACCACGGCGTCGGCACCGGCCAGGTAGTCCAGCGCCAGGCGCGTGCGCGTCAGGTGCTCGTTCAGGCCCGGGGAGTCGATCACCAGCACGTTCTGGCGCAACAGCTCCAGTGGGTAAGCCAGCTCCAGCTTGGACCAGGGGCTCGCGGCCGCCGGGGTCTCCGTGTCGTCCTCGTCCTCGTCGGATTGCACCGTGATGTAGTCGCGCAGGCGGTCCACCGGCACCTCTTGCGGCGGGCCGTCTTCGCGCGGGAACAGCAGCGCGCGCGGCACGTCGCCGTGCTTCACCTCCGTGATGACGGCCGTGCAAGGCGCCACGCGCGCGGGCAGCACGTCCTGGCCCAACATGGCGTTGATCAGCGTGCTCTTGCCGCGCTTGAACTCGCCCAGCACCATCAGCTTGAATGCATCGCTCAGCAGCGCTTCGCGCGCCGACGCGAGCCGGCGGGCGCGCTCGGGCGCCCCCAGGGCCTCCGTCTCCGCGGCCAGGGCGGCGATCGCCTCCGCCAGCCGTCCGCGCAGGGCCAGGTAGCCCTGGTAGTCCCGGATCGTGCTCATTCTGCCGTCCCTTCGGTCTGGGCCTCGGCGGCCAGCGCCAGGCCCTGGCGCACCAGCGCCAGCACGGAGTGGGGGGTTGCCTCGGCGTCGCTCACGGCCACAGGAGCGGCCATGGCCGTCTCCACGCGCGCCTGGAGCGCATCCGCCACCAACGCGGTGGAGTCGCGCAATTGCTCGCGCAGGCTGGTCTCGGCCTGGGTGAGCCAGGCGTCCACCACTTGCAGCGCGGAGGCGCGCACCTGGGACTCGTGGCGGTCGTCCACGTCCAGCCGCAGGCCGTGCGCGCCGGCCAGCGACAGCGCCCCCAGCACGGCGGCGCCCACGCCGCCCGTGAAGAGCAGCAGGCCCGCGCCCACGGCCGTCAGGCCCATCAGCACGAGGTTGCGCTCGCGCCGAGACTCGATGCGGATCTCCGCCTCGCCGGTGGCGACGTCGCGCGCGATGTGGGGCGAGGCGGCGGACTTGAAGCCTTCCGCCGCGCGGCGCAGGGCCTGGGGCGCACGGGCCAGCAGGCCGCGCTCCAGGCTGTCCAGGTAGCTGCGGCCCACCTCGCGGGCGATTTGGGCGGCCTCGGCCTCCAGCTCGCCCACGCCCTCGTTGCGCAGCTGGGTGGGCGTCATCGCCTCCAGGCGCGCGGCCATCGTGGCGCGCATTGCGGCGATGCGGGCGGCTAGCAGGGCCTCGGCCTGTACCAGCGCCAGGGCATGCTCCTGGCGCAGCGCGCCGGCCATCTCCGCGCGCTCCTCCGGGGAGGCGTCGCGCCAGCCGCCGGGGAAGGCCCCCTGGGCCTCCAGGAGGGCGTTGAGGGCCTGAAGCAGGGCGCCCGATTTGCGCAGCCAGACGGCCTCGCGGCGCTCGCCGCCGCTGGCGCGTGCCTCCGCCACGAAGGCGTCGAGGGCGGCGCGGCTGCCCGCATCGTCCGGGTCGCCGGGGAAGTAGACGTGGAAGCCGGCGCGGCCGGTCTTGGCGGCGAACTTGCGGGCACGCTCGCGCAGGTCCGCGCGGTCGTCCGCTTCCTCCGCCTTCTCCAGATTCAGCACCACCAGGGCCACGTCGCCCATGGCCATGGGCAGGACGTGCTGGCGGATCGCCTCGCGCTCCTCGCGGGCCAGGAGTTGCTGGGCATCCACCGTCACGAGCACGAGGTCTGCGGGCAAGATCGCGGCGCCGATTTGGGCGGCGTCCGGGCCGTCCAGGGCCGGGGCCACCACGGTACCGTCGCCCAGCCAGCCGGCCAACACCTGCTGGCCGCGGCCGCGCTCGCCCACCACCACCGTCAGGTGGCCGGCCTGGCCCAGCGGCTGGGCCAGCGCGGCGAGTGGCTCGTCGGCCAGGGGGCCCAAGCCGAGGCCCCCCACGGCGGGGCGCAGGCGGTCCAGGATCGTGCGCAGGCGCTCGACGGGCGGTCCTTCCAGCGCGGCCTGCGGCGCCAGGCGCGCGCGCCGGGCCTCCGGGTCCACGCAGCGCTCGCAGTAAGGTTGGTCACCCGGGCAAGACTCGCCGCAGGCCGTGCAGCGGCGCACCTGGTCGGCCTCGCGCGGCGGGGCGCTGCAGCTGGGGCATTCGCGCGCCGCCAGCGAGAAGGTGGTCTGGCAGACGGCGCAGCGGAAGGCCATGGCCGGCAGCGTGGGCAGGGGCAGGAAGGTGGGCGCCTCGCCGGCCGCGGGCGCGCCGTCGGCCAGGATCGCGGCGTACTCGCCACTGTCCACCCAGGTCTTGAGCTCCGCGGCGCGCTCCACCAGCCAGGGGTGCGAGTTGTCCGTGCCCAACAGCATCTTGTAGACCCAGCTCAGCACGTCGTTGTCGAGGTTCTTGAACTCGTCGGCCTGCTCTAGGTAGGCGTCCATGTTGATTTCCGGGTAGAGCGAGCCGGGGATGCCGGCGAGCTTGATGTTGACGCGCTGGGAGGCGCCCAGGTCCTGGCAGGCCAGCAGGCCCACGCGGTCGCAGGAGTACTCCGCCTTGCGCTGCCAGTCGGCCAGCGCCAGCCGCATGGCCATGCTGATGTAGCCGCCCACGGCGGGGATGACCCGGGCGATCACCTCGGCCACCTGGCCAACCATCAGGTACAACACGTGCTCGCAGCGGATGTGGCCCAGCTCGTGGCCGATGATGTAGTCCAGCTCGTCCCGGGTCAGCGCGCCCACGGCGCCGGAGTTGAGCATGATGTAGGGTTGGTCGATGCCCGCCGTGTGGGCGTTGATGCCGCCGCCCTTGATGTAGAGCTCCGGCACGGGCCGCACGCCGGTGCGCGCCACGACTTCCAGGTACTGGGCGTAGAGGTCCGGGAACTGGCGCTCGCTCACCTTCACGGCGCCGCTGAGGTTGTAGATGCGCAGGATCTTCTCGATGGAGTGCTTGAACAGGAAGCCCAGCAGGTCGTCGAAGCCCGCGATGCCGTGCAGCAGCGCGCTGGCCGCGCGGTCCTGGGGGTGCTGGTATCGGCTGGGGCTGACGCGCGCGAAGGAGCGCTTGGGCGGCCGGGCGGGGTCCAGCGTGGCCGCCAGGTCGCGTGCGATGGCCTGCATGCCGTCGTCGGGGAAGAAGAAGGCGGTCAGCTTGGGCGCCAGCTCGCCGTCGGCCTGCACGCGGGAGGAAACGCGCACGGCGGCGCGCATGACGAAGCCGCGCGGCAGGCCGGCGGTCGCCGCGACGGCCTCTGGCACGGCCAGCGGCTCCGCGCGATCGCCCGCCAGCTCCAGCGCCAGCCGGGTGAGGGCCGTGACGAACAGGGCCATGGCGGCCTGGTCGCCCGGCGGCGGCTGCACCTCGGCGGCTTCCACGCCGCCGGCGGCCTGCATCAGGAGCGACTCGCGGATGGGCGCGGCCAGGCCCTCGGCGGACATGGCCTCGCCGAAGACGGCTCGCTGGTCGGCTTCCAACGGTCTCCCGTTGGACACGACTGCGATGGCAGCCAGGTAGCGGACGGTTGGGGCGGCGATGGCCGCGCGTTCTTGCTGGACTGTCATAATCCCTCCCTCGTCGTTTTACCCGCAGGAAGGTGGGTTGCTCGCTAGCGAGAAAAACGGATCCTGGCCGTCACGCCATAGTGGTCGGACATGACCGGGTCGGTGAAGGCGAGGCGCGCGTCTTCCACCGTGATCTTGCAACGCGGGCCCGGCAGCACATGGATGTAGTCGATGCGCTCGGGGCGATCGTCGCGCTCGACGTTCGGGTTGGCGGGGGTGCTGGTGAAGCCGGGGTCGTTGGGGTGGGCCGTGGCCCAGGCGTCGATGGGGTGCAGGCGTTGCACGAGGTCCAGGTGCTCCGGCGAGCCGGGCAGCATGTTGAAGTCGCCCATCAAGAGGGTTGGGTTGCCCTCGTCGTGCGCCTTCACGAAGGCGGCGAGCACCTCGTTGTCGTGGATGCGGATGGCGCCGTACGCCCGTTCGGCCTGGTAGTGCGTGTTGTAGACGTCGAGCCGGCCCAGGCCGGGCACTTGCAGCCTGACGAACAGCACGCCCTTGTGCGCGAAGCGGTCCCAGGTGGCGCCCTGCGTGAACTGCACGGCGTCGTGGCGCACGATCGGGAACTTGCTCAGGCTGTAGAGGCCCCCGCTCAGGTGCAGGCGGTCCTCGTTCGACTCGTGGTGCTGGAACGGGAAGCCGCTGGCCGCCTCGATCTGGTGCCACTGGTCCGTGAAGGTCTCCTGGAGGTTCACGATGTCGTAGGGCCGAATGGCGGGACCGATCAAGCCGAAGCGGTGGATCTGGTCCGTGCCCAGGACCCCGGGCTTGCCCCAGGTGTTGTAGGTGCACAGGGTCAGCGCGATCCCGGCGAGCAGTGGCAGCATTTGTTTGGTCCGTGTGAAACCTTTGCGAAACCTGCGTTAAATTACCACGCCTGGTCGGCCGGCCGGACCATAAGTTAGCGTGGAGGAAGACCCCAATGGACATCAACAGCATCTTCGGCAGCAGCAAGGTTGGCCAACGCGCGAAGGCGCAGGCCGCCCCGCTTGCGGGTGGCGGCTCGCCCAGCATGAGCGGTGACCAGCTGCAGCTCTCCACCAAGAAGACCCTGGTGGACGAAGCCAAGGCGATGACGCCGGAGCAGGCCTCCAGCAGCATCACCACGGGTGGGACGCTGGTCGGCGCCGGGATGTTCGGCGTCGCGGCGGCCTACTGGGGTTCCGGGGCGCTGCTGGCCGCGACCGGCACGATGCTCGCGCCGGTTGCGCTGGGCGTCGGCTGCGCGGCCTTGGCGCTGTGGGGCGCGACGAAGCTGGCCAAGGGGCTGGGCGCGCGCATCAACCAGGCGACGGAGAAGGCCTTCAAGCTGCCGACGGAGTAGCCTCCGCCGCAGCTTGGCCCCGGTCGTTACAGGCTCACCTTGTAGATGTTGCCGTCGGCCAGTCCCATGTAAGCGAACCCGACGTTGGTGCCCCAGCTGTCGAAGCAAGCGTAGTTCCCGGATTGGTAGCTCCCCACGATCGCCGGCCGGTTGGGGATCGCGAACGCGGTCCCGAACGACGGGGACGCGGCCACGAAGCCATTGAACTGGTTGAGCGAGTAGTCCCAGTTGCCGCCTGGCAGCGCCTTGAGATCCATCGCGTAGACGGCGCCCAGATCCGTCACCAGGGGTGGCGTGGGGTTGGAGATGTAGGAGACGGGCGCGCTGACCGTGTCGATCAGCCCGTTCGCCAGCGCGCCCAGGCGCGAGCAACAGAAGGTCGCCTTCGCCGGGTTGGCGAAGTTGGCCGCGCTCGAGTAATCCAGCCGGAACAACGCGTTGTTGTTCATGACGTAGAGGTACTGGTTGGCGCTCGAGAAGATTACGGGGGGCGAGAGGATGCCGGTGGAGGCGTACTTGGAGACGGTCATCGCCAGCTTGGGCGGGTTGGCCGACCCTACCGGGTTGAAGTCCACGGAGTCGATATCCACGGCATTGTGCGTATAGCCCTGGCCGTTGACGTAGTGCGTGTTGTAGGGGCCGGTGGTGGGCTCGACGAACGCCTGGGAGATGTTAGCGTTGGCCGCCAGCTTCTGGTAGGTCAGGTTCCACTGGCCCAGGGTGGTGTTCGCGGTCCAGGACCTCAGGAAATTGCCGTCTTCCCCCGTGATGAAGGTGGAGGTCAGGGCCGGGTTCGGCGTGGGAGCGGTGTTCGGGGTCAAGGAGATGTTTGGCGACCAGATCGTGATGTTGTCTTGCAGGAAGGTGCTCGTCTGGACCAGGTCCGGGCGGGGGGCGTTGGTCGTGTTCAACGCCGTCGCCGTCAGGACGCCATGGAGGATGTACCAGTTTGCGATGCTGGGGGCGACCGCCGAGAAATCCCAGCGCATGAGCCCCTCGGTCGTCGCCGCCGTGGGTGGCGGGAAGATCAGGGACACCACCGCGCTCTGGGTGCGGAGGGCCAGGTACAGGGCGGCGTTCTTGTTGAGGTTTGGGGTGGCCAGGTCGAGCGGGCCGATCTGGATCCCGGAGATCCAGCCGAGGCCAATGCCCACGCCTGCGTTCCCCGGCGCGAACGTATTCGTGCCGTCGCCCGCCAGGCGGTAGACCAGGCCGGCGTTGGGACCCGACTGGTAGTACACCTTGACCATCTTGCCCACGTCTTCGGCAATGTAGATGTCACCCGTCACCGGGTTCACGCAGGCGGCTTCCGGCCCGTTGATGCAGCCGCTGGTGGGCAGCTCGCCGTTCAGCGAGCCGGCCTTGGAGATGTCGTGGTACTTGCCGACCAGCACGGTGATGACCTTGGTGGCGACGTCGTAGCGGTAGATCACGTCGCCGTCGCGGTTGGGACAGAGCACGGAGCCCTGGGCACCCAGGGTCGACGCGAAGTTCAGGTTGACCAGGTGGTCGGGACCCGTGCAACCCGGGTAGTCGCCACAGTTCATGACGGAGGGCGCGCCGGCCCCCAACCCATTCGGATCGTAGACCATCAGGTGGTTGTGGTTGGCTTCGCTGAAGTACAGCAGGCCGGCGTTGTCCTGGCAGCAGCCGTGGACGCCATTCAGCTGGGCCGTCAGGGCAACGAGCTTGGTGTTCAAGGGGTGCACATTGTTGCCGCCGGCGGTTTGCCCGGCCATCCGATCGACCCGGCCGGCATAGCCACCGGCCACGCCGGAGGCGTTGCCCACCATGAGGCGGTTGATGGTGCCGTTGGCGCCGTCTTCCCAGTCGGAAATCCAGAGGAAGTCATCGGCACGGACGCCTGCCGTGCCCCGGGTGTCGTACCAGGTGCCGTGGGGGATGTTCAACGCCTTGACCGGGTTGCCGCCTGCACCCGGCGCCACGTAGGTAGGCGGGTTGCTGACGCCGCCGGTGTCCGGTCCCGCCATCAGGTAGCCGCGACCTGCGAGGACGTTGGTGGTGGCGCCGTAGCCGAACAGGCCCGTCGGCATGGGGTAGGCGATCGACGGGATCCAGCGGACGTTCTTCGCGTCGTTGCCGCCCACGCCGCCGAGGTAGATCTCGCCTTCCGGGCCGATCTGGAGGTCCAGCGGCTGGTTGATCTTGTTCAGGTTGCCGGTCAGGTCCGCCTTGTTTTTGGTGTCCCCGCTGTTGTTGGGGAAGCCGTAGATGGTCTTGGTGGTGGGCACGTTGGCGTCGATGGTCTTGGCGCCGCCGATCGAGGCCGTGCGGAAGCTCTGGGTGGGGGGCAGGTTGTCGCCCTTCCACAAGACCGTTCCCGGGGCCATGGGGGCCGGGCTGGGCACCATCGCCGTACAAGCGACGGTCGCGTTGGTGTTGGCGATCGACTTGACGTTGGTATAGGGGAACGCGCCCAGGTTGCCGCTGGCCTGGAACGGGAGGCCGCCCACGTTGCAGTCCAGCACCAGGTCGGGAGACAGCGTGGGCGCGTTGAGCACGCCCGTCGCGAGCGTGATCTTGGACCAGGCCATGCGCGTGCCGGCGTTGAGGAAGACATCCGTGACTTGGTTCGCGAAGTTCAAATCGACCGCCACCGGCGCGTCGACCGCCAGGCCCTGGCCGAGGTAGAGCGACTGGAGATCCGGGGCGCCGACGGCCAGGTTGAAGTCCAGCACGTGGGCGTAGCCGGCGCGATCGCCGTAGTAACACCGGTTGTTCAGCGTGATCACCGGCGTGTCCAGGAGGTTGGCGGTGCCGTCCAGGGCCTGGGCCGCGGAGACGCCGGTGCGAACTTGGGGTGGGCCCGCCAGGGTCACGTCATTGAAGACGAAGCGGGCGATCCGACCGGCGTTGGTTGCCGCAAACACGGTGTCCTTCGCGTTGTTCTGGAAGTTGCTCTGGAACGGGTCGATGAAGGCCGCGACGCCGACGGACGCCGCGCCGGCGACATCGATGAGGTGGGCGTTCGCGGTCATGGTCTGGAGGTTGCAGGCCATCAGGTACCCGTCGTCCGTCACGACGTACGCGCGCATCCCGTCGTCCGCCAGCGAGACGTAGCCCCGCGTGCAAGCATGTCCAAGGTTCAGCGTGAGGTACTTCCGCGCGCCGACGGCGGTGAGGGGGGCCGTGGTGTCGACCCCGAGCAGCCAGCCCGTCGTGGTGACGTACCAGATGCGGCCTGCCAGGCTCGCGACCGGCGAGCGGTAGGCCCAGGCCGGGCCGTTGGTGGCGACGCCGGTCAGCGGCACGCCAGCGTTCAGGAAGCCGGTGATCGGGAGCCCCGTCGCGCCCCACGGGGTCGAAGCGCCGACCGCCGCCTGCAACTTCCGCGCCCGCTCCTCGGCAGGGGGATGGGCCGCCAGGCGATCCGTCGAGATGCGGCGGCCGCCGATCCGATCGAGCGACCAGTCCCGCACGGTGTTGCCCAGCAGCCGCGGCGGCAGCGGGCCGTTCCACTCGGGGGCCGGTCCCAGGTTGACCGGTGGCTTCTCCTGGGAGGCGACGGGCAACACCATGCTGGCTGGCAGGACGGGGGCTGCCGTGGGGGCCGCCGCCGATGGGGAGCCGGGTTGGGTCAGGCAGCCGACCAGGGCGGCCATGCCCGCGAGGGCGCAAGCTGCCCCCAGGAGCCGGCGGTGCGTGCTGGAAGTCATGGGCTTCTCCTCGTGGCGGTTTGGGGGGCCTGCCCTGGTGCGTGGTTCAAAGTGGGCCTTCCCAGAAGGCGTAGCGATCCGGCTGCGCGAACAGGCGCAACGCCCGGACGCTGGCGACGTGAAGCCCGCCCTCCATGGCAGCGATGATGCGGACGCGGGCGGGCCCGGTGGGCAAGCCCGCCGGCAAGGCCAGGCGCGGCAAGGGCGTGAACGCCTCCCACCGCGGCCCGGTCCCGGTGATCATCACACGGTAGCCGTCGACCGAGGGCTCGGGCCACCAGGTCCAAAGCGCGCCGGGCGCCAGCACAACCGGTCCGGTAGGCTTGGGCGGGAACATGAACGTCGGCGACACCTGCTTGCCGGGCGTGACCGGGACCTGGAAGTGGCTCTGCCCTTGCCCGTCGTAGGCGACGGCCGACGCGTGCAAGGCATAGCTCACGCCGGCCAACGGGAAGATCAGGGCCTGGTGCTCGTCTTCCCGGAACTGGCCCAGCGTGAGGGTGACGCCGCCGGGGCCCTGGGCCGTGACCTCCCACCGGCAGTCCGCCGGGAAGGGCGAGGCGAGGTCGGCGGTCAGGGTGACCGGCGCCGCGGCCGGGACGAGCGGGATGTCGCCCAGGTCTTGCCCATCGTCCAGGGGGGCGTCGGTGATCGCCCCCAGCCTTGCCACCCGGCCGGCGGCGCCGGATTCGAACGCCCACACCGTTGCGCCCGTCACCCCGGCGGCGGACGCCCCGTGGACGTCCAGCGAAAACCGTCCCTGGCCGTCCGTGACGGTTTGGAGGGCGAAAACGCCCCCCGGGGCGCCCGCGGCCAGTTGCACGTTCGCCACGCCGACCCCCGGGTTGTCGGCTGCCACCACGCGCCCGGTGACGGTGAAGAACAGCGGGCCGCCGGTGGTGGAATCGGTTGACACGGCCCCGACGTCCGGGGCCAGGTGGCACGTCAGGGGCCCCGTGTACCAACCGGCGACCACGGAGGTCGTGTGTCGCGTCCGGGCCAGGCTCACGACTTCCGCGGAGGTCGAGGGCGGCGGCAAGTCGAACCGGCCGTTGGCATCGCTCACGACCATCGTGGCGCCCGCCGTCACCACCACGCCCGCCAGGGGATCGAAGGGCGCCTCCGTGTCGACGACCGTGCCCGCGCGGGCGCCGTCGGGGCAGGTGCGCCCGCAGCCGGGCGGCTGGGGAGGCGGCGTCGGGGTGGGCGGCGGGGGATGGTTCTGATCGCCGGCATCGAGATCGGGCTCCGGCGCGAGCAGGGCGAGGCTGTTCCCGGAGGTATTGCCGCCCGTGCCACCACCGGCGGGCGCCTGGGGGAGGGGAGGGAGTGGCAGTGTTTCAGCTGTGCCGCCAGCCTCCGAGTTTCTATTCGGCAAGCTGCCGACCGAACCAGGCGTGGCGGCGCGCGTGGCGGCAGGCAAGGCTTCCAGGACGAAGTGCGTCGGCAGGCCAGCGGAAGGCAGCGCCGACGTGGTCGGCGCGCAGGCGGTCACGAGGAGCGTGCCGAAAACCCCAAGCGCCACACATGGGCCAGCTTGCGACAACCTGGCGAGCCCCGTCCCTTCTCGCCCTGCACCAGCCAATTGTTTGACTTGCAACAGGCAACTTTTGATATATACCCTACAGGACAGTGTTGGCCAGCGTTTCGTTCATTGGTCAATGCGGCGTGCAACGGTCGGTCCGCCCGAGGTTGGTTCGGGATCCCCGGGTTATGGCTTCAGCCAGTCCCGGCCCATAATCACCGTGAAGTCCGTCCCCATCACGCCGGTGCTCGCCACCGTCACCTGCCCCACGCCCAGCGTCGCGGCCAGCGCCTGGGCGCCCGCCGTGTCGGCGGTCTGCGCGATGATCTCCGTGTGGTCGCGCTCCATCTGGTCGGCCGGCCCGGCCAGCTCCACGTCGCTATAGCCCGCCTTCGCCAGCGCCTCCTTCATGCGGGCCAGGGCGCGGCGATCGCCCACCCCGTCCAGCAGCGAGACGTGGTACTGCGCGGCCGGCAGCGCCTCGTCCGCCTGGTCGGCCGTCAGGAAGCGGCTGACCACGTGCTTGGTCGCCTCGGGGTCGGCCTCCCAGTACCAGCCGCCCTTGATCACGGCTTCCTTGCCGGGCACCATCGCCTGGGTGACCTGCTCGCGCTTCAAGTCTTTGGCCCAGCCCACCAC
>JAQBPE010000350.1 GCA_028287685.1 Cyanobacteria bacterium RYN_339 | reverse complement strand
CCGGCGGGCGTGGGCGCGGCCACCAGCGGGCTCCAGCCGGCCGCTTCCGGCGCCGTGACCAAGGGGGTCGTGGGCCGGGCGTTACAGGCGGCCGCGAGCAGGAGCACCAGGGCCGCGGTGCGGCGCTTCAACCGCCCGCGACCGCGGCGGCGGCGTCGATGCGGCCGTGGCCGAAGTGGTCGTCCGCGCCCGGGTTGCCCAGGTCCTTGGCGGTGTTCTCGATGCGGCGCTTGACCTCCACGCCGCTCAGGCGCGGGAAGCGCGAGCGCACCAGGGCCGCGACGCCTGCCACGAAGGGGCTCGCCATGCTGGTGCCGTCCTCGCCGCGGTAGGCGTTGCCGGGCACGGTCGAGTAAATCTCCACGCCGGGCGCCACCACGCTCAGCCAACTGCCCCAGAAGGAGAAGTCCGCCAGCTGGTCGTCGCTGTCGGTGGCGCCCACGGCCATGACGCCCGGGTAGCCGGCGGGGTAGTCCAGCGTGTTGGTGGTCGAATGCTTCTCCGGGTCGAAGTTGCCGGAGGCGGCCACGATCACCACGTCCTTGGACAGCGCGTAGGCCACGGCGTCGCGCAGCAGCGTGCTGGTGCCCTCGTCACCCAGGCTCATGTTGGCGATCTTGGCGCCGTGGTCCGCGGCCCAGACCAGGCCGGCCGCCACGAACTCGACCTTGCCCTCGGGACCCTTCGGGCCCATCACCTTGATCGGCATGATCTTGCAGCCGGGCGCCACGCCGGCGCCGCCCTCCGTGTTGCCGAGCTTGGCCGCGATGATGCCGGCCACGTGGGTGCCGTGGCCGTGGTAGTCCATCGGCGCGCCCTGCTCCGGCCAGTAGGTGATGCCCGGGACCAGGTTGGCGCGCAGGTCCGGGTGCTCGAGGTCCACGCCGGTGTCCAGCACGGCCACCACCACGTCCGCGCTGCCGCGCGTGACCTGCCAGGCCTGCGGGGCGTGCACCTTGTCGAGGCCCCACTGGGTGGAGAGGTCCGGGTCGATGTGGATGGCGGGGTCCACCACCGGGCCGTTGGCGCCGGAAGCGCGCACGATGTAATCGGGCTCGGCGTAAGCCACCTCGGCCGCGCCACGCAGGCTGCCGAGCACGCTCGTGACGGTCTTGCCGGTGGGCACGGCCAGCACGGCGGCGTCGAGCGCCGGGATCGCGCCCAGCGTGCGCAGGCCGAGGCGTGAAGCCAGGCTGGCGGCGCCGGTAGCCGCGGCGGCCTTCTTGAAGCGCACCACCACGCGGCCCGGGTCGTAGGCGGCCTGGCGCTGCTGGGCGCTCACCGGCGTGCCGGCCAGGCGCGTGGACAGGGGCGAATTGGCGCAACCCGTGGCGAGGCAGGTCAGCGCGGCGAGCGTGGCGATGAGCGAGCGCATGGGACCTCCTTTCGCGGGCGGGGTTAAATCATGGTTATTATCGCATGCAGGGGAGGCAAAGCTGGCGTTAACTTTTGGTTAAGGTGGGCGCTTGTCAGGTTGCCGGCCGGGTGCTACCTTGGATCGCCCGAAAGCCATAGGAGGAGCGCCATGACGACGAACGAGACCGGCACGCTGCAGCAAGAGGTCGAGGCCCTCGAGCAGGAGATCATGGCGAAGAAGCAGGCGCTCACCGCCCTGCGCCGCCGCTTGCCCGCCGTGCCCGTGACCCAGGACTACGTCTTCACCGCGCCGGACGGCAGCACCCAGCCCCTGTCGGCCCTGTTCGGTCAGCAGAATGAGCTGATCCTGATCCACAACATGGGCGTGCGCTGCCAGTACTGCGCGCTCTGGAGTGACGGCTTCAACGGCGTGCTGAAGCACCTCCAGAACCGCGCCGCCTTCGTGGTCGTCACGCCCGACCCGCCGGCGACGCTGGGCGCGCAGGCCAAGCTGCGCGGCTGGGACTTCCCGGTGTACAGCCACGCGGGCACCAGCTTCAGCGCCGACATGGGCATGGCCGAGGGCGACGACGAGAGCCCGGGCGTCAGCACCTTCGTGAAGGCCGCCGACGGCAGCATCCAGCGCGTGGGCCGGTCCTTGTTCGGCCCCGGCGACGACTTCGCGCCGATCTGGCACCTGTTCGACCTCTTGCCGCCGGGGCGGGACTGGGACCCCAAGGCCAGCTACTGATGCTGCTGCACATGACGGCGCGGGCGGCCTGGGAGGCCGCGCAGGCCGAGGGGGTCTACCGCGCGCCCTCGCTCGCGACGGAGGGCTTCATCCACTGCTCGACGCGCGAGCAGATCCTGGCCGTGGCGAACCGCTTCTACCGCGGGCAGCCGGCGCAGGTGCTGCTCGAGATCGACCCGCGCCGCCTCGACGTGCCGATCCGCTGGGAGGGCGCCGACCCGGAGTGGGGCGAGTTCCCGCACCTTTACGGCCCCCTGCGCGTGGACGCCGTCACCCGCGTGCTGCCGTTCCCGCAGGACGCCGCCGGCGACTTCGTGCTGCCGGTGGAGCTGGGGGTCAAGCAGCCCGATCCGTTCTAAACGCCCCACGCCCCCACCGGGGGCGGCAGGGGCGTGGGAAGTTGGGGATAGGATCGGGGTGGGAGACGGAAAACTTTTAGGGCCGCACCTGCAGCCACTGCACGGAGCGGGCGGCCGGCACGTCGCCGCCGGCGGGCGGCATCAGGCCCGCCTCCGCGGCGTAGTGGGTGGGCGGGATCTGCAGCGCGTACACGCCGGCGGGCGCCACCACGCGGATGCCCACCACCAGGGCGCGCTGAATGCGCGGCCCGTCGGGCGCGCTGCCGGGGCGGCGGCGCAGCTTGCCCGTCACGGTGATCGTGCAGGCGCGCGGATCGAGCTCGGCGCGGAAGCTGTCCGCCAGGATCTCGTCGCCGGCGTAGAGGGGGTCGGTGAGGCCCACCCAGGCGTTCAGGCTGAACGGCACGCCCGCGCGGGCGTCGGCCGGCGCTTCGAGCGCGAAGAGCGGCGCGTTGACCTCGCGCGTGTTGCTCGCCGAGGGCGCCACGGCGTCGCCCAAAGGCTCCGCCAGGTCGTACAGGCAATCGAGCCCGAGGATGAAGTTGACCGCTACCTTGCGTCCCATGACCCCTCCTTGTTCTCGTCGCGTACTGGCCAGACGATGGGGGCCGGCGTTGGGGTTCCGTGCGGGGGGTGTGACAAATCTCACGCGTTTGGTGTGAGGGTCGCCCTTGTGAACGGAACTATTTGTGCCGGATGCTGTTTTCTATTGTTGTATACTAACCCGGGCACACGGCGATGTCAAGCGGGCGTCGTGCGATTCAGTAGCGCGCGACGGTCGGGTCGACGTCCAGGCTCCAGGCTTCGGAGCCGCCACTCAGGTTGGCGAGGTCGGTGAAGCCCTGGGCCCCCAGGAACATGCAGGCGTGCAGGCTGCGCACGCCGTGGTGGCAGACCACGATCGTAGGGCGGGTGGGGTCCAATTCGCCGCAGCGGGCCTGGAGCTGGCCCAGGGGGATGGCGATCGCCCCCGGCAGCCCGGCCAACGCGACCTCCCAGGGCTCGCGCACGTCAAGCAAGACGGGCGGGGTGGCGCCGGCCAGCCGCTGGGCCGCCTGCCGCGCCGACAGGGAAATCACGTCTAGGCCATGGCCATCGGCACGCGCAGTTCGAAGCGGGTGCCCTGGTCGCGGCGCACGGCGATGCTCAGCGAGCCGCCCAGGCGCTCCAGCGCCGCGTTGACCGCGTCCATGCCCACGCCGCGCCCGCTGACGTTGGTGACGGCGCGCGCGGTGGTCAGGCCGGGGTGGGTGATCAGCAGCCAGACGGCTTCATCGGCGGGCTCCTCGTCGGGCCCGACCAGGCCGGCCGTGCGGGCGCGCGCCAGCACGGCGGCGCGGTCGATGCCGCGCCCGTCGTCGGCCACGGTCAATACCAACTCGCCACCTTCGCGGCGGCCGGAGAGCGTGATCACGCCCTCGGGGGGCTTGCCCGCGGCCTGGCGGTCGGTGGGCGTCTCGACGCCGTGGTCGATCGCGTTGCGCAACAAGTGCACCAGCGGCTCCGCCAGCACGTCCAGGCTGGCGCGCTCCGCCAGCGTGTCCGCGCCCGTGACCTCCAGGCGCACGGCCTTGCCGCACTCGCGCCCCAGATCGCGGATCACACGGCCGTAGCGGTTGAAGAGCGTGCCCACCGGCACCAGCCGGGCGCGCGCCGCGGCATGCGCCAGCTCCTCGCCCAGGGCGGTGGCTTCTGCCAGGGCCGCGCGGGCCGGGTGGTCGCCCAGTTGTTCGGCCAGCTGGGCATGGGCGCGTGCCAGGGCCGCGGTCAGGCTGGCGATGCGCTCCAGCTGCCCGGCTTCCACGCGCGCCGTCAGGGGCGCGAGGGCGGGGGTGGGCGCGGCCGGCACCTTGCGCGTGAGCACCAGGGCATCCGTCGGCGCGGCGTCTTGCAGCCAGGGCAGCGGCGCGGGCGTCACGGCCGCGACGGGCAGGCCGCTCTCGGTCAGCAGCGCCGCGAGGTCGAGCGCCGTGATCAGCAAGAAGTCCACCGGCCCGTCCGGGGTGGGGTCGCCTTCCTCGAGCGGCCGGGCGTGCTCGTCCCAGACGCCCAAGAGGCGGCCCGCGGCCGCGAGCTTGCCGCGCCAGCCGGCCTGGCCCCGCACGTTGAAGAGCTGTTCGCCGCGCGCGACGTCGACCAGCGTGGCCATTTGATCATGCGGATCGACGCGGTCCAAGAGGTCCAGGGGCGGCGGCGGGGCCAAGTCGCCGCGCACCAGCGCCAGGAGCGCCGCCTGCACGGGCAGGACGTCCTCGCCCGCTTCCTCGCCGGTGTCGTTGACGCGCGCGAGCAGGCGCTGCAGGGCGTCCGCCACCTCGAACAACACCGCGATCTCCGCGGCCACCAGCCGGCGCTTGCCGGCGCGCACGCCCTCGAAGACGCCTTCGGTCTCATGGGCCAGCGTGACGATGGCGCTGAAGCCCAGCATGCCGGCCATGCCCTTGATCGTGTGCACGGCGCGGAAGAGCTTGTTGACCAGCCCGTCGTCCAGCGGCCGGCCGGCGCGCGCCAGGGCCTCCGCGGTGAGCAGGAGCTCCTCGAACCCTTGCAGCAACTCCCCGGCTTCGAGCACGAAGTCGGCCAGGTACTGCCTGGGATCGAAGGTGGCTGACATGGGGCCTCGCCGGGAAGGACGCACGTCCGTTCCTTATTGGTTCATACCCAACCGGCCCGGCGAGCTTACGCCCGGAGGGGCCCTACTGGACCGTGACGGTGAAGGCGCGCTGCTCCGTGCCGCGGGTCGGGTCTTCGCCGTTGCGGTACAGGCTGAAGATCAGGCGGGTGGTGCCGGCGTTGCCGGCCTTGAAGTCGAAGATCTCCGAGGCCGAGGGCCCCAGCATGCCGCCGGTGGGCGCCGCGCCCAGGCGGCCTTCGTTGGGGTTGAGCGCCGTCACCACGCTCGCGTCGAAGCCCGTCACCACGTGCCAGCTGTAGCCCTGGGTGCCGTGGCCCGGCAACGAGATCGAGAAGGCGCCGCCGCGCACGGGCGTGAAGGCGAAGTCGGGCAGGGTGTTGCCGGAGGCGTCCGTGGAGTTCTGGGCGCCGGGCTGGGTGGCGGCGTTGCTGCCGGCGGGCGTGACCGCCGTGCGGCCGTTGCAGGCCGTCAGCAACACCGCGGCAACGGCCAAAGACATCAGCTGGGGGAGCGTGGGCATGGTGGGGTCTCTCCGCATTGGGGGGGCGCTGTTGCCATGATACAGGGAGGACGAGGGGTTTGGGAATTGTTCAGACGAGCGCTTTCGCGTTGAAGCGCGTCATGAAGGCGGCTTTGAACTCGAAGAAGGTCTCGTCGATCAGGCTTTGGCGGATCTGCTTCACGAGGTTCACGATGAAGTACAGGTTGTGGATGCTGGAGAGCCGGTGGAACAGCAGCTCGTCCGCGAGGAACAGGTGGCGCAAGTAGCCGCGCGTGTAGCGCTTGCAGGTGGTGCAGCCGCAGTCGGCGTCGATCGGTCCCTGGTCGTGGCGGAAGCGCAGGTTGCGGATGCTGACCTTGCCGTCCTGGGTGTACAACGAGCCGTGGCGCGCGATGCGCGTGGGCGCCACGCAGTCGAACATGTCGACGCCGCGCTCGATGCAGGCGAACAGGTCCTCGGGCTCGCCGATGCCCAGCAGGTGACGCGGCTTGCCCTCCGCGAGCAGCGGGCAGACCCATTCCAGGATGTGGTGCATGTCGGCCTTGGACTCGCCCAGGGAGCCGCCGATCGCGTAGCCGTCGAAGCCCAGCGAGTCGATGTAGCGCGCCGACGCGAGGCGCAGATCCTCGTAGGCGCCGCCCTGCACGATGCCGAAGAGCGCCTGGTCGCCGCGCGTCTTGGCGTCGAGCGACTGCTTGGCCCAGCGGTGGGTGCGCGCGAGCGCCGCCTTCGTGTAGGCGTGGTCGTGCAGCGGCGAGGTGCACTCGTCGAAGGCCAGGATCACGTCCGCGCCCAGTTGCTCCTGGATCTGGATAGAGATCGCGGGCGTGAAGCGGTGCAGGCTGCCGTCGATGTGGCTGCGGAAGCTCACGCCGTCCTCGTCCACCTTGCAGAGCTTGGGCGCGGTCTTGAGGCGCGGCGGGGCCAGCTGTTCGCCGCCGCCCTCGCCCGGGAACATCTTCGCGATCTTGCCCACGCCGTGCTCCATGCCGAAGCCCAGGCTGAAGACCTGGAAGCCGCCGCTGTCCGTCAGGAAGGGCCGGTGCCAGCCGGAGAACTTGTGCAGGCCGCCGAACTCGGCCACCAATTCGGCGCCCGGGCGCATGTACAGGTGGTAGGCGTTGCCCAGGATGATCTGGGCGCCCAGGTCCTCCAGCTCGAAGGGCTCCATCGCCTTGACCGTGGCCTTGGTGCCGACGGGCATGAACACGGGCGTCTCGATCACGCCGTGGGGCAGGGTCAGGACGCCGGCGCGGGCGAGTGTGCCGGGCAGGCGGTGGACGATTTCGAAGTTCAGCGCGCTCATCAGTAGGCCGTCGTGCGGGTCAGGTGGTAGGGCTTGTCGGTGGGGGCGGGCGTGAGGCCCATCTCCCAGAGGATCCAGTCTACCTCGATCGCGCTCAAGCTGCGGCCGTGCGCGGCGATCGCCAGCTTCAGCCGCTCGACGCCCGCGATCGTGGCCGCGCGCAGCTCGATCTCTGCTTCGGAGCCGTGCGGCAATTCGACGCCGTCCACCAGCTTCTGCACGAGGTCGGGGTGGTACACCAGCAGGCCCAGGCGCTCGAGCACCTGCGGGACCTTGTAGTCGGCGAAGGCGGTCAACTGCCCAATGTCGTCGAAGCGACCCAGTCCCTCGTGGTTGAAGGCGCCCCAAATATCCGCGGGCAGGATCTGGGCGCGCTTGAGCAGGCGCACGCGCCGGCCCTGGTAGACGCTCGCGTCATCGAACGACGGGAAGTCGCGCACCAACAATTCGGTCAGCGCCACGGCGCTGTGGTCGCACGTGCGGATCGCGTTCGCGAACTCGCCGCCGTAGCGGGTCAAGAGCCGCTCGCCCAGCTCGTGCAGGTGCGCCAGGCGCTCGTCGAACAGCGGGATCTGGCCGCGGCCGCGCAGCACGTGGGCCAGCTCCACCTCCGTGCAGGCGGCCATCCAGCCGGCCTCGTAGACGGGGATGTCCTCCTCGATCGCACGCTTGAGCGCGGCCGCCAGGGCCCAGTAGCCGCGCAGCGCCTTGCCGCGGTAGTCGATGCCCCAGCGCGGCTCGCCCCAGAAGCTGAAATTCAGGCCGTCCAGCACCAGCAGGTAGTTGGCGGTGCGTGGCGTGAAGTCCGTGAAGTGCAGGCGGTCGTTCCAGGCCGGGATCGGCACGTCGCGCCCGGCGAAGTCCGCGCCGACGCGGGCGATCGCCGCCTGGTCGAAGCCCACCCAACGGGCCCGCGCCATCACCCAATCGGCGTCCTCGATCACCCCGAGGCCCACGGTCATCCTGCGT
>JAQBPE010000319.1 GCA_028287685.1 Cyanobacteria bacterium RYN_339 | reverse complement strand
TCGACCAGATGGACATGCGCTTCACCTCGGAGCCGCTGCGCTCCGAGCAGGAAATCCTCGACATCCTCTCCAAGAAGCAGGTGTTGGCCGGCACCTTCGGCGGCAAGCTGGACCGCGGCGAGGTCATCATCAAGGAAGTGGGCGGGTTCGTGACCAGCAACATCGAGGAACTGATCTCGCCCTACACCCTCGTGCTGCGCAACGCCTTGAACCTCCAGACGCTGCGCTTCGAGCTGGTGAACAACTACAAGAAGGCCAGCCTGTCGGACATCGCCGGCTACCGCCCGGCCCTGACGCTCGAAACCCGCCCCCTGTGGGAGCGCCTGTCCCTGAACAGCCGCCTGGTGGCGGGCGAGTTCTACTCGACGGACACGGGCCTCTACACGGAGAGCACCTACGTGGGCGCGAACTTCCGCCTGAACCGCTACCTGGGCCTGGAGTACCGCATCAACCCCTACGTCGACCCCACCAACGACCGCGTGCTGGGCCAGACGTTCGGGCTGCGCAGCCAGATCACGTTCTAGCCAACCGACGACGATCGAGCGGAGCGTGGCCATCCCCAACCCTTGGATGCCCGCTTCGCGCGGCTAAGAACCGATGAAGCCCTTACCCCGGCGATAACTGTTTAACATAACGCTATTTTCTCCCGGATCGGCGCCCTGCCTGGGCTCCTGGGCATGTTTCCTTGCCAAAGGTTAAGGTCGATGCTAGGATGCAGGTTAAGAAAATCGCGGAGGATGGTAAGAGGGCTATTAGGGTGTCTTAATCCCGTAGCCAGTCTGCCGGAACGGCTCCAGCCGCGGTTCCCAGTCACCCTCCGCAACTTACATCGCACTTAGGCTGGAAAAGAGGAAATAGTAATGGCCGAAAAGATTCTCCTGGTCGACGACGAGGAAATGATCGTCGAGTCCATCGAGTATGCGCTCCTTCAGGAGGGTTACGAGGTGGTCCGGGCCTCGAACGGCCAGGAAGCCCTGCAACAGGTGCAGCTGACCAAGCCCAACCTGATCGTGCTGGACTTGATGCTGCCCCAGTTGAGCGGCCTCGAAGTGTGCCGCCTGCTGCGCCGCGAGCACAACGACGTCCCCATCATCATGCTGACGGCCAAGGGCGAAGAAATCGACCGCGTCATCGGCCTGGAAGTGGGCGCGGACGACTACCTGATCAAGCCATTCTCGCTGCGCGAGCTGGTTGCCCGCATCAAGGCCCTGCTGCGCCGCAGCAAGACCGGCGACAGCGACAGCAAGCAGGCCAAGGTCTACCAGCACCAGGACCTGATGGTGAACCTCTCGGAGCACCGCGTGACGGTCGGCGATCGCCTCGTCGAGCTCTCCCCCAAGGAGTTCAAGATCCTGGCGATGTTGATGTCCACCCCGGGCCGCGTGTTCAGCCGCGAAGAGCTGCTCGAGCAAGTCTGGGGCCTGGACTTCTACGGCGACACCAAGACGGTCGACGTGCACATCCGCTGGCTGCGCGAGAAGATCGAGGAGGATCCTTCCTCCCCGAAGTACGTGCAGACGGTGCGTGGCTTCGGCTACCGCCTGGGCGCCTAAAGCGCCAGCGCCTGGAGAGGCCCGCCGGTTCGCCGGCGGGCCTCTTTTCGTTAGCGCTTCCAGATCGTGCCGTTGGCTTCAACCGCGTACATTGCTTCGCCGTCCGCCGCCACGGCCGTGAAGCTCGGCCTGCCCCAGCCCGGCGCGGGCGAGGGCAGGCCGGTCAATGGCACAGGCCGCCGCCCGGCGGAGGTCCACACGTCGATGCCTCCGTCGCGGCCGTCCAGGAACACGCGTCCGGCCGCGTCCACGGCGAGGAAGAACGACGGGTGGCTCGCCTTGTGCGGCGGTGCAACGGCCCGCAGCTTGCCAGCTTCCACGCGCCAGAGCGTGTCGTCCTTACCGCCCGTCAGGAAGCAGGCGCCGTCGCGTGCCACGGCCAGGGTGCCGAAGCCCGGCTCGCCTCCGGGCAGCCTCGCCACCACTTCGACGCGCCCGGAGGGTAGGCGTCGCAGGATCACGCGGCCTTGCGGGTTGCCGTCGAGCGCGTATACCGCGCCCTGGCCATCCACGCCGATCGCCACGAGCCAGTTGAACGGCTGCTCACGGGGGCTGCCCCACACCCTGTGCAGCTGGCCGTCCGGGGTGGCCGCGCGGATCAAGCCCTCCGCACCGTCGCCCAGGTACAAGCGGCCGTCCGGCCCGAACGCCAGGCCGGCCAACCGTATGAAGTGGCCTTCGTCCAGCCGGCTGGCCTTGCGTCCGATGGCGATTTCCGGCCCCTGGCCGAGCAGGCGCATAGGCTGCGCCGGGGCCAGCGCACCGCGGGGCAGGCCGTAAATCACCCCGGCCCGCGCCGTCATCACGGCCGGCACGGGCAATACATGGCCAACTTCCGGCCAGGTCCGGGCGGCCAGCGGCGGGACCGGGCGGAAGGCGATCGCCGGTGCCAACGGGAGCGGCACGGGCGGCGCCTGGGTTGGAGCGGCTGGCCTGCCCTCGGCCAGCGTGCCACCCGCCAGGGCCGCCAGCGCCAGCAAGCACCCGGCGAAGCGTTTCATCGGCTTTCCTCCGCGGGCTCGTTGACCCAGATTTGCCACGTCGAGGTGATGGCGTATACCCGGCCGGCGCCATCCGTCGCGATCTCGCTAGGGAAGCCGTTTTCCCGCTGAACCCGCTCGCCCAGCGGCAGCACCACCGGCCGCGAGCCATCGGGCCGCAGCTCGAAGACCGGCCCGCGGTCATAGCCGATCGCGTACAGGTGTCCGCCGGGCGCCGCGGCCATCACGTGCGGCGAGCGAGAAGGCCCCAGCGGACCGCACGCGACGACGCAGGCCGCCAGCTCCCGGCCCCACACGTTCCAGATGTAGCCGTTGATCGAATGGTAGCCGTAACAAGCGCCTTCCGGCGAGACGGCGGAGTTCAGGTAGAGGTGGTGCTCCGGCGCGCTGCCCGCCAGCTCGGGCTTGCCGCCCGGCCGCCAGCGCAGGTAGGCGGTGAGGTCCACGTCCAGCCAATAGACGTAGCCCTGGGCGTCCACGCCCGTCAGCCAACCCTTGAACGGCAAGGTCGTCACCCGACCTTGGGGCGAGAGCGCGCAGAGGCGCTGGGCGCCCGCGCTGATGTAGAGCGTGCCGTCCGGGGCGTAGGCTAGCTTCTGCACCCAATTGAACCGCGCGTCGCGCGCCAGCCCATCCGTCGTGCCCGTCAAGCGGTTGCCCGCCAGCGGCCGGGTGTTGCCGTCAGGCAGGACTTCCAGGATGAGCCCGCGGTCGGGGGCGACGGCGACCTTGCCGCCGGGCCCGAAGGCCATCCCCTGCCACTCCATCATGTTGACGGCGTAGCCCGGGAGCATGTGGACCTGGCGCCACAGCCGCGCGCCCTTGAAGGCCATGGGCCGCGATGCGAGGATATGCCGCACGGCCGGCACCGGCGGGTAGGCCTCCAGGCCGGCCGGGGCCTCGGCGGCCGGCCGCATGGTTCGCGGCTCCGGCGGCGCGCCGCGCTCGAGCGCCACGCCGGCCTTCGGCAATAGATGCCGGCCGGACCGGCCCGCCGCCGGCGGCTTGGGCGCGTGCGTCGGCCAACCCTCGAGGGCGTACCAGGCCAGGGCCAGGATCAGGACCGTCGCGAGCACCCATGGCCAGGCCTTGCGGCGGCGCGGGCGCTGGGGCGCCTTCTGGACCACGCCCATTAGTGCTCTCCGCTTCGCATGCGGCCGTTGTACCCATGACCTGGGAACTTTACAAAATGAGATCAACGTCACAGGCACCAAGCATGGTCCTCGCTAACATAATGCTGTAAGATGGGCTCCCCAAAATGGGGAACCTTACCTCGCGTAAATTCCAGATCTCCAGATCACGAGAGGACCTGTCTTTTCATGCCGCACGAGCGCCCGGGTGAACCATCCCTGCCTCATTCCAGCGATTTGCCGGAGTTGGGTCTGGACGCGTCCGCCAACGAAAAGATCGGGCATTACGAGATCTTGAGTGAGATCACGCGCTCGATGACGGGCAAAGTCTTCCTTGCCCAAGCGCCCGGTTCGAAGCAGATGCTCGCCATCAAGGAAATGCTGGTCGAGTCGGAGAGCGGGCTCTCCGTCGGCGAACAGGTCGCGCGCTTCAAGCGCGAAGCCGAGATCCACCTGGCGCTGCAGCACCAGAACATCGTTCCCGCGCTCGATTCGGGCATGGAGGGCGATCGCCACTACCTGGTCATGGAATACCAGGCCGGCCACAGCTGGCACTCGCTGCTGGAAGACGAGAACGAGCGCAAGAACCTGACCTTGCCGCGGATTCTGGAGCTGGGCAGCCAGCTCTGCAAGGCGTTGCATTACATGCACGAGCACGGCGTGGTCCACCGCGACATCAAGCCGTCCAACCTCCTGATCAGCCCCATCGGCCAGCTCAAGGTGACGGACTTCGGCATGGCGCGCCGCTCCTTCGGCCCCGGCATCACGCAGTCCAAGATGATGTTGGGCACGCTCAACTACATGTCGACGGAGCAATTGCTAGACGCCACCTCCGTGGATGGCCGCAGCGACGTGTTAGCCGCCGGCGTGATCCTCTCCAAGACGCTCACGGGCCAGTTGCCCTTCGCCGCGCAGAACGCCACCGAGGTGGCGCACAACTTGCTGTATGCGGAGCCGCCGCACCCCAAGGAAATCAACCCCAACCTGCCCGACGCGCTGGCGGAGAAGCTGCTCAAGGCCCTGAACAAGGACCCCGACTTCCGCTACCTCTCCAGCGAGAGCCTGGGCAAGGACCTGGACGCCGAGCTGAACAACCCGGAGCTGTTCGTCTGCCAGGGCAAGCTCTACATGGAGGCCAAGTCCTACCGCGAGGCCAGCCAGGCCTTCCAGCAGGCCATCGAGCTCGACAACAACCACGCCTGCGCCTGGTTCGGGCTGGGCGAGGCCTTCGAGGCGTTGGCCCAAGAGGAGCAGGCCCTCGAGTGCTACCTCAAGGTGGTGGCGCTAGACCCCAGCCGCGTGGCCGCGTACCAGCGCTTGGGCCGCAGCTACTGCAAGAACGGCAACGCCCAGGCCGCGATCAAGATGCTGCAACGCGCCTGGGTGCTCAACCCGCGCGACCGCGACACCTGCTTCCTGCTGGGCAAGACCTACCTCGACCTGGGCCAGGTCAACGAGGCGCAGGACCAGTTCGTGCTGATGGCGCAGGAGCACCCGGAGTGGGCCGACGCGCACTACGAGCTGGGCCGCATCCGCTACCGCGCCGGTGACCACCCCGGCGCCATGAACTCGTTCGCCCAGGCCACGGCCCTGGCGCCGACCAACCCCGAGATGCTCTTCAACCTGGCCAGCCTGTACCACGAGCTGGGCGACCTGCCGCACGCGCGCGCCAACTACGAGGCGTTGGTGCAGCTGGACGGCAACCACGTGCATGCGCGCCACAACCTGGGCTGCTGCCTGTACGCCCTCGGCAGCTTGAAGGAGGCCGAGGTCGAGCTCAAGCGCACGCTGGAGCTGGCGCCTACCGCCAGCCAGACCTGGTACGTGATGGGGCACCTCTACAACGCCACCGGGCGGGGGGCGATGGCACTCGAAGCCTTCCACCTGGCCGTGCAGCATGACCCCGAGAACATGGAAGCCTGCCTGACGCTGGGCAACACCTACGTGCGGCACTACCAGCCGAACGCCGCGATCGAGATCTTCAAGACCGTGGCCCAGCGCCCCGGTCCGCACCAGGCCGTGGCCTGGTACTCCCTGGCGCATGCTTACAAGTTCAAGGGCGCCCACGCCGACGCGATCGACGCGCTCAACCGCTGCCTGCGGGCCAACCCGGACCGCGAGGTCCAGCGCGAGGCCACGGAGCTATTGAAAGCCATGGGCGGCGGCAAGGCCAGCACCTTCCAGTTCCCCGGGCAGTCGGACAGCCGGGTCGCCCGCTAACTAGATTGCCCCGGCCTTCTTCATGTCGCCCTCCAGCTTCACGCTGTTGAGGGTGACAATGGTCGCGCCGAAGATCTGCACCCAGGTCATGCGGGCGAGCTTGCCCTCCCACACCGTCTTCAGCGTCCCGGACCGCGTCGGCTTGCCGTACATGCCCACCAGATCGGCGCGCAGGTCGGCGAGCTCGCCATGCTCGACTGGCTGCAGCTCGATCGAGGCCAACAGGCCCTTGAAGTACGTCAGGTAGATCCGCACCCGGCGCTCGCCGAGGCGCACGTCCTCGGCATAGACGTGGTACACGTCCGGCATCTCGCCTTCAGGCGCCAGCTCCGGCGGCGGCGGCGACTCCAGCCAGTATTGCTGGAAGCCGAACAACCCGTCCACGCTCCGCGGCACGGCCGCCGCGACGATGGCCGGGGGACCGGGAACGAGCATTTCCGCGAGCATCACGAAAGGCAGCACCAGCAAGGGTATACATCTCCCAACACACGCTGTCTACCCTGAGAGCCCGCCACCATGACCGCCTACCTGCTCGCTCCACTGCTGGCCGCCGCCCTTGTAGGCACCCCCCAGGAGCCAAGCCCCGCTCTGGCCGCCGGCCTGGCGGTGGCGCCGGGCCTGGCCATCTACGCCGCCACGGCCCTCACGCATGCCGAGCTGGCGAACGTGGCCATTCCCGCCTTGATCGGCGCCGGCCACCTCTACGCGGGCGATCCTTGGCGCGGCCTGGCCGCTTCCGCGGGCGGCTACGGCGCCCTGGGCGTGGGCGCCGCCTGCGGCCTGGCCGTGGGCTTGGCATTCCCGGGCGGCAACGCGGAGCTGCTGGGCAAGGTGCTGAACGGCGGCTTCTATGGCTTCGTGCTCTACGACGGCCTGGCCGCCGTGGATGCCTACATGACCACCGAGCGCCTGAACGCCGCTAGAGTGCCAATCCACTAGTCTGGCCAGTGGCGTGCGCAGGCCTGCGCGTCAGGGGCTAGGAAGGAGGAGGGAGCGTGCCCGGAGGCACGTGACCGACGAGTGACGACGACCCTGGCGCGCAGGACAAGCAGGCCGCGGCCAGACTAGTGGATTGGTGCTCTAGGCGTTCCCCAGCTTCACCTGCTCGTCCATGAACTTGCCGGCGTCGAAGTGCGCCGTCAGCTTCCACCAGGTCTTGCGCCACCAACCCACTTCCTTGCCGAGGTGCGCGAGGCGGTTCTGCGCCTCCGTGGCGGCCGCCTGGGCCGTGTCCACCTTGCGCTGGGCGTCGCCCACCACGGCGCGGCTGGCCGCCATCTGATGGTTGTAGGCCTGGGTGGCCGAGTCGAGGCGATCGCGGTAAGGCGCGGTCTGGTTGCGCAGCGCCGTCTGGGCCTGCTCCAGCGCGTTCGTGAGGTCGGCCACCTTCTGACGGGCCGCCACCACGGGGGGGGCGTTGTAGTCGGCGGAGATGGCGCGTTGGTCGTTCGCCTGCTGGACGACGGCGTAGCGGCGGCTCGAAAGGGTCGATTCCTCGCGCTGGACGCTGGAAATCTCGGAGTTCAGGCTGGAGGCCTCGTAGCGGTAGCTGCTGCTGCGCGAGTCCAGGTTGGCGATGCGGCTGCGCAGATCGCTCAGGCGGTTCTCGCAGCCCTGGATCTGGCTCGCCAGGCCCTGGGCCTCTGCGTCCAGCTGCTGGGCGCGGGCGAGGCCCGGGTGCAGCGCCAGGTCCATCGCGTCGCGCGCGGCGGCCAGGTCACGGGTGCCGCGGTCGACGGGCGCCTGGTATTGGGCAGCGATCTTGTCCAGGGCCTGCTGGGCATCCTTCACGGGGGCGTTGTACTGCGCGTCCGCGCGGTCCAGGGCCATCTTGGAGGCCGTCAGGCCGCCCTGGGCCACGGCCAGGCTGCCGCGGGCATCCCGCACGTAGCCCACCCACTTCACGGCGTAGTTCTTGAAGCCGTCGATCGTGGTGAAGTCGGGCCGGTCCCAGTCCGCGCGGGCCTTGGCCTTGGCGCCGACGACGGTGGGCGCGGCGGGCTTGGAGGCCACGGCCGGGCGGACGACGGTGGCGGGGCGGACGGTCGAGACGGGCGACAAGGTCATGGCTTCAACTCCCTAGAAAGCTAACCTTTAACCTTATCGCCACCTTTCGTTAAAACTTGTCTGGCTTGTTCGTGGCCACAGGCGTCGGCGTGGGCGTCGGTTTGGCCGTCGGCTGGGGCGTCGGGTGGTGCACCACCATCTCGTAGCCGGCCTCGCGCCAGGCGTCCATGCCGCCTTCCAGCACCACCAGCTTGCTGTAGCCCCAGTTGTCATGCAGCTTGCGGGCGGCGTCCAACGCGCCGTGCTCGCCCGCGCAGGTGCAGTAGAGCACCAGCGTCTTGTTCTTGGGCAGGCCCTGGGCCGAGCGTTCCAGCACGTTGCCGGGCAGGCTGACGGCGCCGGCGATGTGCTCGCGGTCATACGAGGCCCGGGAACGGGTGTCGACCAGCACAAGGGTCTCACCCCCGTCCTGACGCTCCGCGACCGCCGCCGGGGTCACACGAGGGGCCTGGAAGGCGATGGATGTTGCCAAGACCAGGGCGGCCGCGACGATCCGCATGGACCCCTCCTAGGGCGTGAACTGGAAGAGGATGTTGAGCTCGCGGTCCACTTCCACCACGTGCCCCTTGCCGGCATGCTGGATCACGGCGTGGCCGTTGGGCAAGCGCCAGCCGGCGATGGGGGTCAGGAACTGGATGCCGAAGCGACCCACGCGGGGAAGGTGGGCTGGGTCGCCGCCGCATTGCCAGACGGTCTCGCCGCTGGGCGTTACCTCCACCACGCGGTGGTTCTGGGTGTCTGCGATCATGGTGTTGCCGTTGGGCTGCCGGTGCGCGTGCTCCGGGTGGAACAGCAGCCCGGGCTCCGAGCCGCTGCGCCCATATTGCCCATAGGTCCAGATCACCTTGCCGGGCATGGAAACCTCCATGACCACGTGGCCGCCCCAATCCACCACCAGCATGTTGCCGTTGGGCAGCATCGTGGCGTAGGTGGGGGCCTGCAAGCGGTGCGAGCCGCCGCCCTCGAAGGTCCAGATGATTTCGCCGGCGGGGCTGACCTCGATCACGCGCTTGTTGGACTGGTCTGCAATCAGCGTATCGGCGTTGGTCAGCCGCTCCGCGCTGCGGGGGTTGGCGAGTTGCTTGGCGCCCGCGCCCAGCTTGCCGAACTGGCCGAACTCCCACACCATCGCCCCCTGGGCCGTCACCTCGACGACGCGGTGGTGGCCCGTGTCCGTGATCAGCGTGTTGCCGTTGCGTAGGCGCCGCGCATAGTGCGGGCGGTCCAGCTGGCCACGGTCGGAGCCGGCCTGGCCCATGCCGGTGTATTGCCAGACGATCTCCTTCTGGCGATCGACCTCCCAGATGCGGCTGTGGCTGCGGTCCGCCTGCAAGAAGCGGTTGGGCAGTTGGATGGGCACGTCGCTCTCGGCGGCCACGCGCATCTGTTGGGGCGCCGGGGCGGCGGCCTCCGCGCGCACGGCGGCCGCCGCGGCGTTCTTGGCCGGGCTGTGGGTGGGCACCAGGTGGTACTCCCATTGGAGCTCCAGCTCGCGGTTCACCTCGCAGATGCCCTGGCGGCCCGCAATCAGGACGTGATCGCCGTCCACCCGCTTGGCGAGCACGGGATCCTTCACGCCGGTTCCGCCCGTCACGTTCATGGCCTTGTAGGTCCAGACCACGCCGCCCAGCTGGTCGATTTCCAGCACGCGCTGGTTGCCGGCGTCCACCACCAGCGTGTTGCCGTTGGGCAGGCGCGTGGCAGCGCTGGGCTCGTTCAACTGGTTCACGCCGTTGCCCTGGCCACCGCCCAGGCGGTTGTTGGCGTTGCCGTACTGCCAGGTCACGCCCTTGGACGGGTCGACCTCGATCACCCGGTGGTTACCGGTGTCCGCCACCAGCAGGCGGCCGTTGCCCAGCACGTTGACGTACGAGGGCTTGAACAGGCCGTTGCCGCTGCAGCCCATCTCGCCGTAGTGCCAGCCCGGGTTGCCGTCGGGGTCGATTTCCAGCAGGCGGTTGTTGCCGGTGTCGACCACCAAGGTGCCGCCCGAGGCCAGGCGCACGGCATGGCGGGGGCCCTTCAGGCGCGCCTCTTCGGACGACTGCCAGACGACCTCCTTGGCGGGGGTCACCTCGATGATGCGGTGCGCGCCCACGTCCACCACCAGGGTGTGCTCGTTGGGCAGGCGGCCTGCATGCACGAAGCCGGAGTACTGGCGCGTGAGCGTGTCACCTTCCGGGCTGTAGAGCCAGCTGGCCTTGCCGGTACGGTCGAGTTCCGCCACCTGGCGCTTTAATGGATTGATGAGCAGGAAGCGGCCGCCGGGGAGATCGCCCCACTCGTCGTACGCGAGCTGGGTCGGCTGTTGGACGGGCTTGGGCGTCGCGCCGCGGGGCGCAACCGAGCGCGGACCCTCGGCGATCGCCTCCGGCGTCAGCGCAGCTGGCGAGGGTGCCGGGATGGTGGTGACCACTTCGGCCATGGGCGCGGACTGGGCGGCGGCCACCACGCCGGTCTGCTGGCTGACGAAGTAGCTCTCCATGAGCTTCGGGTAGCGGTCCTCCATGAACATGTCGAACTCCGCCGCGGACATCGGGATCGCGCGCACGGGCAGCTCGCCGGCCAGGTCCTGCACGAACTGGCGCGCGCGGGGGTCGCGCGGGTTGGACATCGCCACCACCAGGTGGGCGTCGAGCTGGTTCAGGGGGATCACGCCGCGATCGCGGATCAGGCGCTCCGGCAGCTGGGCCAGGATCGCGGGGTTGATCGGCACCGTGCCGAGGCTCAGCGGCAGGTCTTCGGCGTTGCCTTGCAGCTGGCCGCGGGCGTGGCGAAGGTGCTCCTCGGAGACCAGGCCCATCTCGCGCAACACCGTGCCGAGGTCGAGCGGTTCCGGGCACCAGTTGGCCGGGGCGTTGAAGCCTGCCGTCAGCGGCATCTCCTTGAGCGCCAGGCTCTTGAGCACGCGGTGCTTGGAGCGGTCCACGGCCAGCATGTAATGCGGCTCGCGCGTCTCGTAGCTGTAAGGCAGCAAGTACGCCATCGGCCCGCCATCCGGCGAGTTGACCAGGGGCAGGTTGGGGCGCTCGCCCTCGCCCTTGCCGGGCAGGTTCATGAGGTGGCGCACACGCAGGTCGGGCAGCGAGATGCTCAAGAGGCCCATCTCGTGCGCGGCCTTGGTGAAGGCGACCATGAGGTTCGAGCCGTCCGAGGTGATCGTGGCGGAGCCCAGCGGGCCGGTGGGGAAGAGCTGGTGCTTGACCCGGAAGGAGGCCACGTCCAGCACGGCCAGGCGCGGCGTCAGGCCGTCCGTCAGGTAGACCGTGCGCGCGTCCGGGCTGATGGCGACGCCGATGCCCTTGGCGTGGCCCGCGGGCCTGACGGAAACCGCCCCGCGCTGCTCCAGCGAGTTCGTGAGCACGACATGGACGGTGCCTGCGCCCCGGTTGGCCGCGACGACGAACTCGCCGCCGGGCGCCGCGAACAGGTCGAGCGGGCCGCCGCTGCCGGGCGGGTTCAAGAACGGGCTGGGCAGGGCCTGGATGCGCGGCGAGTACTCGTTGCGCGGCTCCTCGCCCAGGTAAAGGAAGGCGCCGTCCGGCGTAGGAATCAGGCCCAGGCGCGGCGCGTGGGAGGTCGGCAGCCAGCGCTTGGGCGCGTGGTCGCGCGGGTCCAGGATCACGATTTGGCCGTCGGTGTAGCGGCCCCAGCCGCGCGGTTGGTCCGACCGATCGCCCGGGTCGCCGGCGAACAGATCGATCGTGGCGGTGGTGGTGCCCTTGCGGGCGTCGATGGCGAAGAGGCCCTTGCCGTCACCGGTGGCCGCGAACGCGGGGCCCACGGGGATGGCCTCCGGCGCCTCCGCACCTGCCAGGCGGCGGGCGGCCTCCTCGAGCTGGTCCTGGGAGATCAGGCCCTGTTGGACCAGGAACTCGCCCAGCAGCTGGTTCGAGAAGATCGCTTCGGGGGTTTGGCTCTCGGCCATGTTCTAGGCTGCTCCAGAGGGGGAAGGGGCCGGTCATGATGACATATGGGCGCGATTCCCGCCAATTGGGCCCATGCCCGTTCGGTTTAGAAATACCGGGGATCGGGAAAGACAGCCAATGGCGCCGATCCGCGCCCTGTCGCCCTCCTCCCATGCGGAGCACCTTGCTTGAAGCGCGTTACGCTGTATACGAAGTCCGGCTGTACCTCCTGCCAGAAGGCGCGCCAATTCTTATTGGCCCGTGGCGTCCACTTCGCCGAGCGCGACATCTTCAAGCACCCGCTGGACGAGCGCGAGCTGCGCGCCCTGGCAGCCCAGAAGCCGCTTGCGGAGCTGTTCAGCCACCGCAGCCCATCCGTGAAGGCCCTGGGCCTGGCGGACAAGGCGCTGACGGACGATGAGATGTTGCGCTACATGCTCCAGGAGCCGCGGCTGATCCGCCGGCCGCTCCTGCGGGGCGAAGATGAGGTGGTGGTTGGCTTCGACGAGGCCCGGCTGGGCGCGTTGGCAAGCCTCCAGAGCGCCCACGGTTGATGGCTTCGACTTGAAACAAGCCAGCTTGCTCCTGCTTGCCGCCGTGATCCTGGCGGGCTGCCCCCAGCGGTCCGGCGCCAGAGACGGCGGCTCTCGCACGATCGTCGTCCGCTCGCCGCAGGAGCCCGACGGCCTGAACCCTTACCTCACGGGCATGTCCGCCGCCGTGGATGCCTACCAGCCCATCTTCAGCGGCTTGTTGGCCGTCGACGACAAGATGGCCTTCGTGCCGGACCTGGCGTTGGACGTGCCGACCGAGGAGAACGGCGGCGTAGCCACCGAGGGCAAGGGCATGGTGGTGACCTACCACCTGCGCAAAGGCGTGAAGTGGCATGACGGCGAGCCTTTCACCAGCAAGGACGTGGCCTTTACCCAACGGGTGATCGCCGACCCCAAGGTGCTGGTGGTGGAGCGCCAGGGCCACGACCTGATCGACCGCGTGGAGACGCCGGACCCCTACACCGCCAAGGTGCATTTCAAGGAGGTCTACGCGCCCTACCTCCAGCTCTTCAAGGCCATCCTGCCGGCCCATATCTTGGAGCACGAGGCCGACCTCAACCACGCCGCCTTCAACCGGTCGCCCATCGGCACCGGGCCGTTCAAGTTCGACAACTGGCGCAGCGGCGATCGCCTGGCCTACAAGGCCAACCCATATTACTTCCGCGGCACGCCGGCCTTCGATCGCCTGGAGTTCAAGGTGGTGCCCGACGACAACGCCGCCTTCGTGCAGCTCAAGAACGGCGTGATCGACGTCTACCAGACCGTGAACCTGTCCCAATACCGCGCGGTCGAGAAGCTCGACGGCGTCAAGATCTACTCCACGCCGGCCCTGCTGTGGGAGCACCTCAGCTTCAACACGGAGAAGCCCTACTTCCAGGACGTGAAGGTGCGCCAGGCGATCGCCCTGGCCATCGACAAGAACGTGCTGGCCGACAAGGTCTACGACGGCGTCTACAAGCCCGCCTGGTGCGACCAGAACCCCCTGAGCTGGGCCTACAGCCCCGATCTGGTAAACGACTGGCCCTACAGCCCCGAGCGCGCCCGCAAGCTGCTCGACGAGGCGGGCTGGAAGCCGGGAGCGGACGGCGTGCGCAGCAAGGACGGCAAGCGCTTCAGCGTCTCGTTCTCCACCACCGCCGGCAAGAAGAACCGCGAGACGGCCCAGTTGCTGATCCGCCACTTCCTCAAGCAGGTGGGCATCGAGGTCAAGATCGCCAACTACGCGGGCGTCAGCCTGTTCGGCGCCTACCCCAACGGCATCATCAAGAGCGGCAAGTTCGACATGGCCATGTGGGCCTGGGAGTCCGGCCCCGACCCGGACAACCTGAACTCGTGGCACTCCGAGCGCATCCCGCCGAACGGGTCCAACCAGACGCGCTACCGCAACAAGGACCTCGACAAGGTCCTGGAGGCCGCCACGCGCACCTTCCGCCAGCCCGAGCGCCAGGCCCTGTACCGCAAGGCCTCGCACATCCTGGCCAAAGATCTACCTAATATCCCGCTGCTCTATTGGACGGTGCTCGACGCCGCCAGCACCCGCCTGGAGGGCTTCCGTCCGAACCCATCCAGCGCAGGCAACCTCTGGAACGTCTACGAGTGGCGCCCGAAGGCGACTACTGCACGACCATCTTGAAGGTGAGGTGGTTGCTCTCCAGCCCGGCCGAGTCGACCACCCAGAACTCCACGTCCAGGTCCCCGCCCGCCGTCAGGTTGGGCAAGGGGCCGATCGCGGCCATCGCCACGTGGCCATGGTCGATCACGGGGATGGGCTTGGGAATAGGGTAGACCTTCTCGCCCAGGCGGCTCCTGAGGCCATAGCTGCGCAGCTGGCCGCTGCCCCGGCGCGCCACGTCGTAGCGGGCCTCGAAGAGCTCCGTCCCGATCACATGCCGCGAAGGCACGTCCAGGTTGGCGATTTCGGGTGCCATGGCCGCGGCAGGCTGGGCGGCGGGGGCCAGGGCGGCGTCGGCCGCGGCCTGGCTCACGATCGTGGGCGCACAGCCCATCAGGGCGATCGCCAGGCAACCTAGCAACGTGATCCGGCGGTCCATGTGGGTCTCCTCCCGTGTGCTACCATGCCGCCCAATCGTACCCCAGATCCGGGAGCTTCTTCACCATGATCGAATCGCTCACGCCGTTTTCGCAGCTCCTGCGCTTCACCGATGCCAAGCGCGCGGCCAGTTTGACGGGTCGGTTGTTGGGCCTGGGGCTGCCCGAGCGCGATGCGATCCTGGCGGTGGAGCTCGAGCGCTTCGACCAGTTGCTGGCAGACGCCCGCGAGCGCGCCAGCATCACCGGCCTGGCCGTGGAGTTCGACGGCTCGGGGCTTTCCCTGACGGATGGCGGCGACACCTGGACCTGCCACCCCGACGGCAAGCTTGATCGGCGGTACGACCGCTTCGATGGCTTCGAGACCTTCCTCGAGCAGATCGTCGGGCGCCCCAAGGTGGACGACAGCCGCCCGGTCAACCGCGACTGCGTGCTGGAGGCAGCCTACGACGCCTTCTGGTCGCCGTCGGCCACGAACTGGCAACCCACGCGCGTGATCGAGGTGGTGGGCGACTCGCGGGACGCGCTGTGCAAGCTGGTGGGCCGGAAGGCGCCGCCGGACGGCTTCCCCTGCCTCTTGCTGCTGCGCCGCGAGCACTACGATTCCCTGCTGAGCGACGTCCTGGAGCCCTTCGGCCTGCCGGTGACGGCACGCGAGGAGTCGATCGACGCCGGCATCTTCGTCCAGACCTTGATCATGAGCGCGCTGGCCCAGGGCCTGACCGCGGAAGAGTACGCCTTCACGGCGGAGCAGACGGAGGCGGCGCGGCCGATCGTCGAGGCGGTGTTGGCCGGGCGGTTGGCGGACCTGGCCCTGGAGGAGGACGCCATGTTGGCCCGCGAGCGCGCGGCCCTGGCGGGGATCCTCGACTTCCTCCAGCGCCACAAGTACCACGCAGACTGCTTCGTGGTGGTGGGCCACCCCGCCGCGCCCGTCACGGCCTACCCCGAGTTTGGCCGGCTCGTAGGCCACCATTCCACCCAACGCGTCGCCTCGCCCGCCGCCGAGTTCGGCCATGCGGCCATGATGCGCCTGTGGGAAGTGGCGGAGCGCACCTTGCCGCCCGACGAGCGCGGCCGCATCCTGTTCGCGGACTTCTCCTGGCACGAACAGGTGCCCCCGCGCATCGGCAAGGCCATGTTCGAGGCGCTCTACGGCGTGGGCGCCGACGCCGAAAGCAAGGCCGGCGGCGACGGCGGCATCCTCACGGCCGTCACGGTGCGCAACTACTTGTTGATCGTCGGCGGCAAGGACCCCGGTTGGCTGGCCGGCCGCCTGCCCACCGGCTGGGGCGACCTCGACGACTCGGCCTTGCGCAAGGCGGCCAAGGACGTGCCCGTGCGCGGCGACCACCTGGGCCGCTACATCCGCGAGCGGATCCTGCGCGACGGCAAGTACGTCATCAAGGACGGGTTGGTGGTGGATCTGGAGAACCGCCCGCTGACGGTGCCCTTGCTGGTGCGCATGATGAAGAGCCTGGCGGCCACCTTCGGGAACTTCTTCCTCAAGTTCCAGAACACCCACCCCCAGAACGCCGTGCTGCTGGCGGACACCGCCGCGCCGGACGGCCACAAGACCTACCGCGCGGTGGGCAAGGCCGCGGCGGTGCTGACCTTCTTGTCGCGGGCACTGGGCGCCTCCAGCATCATCAAGAGCGGCCCGATCGATCTGGCGCGCGACCCGATCGCCCGCATCTTGGCGGAGAACCCGGACGATCTGCCGCACCTGCGGCCCTGGAAGGACGGCCTGGAGCGGGGCGTACTCTTGCCGGCGCTGACCTTCCAAGTGGGCATGCCGCTCGCCGGCAGCGACGTGGTGGAGCCCGGCACCCCGGGCGAGCATACGGGGCTCGAAGAACGCAAACGCGACAAGCGGCCCCCGCGCGAGGACTTCACTTGGCACTACCTGCCGGTGTTGGAACGGTTATCGAATTAAACATCCGTTGCTTGGGTAAATCCTTACATGATGACCCGTCGATGGACCGACGGTGAGGAACGACATGCTGTCGATTTTGGCTGGCGTCAGCCCCATGAGGGGGTTCGCGCAAACCGAGCTGTCCCAGGCGCGCTCTTTGGCGCGGCTGAGCTCCGGGCTGCGCATCGTGCACGCCGCGGACGACGCGGCGGGCCAAGAGATCCAGGAGTACCTCGGCGCGAAGGTGCGCGGCGCCCACCGCGCCGCGGCCAACATCCAGGAGGCGCTGGCCTTCTTGAAGATCGCGCAGGACGGCATCGGTGGCGTGATCGGCGTGATGCAACGCATGCGCGAGCTGACGGTGCAAGGCGGCAACAGCTCGCTCGCGGCCAACGACAAGCTGGCGATCGACCAGGAGATCGCCTCGCTGGGCCAGGCCATGGTGGACGCCCAACAGGCGGCCGTGAACGCCCGCGTCAACTTCCAGTACCCCGTGGGAGCGCGGTTCGTGACCTACCAGGTGGGCTCGGACTTCGGCCAGACCGTCACCTTCGACTTCAACCCGCTGGCGGCCACGCTCTCGACCTTCCTGCTCCAGACCCTCACGATGACGGTCACGACCGGCACCACCGCGGACACCGCCCGGACCCAGATCGACGCCGCCATCTCCGGCACGGTGAGCGAGCTCGCCAAGCTGGGCGGCTTCGTGAACTCCCTGGAGCATCAGCTCGAAAGCGTCTCTTACCAGGAGATCTTGCAGGCGAAGTCCCAGAGCCAAATCAAGGACCTCGATTTCGCCGACGAAATGGTCACTTACGTGCGCAACCAGGTGATGCAGGAGACCGCCGTAACGGTCGCGCGCATCCACAACCTGCGCTTCGGCGCCCTGGCCAAGCTGATCTACGCGGCGTAGGTCACGGACCCCGGCGCGAGATGCACGGTAGGATCGTCCCATGTTGAGCCTGCTGCTTGCCGCCGCCGTTGCCACCGCGCCCGCCACGTTCCCGGACGACGCCGACAAGGCCTCGCTGCTGGCGTCAGTGGCCAAGACCCGGGCCTACCTGGCCGGGCTGCACAAGCCCACGCTGACCCTGTTGGGGCGGCCGATCGCCACGGAGCGGTTCCGGCGCAGCGCCGCGCGCTTCGAGGCCCTGGTCAAGGAGAGCTGGGGCACGCCCCAATTCGACCAGGACCTGGAGGACCAGTTCGAACTGGTCGATCCACGCACGCCGGTGCGCTTCACGGGCTACCACCTCCCGCTGTTGGAGGCACGCGCCAAGCGCGACGCCACCTATCGCTTCCCCTTGTACGCGCCGCCCACCGACATGCTGGCCGTGCCGCTCGGCACCTTCAAGCCCACCCTGGCCGGCACGGTCCTGACGGGGCGCGTGAAGGGCACGCTGGTGGTGCCTTACTTCACGCGCACCGAAATCGATGACGGCAACGCGCTAGCCAACAAGCAGCTGGAGGTCGCCTGGGTGGCCGACGAGCTCGGGCGTTACTCGCTGATGGTGCAGGGTTCCGGCATGCTGCACTTCGACGACGGCCGCACCGTCAACGTGAACTACGCCGGCCAGAATGGCCACCCCTACACGGGCCTGGGCAAGGCGTTGGTGGCGGACGGCAAGATCCCGATGGCCCAGCTGTCGATGCCCACGATCGAAGCCTACTTCAAGTCCAACCCGGACCAGATGCACGGCTACCTCAACCGCAACCCCAGCTACGTCTTCTTCAAGCTCGCCCCGGACGGCCCGTTCGGCTCGGACGGCATCGCCTTGACCTCCGGCCGCTCGATCGCCACCGACAAGTCGCTGTACCCCTCCGGCGCCATCACCTACGTGAAGTACCCCCGCGCCCGCTTCGACGACAAGGGCCAGGTGGCCGGCTGGGACCAGGGCGGCCGCTTCGTATGCGACCAGGATACGGGCGGGGCGATCACCGGCCCCGGCCGCGTCGACATCTTCTACGGCGGCGGCCAGGAGGGGGCGCGGCGCGCCGGCACGCTCAACGGCATGGGTACGCTCTCCGTGCTGTTGCTCAAAGAATAGCTAGCGCCGGGGGTAGAGCCCCAGCTTCACGATCTTGGCCCGGGAGTCTTTCTGGCGGAAGAAGAAGTCCAGGTCTTGCTTGGCGGAGACGTGGTACTCCAAGATGTAGAGCTTGTCGCCCGTCTCATCGACCTTCTGGAGGTGCGGCTTGCCCTGCACGGTCCAGACGTCGTTCCACGTGTTCCCCGGCCCGAGGCCGGTATCCGTCACCACCTCCGCCACCTGGAAGTGCATCCCGCGCGGCGCGGCCGCCTCCTCCGTGTAGAAGGTGAGCCCCAGGATCTGGTTGGCGGTCGTCGCCACCAGCTCGAACCCCCGCGTCGGGAAGTAGAGGTGCTTGAACCCGAAGGAATCCGTCAACGTGCGCTCGTCGCGGCCGAACCGCCCCAGGAACTGGGTCAAGCCCATCTCCGCCGAGAAGAAGTACGGCCCGAAGTAGAAGCCCACTTGCCGTGGCTTGGTGGTCCACACCACCATGGGCGGGCGCCAGGTCTGGGCCAGGGCCGGCTGGGCGAGTAGGGCGACGAGCAGGAGCGCGCTCGGGAGTCTCATGTCGGCCATTATCCGGTGGCATTGGGGTATGAGGCAAGCGTCCCTTCCAACCAAGGAGCCTCCCGATGCGCCGTCTTGCCCTCCTCGCCGTCTTGCTGGCTGCCTGCACCCCCAAGGCCGCCATAACGACCACGGGCTCGGTCCCCACGACCCCGGGGGCTTCGGCGGCCGCGGGCACGGTCGCCAGCAGCGGCCCCACGGGCCCGACGGACCTGGCGGCCTTCCCCGCCCAACCCGGTCGCAAGCTGACCTATGCGTACAAGGACGCCAAGGACACCTACGAGGACGTCTACACCTTCGACAAGGGGTACACCGACAAGATGCAGGGCTACATGGCGCGCGTGATCAACGGGACCAAGACCAACAACGCGGAGCTGGTCTCGCTCGCCCTCTACCGGGAGGTCTACTTTCCCGACGTGATCAAGAACGAGGGCTTCTACCTCGACCGCGACTGGAGCAAGGCCACCACCTCCGAAGAGACCGTGACCGTGAAGGCCGGCCAGTTCAAGGCCACCAAGGTGGTATTGAACGAGCTCACGTATTGGCTCGCCAAGCCCTACATGGTCAAGGCCATGGGCGGCCCGCTGAAGTACCAGCTGGAGCTGACGAAGCTGGAATAACCTACGGCGCCAGCTTCACCACGATGTTCGCGTCGAAGCACGTGACCCAGATGTTGCCGCCCTTGTCGACCTGCACGGTGCGCGGCCCCTTGCCGACGGTGTAGGTGCCGTTCTTGACGCCTGCCAGGGTATAGCGCGAGATCGTGCCTTCGTCACCGTTGGCGATCCAGACGTTGCCCTTCTTGTCGAAGCCCAGCCCGCGCGGGTGACGGCCCGTGGCGAAGGTGCCCAGCAGCGCGCCGTTCGCGTCGAACTTGGTCACGTTGGCGGAGCCGTTGTTGACCACCCACAGGTTGCCGACGCCGTCGAAGGCCGCCGTTTCGGGCTCCGTGCCTACCGCCAGCGAGCCGCCGGGGGAGCCGTTGGACGAGAGCACCGTGACGGCCTTGGCGGCCAGGCAGGTCACGTAGGCGTTGCCGGTCGGCCCGAAGCAGATGGCGATGGGGCTCTTGCCCGTCTTGAAGACGCCCGCCAGCTTGCCCGTGAGCACGTTGACCTTGGTGACGTTGTCGCCGAAGTAGTTGACCACCCACAGGCTGCCGGTGGCATCGAAGGCCAGCGCCGTCGGGTAGAGGCCCACGGGGAAGGTGGCGATCGCCTTGCCGTTGGCGCCATAGCTGGTGACGGTGCCGGCCTGGTAGTTGGCAACCCAGGCGTTGCCCAGCGCGTCGAAGGCGACGGCGGCAGGGCGCGCGGCGGTGGCCGTGGGGCCCGGCACCACCTTGATCACGTCGATCGTCTGGCCGGTCGCGTCGAAGCGGTAGATCTGGTCGGAGCTGAAGGCCGCGATCCAGGCGTTGCCCAGCTTGTCGAAGCCAAGCGCGTCGGGTCCGAGGGGCGTGGAGAGCGATTGCACCACCGCGCCCGCCTGGGTGCCCTTGCCCGGCGGTGGCGTGCCGACGATGGTCGGGCCGTCGACGAAGCCGATGCTGCCGGAGATCGAGCCGATCGGCAGGATGTAGGTGGGGTCCAGCGGAACCTTGAAGTTGATCACGGTGGGCGCGCCAGCCGCCACGTTGACGACCTGCGCGCCGCTGCCAATCAGGGTGGTGTTGGCGTCGAAGGCGCTGATGCGCACGGAGGTAGCCACGGCGGGCAGGTTGGGGAAGGTGACGCTGCCGCCGCCGCCGGTCAGGGCAGCTTTGAGGATCGTTTGGCTCTGGGGCGGCTGACCCGCCTGCTCGATCAGCACGGTCACGTAGGCGATGTCGGCCACGGTCGCCAGCAGTTGGCGCTCGGAGGCGCCGAGCTCCCGCAGGGTTTCCGCGTCGATGTGCACCGTCAGACCGGGCTGGAGGTCCATCGCCTCCATGCGCCAGGCGGTACGGCCGGCCAGCACGTCGGCATGGCACCCGGCCAGGGCCAGTCCGAGGATGGCCAAGACGGTCTTGTCGCGCAGCCTCATGTTCGGCCTCCCATCTCCTGCATACCCTCGCTCGGCGGGCTGAAACGGGCTGGCATCGGGGGGTTAGCCGAGGGGCGGCGGTCCATCCGTGTTCCGCGGGCGTGTGTCGCCCACCCTCGTCCCCGCTCCCCGCCAAATGAGGCGGGGCCGGCCCGGCACGTCCCGTCCGTGGGAGCGCCTACCTGACCATACCATCGGCCAACCGGCCTTCGAGCTTGAGGGCTTCCGCGGAGAATCCCGGCCGGATTTCGCGACCCAAGGTTGCCATGCCCGTCATGAACAGCCATGTGACCGGCGCCTGGAAGCCGAACATGAAGTCCTGGAACCCCGGCAGCGCGTGCATCGCGCCGTCCAGGCAGCGCGTCAGGAAGGCGATGATCCCGTCGGGCGGCGGCACGATCTGGGGATCGAGCTCGACCCGGCCGTCGACGTGGACGAAGGCCACCGGATCCAGGACCATGTCCTGGGGGGCGATCGCCGTCTTGTACATGCGGCCCTCGTCCGGTGCCAGGTCCCGACCCTGGGCCCGGAACAGCTCCCAGGCGATGCGCGAGCACGAGGCGTGCGCGCTGGGGCGGTCGAGGCGCGCCACGAACGAGTACGGCTTGCCCAGGCCCGCGCGCGCCTCCGCGCACAACGCGGCCAGGGCCTCCGGCGGCAAGGCGTCCGCCAACCGCGTGATCACGAAGGCGTTGGCCTTCACGCGCGCGAAGCTCTTGGCCACCGCCGCCGCCGGCGTGCTGATCGTCCAACCTTCGGGCCAGTACGGGTCCAGCAGCAGGCCGTCGTCGAGCACGATCGAGACGTGCATCCAGGGGCCGTAGCAGGCGCGCATCAGGCTCCAGGGCAGGCCGGGCTGGTCGCTGGTCCAGGCGATCACGTCGCCCGGGCGGGCGTGCGCGGCGATCGCCGCGACCCGGGCGTCGAAGTGCGGGTCGCAGGCGCGCATCGCACCCACCTCCGGGTTCACGGCCTCGCCGGCCTCGGCCTGCTGGCAAAAGGCCGCGAGCTCCGCCCGGCAAGCTGGGGGCCAGGCTAGCGCTTCCAGCCAGGCCCGAGCGTCGGGCTCGAGCCGGCCGGCCTGGGTCGCCGCCACCAGCAGCGCACGCAGGGTCTGGCGGTCGAGCACGCCGAAGCGCGTCGCCAGCACGTTCTGCATCAGGATCACGGGGGCGGTCATCTCAGTTCACCTGGATCGTCCAACGACCGTCCGCGGCCGTCACGGCCAGGTAGTAGTCATCGGTGATGGCGACGTCCGGGGCGAGCTGCCGGTCGAACGAGCCGGTGCCGTTGGCGAGCGAGGCCACGAAGCGGCCGGCCTGGTCATGCAGCTCGAGCGTGAAGTCACCGTTGAACGCCACCGCGCTCTGGAACTGCACGTGCAGGGCCGCGCGGCCGCTGTCGAAGTGGACCGGGCCGACCCGCTCGCTGGGCCCCTCGCCCTGGAAGCTTCGCGGGGCGCGGGCCGTGGGGATTGGATCGGGGCTAGCGGGCCCATGCGACGGCCACGGCTCCGACGAGGCCGCCGGAGCATTCGCCACCACGGTAGGGAACGAAACGGAGGTGACGTGCAGGTTCGGCGCCACGACGGTACAGCCGGAGGCGGCGACGGCAAGGGCCAGTGCGCGGATCAAACGGGTCATGCCACCTCCAGCGCCGGCAGCTCGAACCAGGCCACGCAGCCGCCTTCCACCGGGAAGGCCAGCTCCAGCTGGCCGCCCATCGCCTCGATCAGGGCGCGGCTGATCCCCAGGCCCAGCCCCAACCCGCCGGCGGGCCGGGTATTGGACATGTCCACCTGGGAGAAGGTGCGGAACAACTTGGGGCGATCGGCGGGGGCCACGCCGGGACCGTCGTCCCGCACCTCCACACGCAGCCGGCCGTCCGTGCGGCAGGCCGACAGGGCCACGTGGCCGCCCTCGGGCGTGAACTTCAAGGCGTTGCCCGCCAAGGCTTGCACCACCTGGGCCAGGCGCTGGGCGTCGGCGCGCACCTCCGGCAAGGCCGGGGCCAGGTCGAGCTTGAAGGCCTGGCGCCGGGCGCCGGCGGCGGGGGCGAGGGCATGGTGCACCTCCTCGATCACGTCGGCGGGGGCCGTCCGGCGCGTCACCAGGCCCAGGGTGCCGGCCTGCAGGCTCGCGGCATCGAGCAGCTGGTTCAGCGAGAGCTGGAGCTGGTCGGCCTGGGCCATCAGGTGGTCCAGGTAGGTGGTTTCCTTCTCCGTGAGCCGATCCGCCAGCAGCATGCGCAAGAGGCCCGCATAGCCCACCACCGCCGCCAGCGGCGTGCGCAGCTCGTGGCTGACCACGGCCAGGAATTGCTGCTTGAGCTCATCGGCGTCCGCTGCCACCGGCAACTCCAGGGGATTGCTCAAACCGCGACCGTACCTATCCCGCGTTACTTCTGGTGGGCCAAACGGTACGCGTTTGCCAGGCCGTAGACGTTGGTGTTGTAGCTGGAGATGGCCACCGTGCGAGCATTAAAGAGGTCGAGCCGGGCCTTGCCCATCGTCTCGAGCACGGACTTGTAGTCGTTCACGTTGATCTTCGCGACGTTCCCCTGCACCACCGCCACGGCCGCCTTGTAGGTGGCGATGCTCACCGATACGTCGTTCTTGAAGGTGGTCTGGTCCGCCGCGGGGACGCCCGTGAAGAGCTTCAGCACGATGTTCTGGCTGGCGAGCAACATGCCGGCCGCGTTGTCGCGGATCTTGACGATGTCCTTGTCCAACTGGGCCGGATCGATGCCGGCGACCTTCGTGCCGGCCGGGATCGGCGGCACGGTGGCGGTGGGCTTCGGCGTGGGCGTGGCCGTCGGGGTGGGGGTCGGTGTCGGCGTCTTGGTGGGCGTTGGCGTCGGGGTGGGCGTCTTTGTCGGCGTGG
>JAQBPE010000285.1 GCA_028287685.1 Cyanobacteria bacterium RYN_339 | reverse complement strand
GTGGTGTCGAAGACGACGGTGTGGACCCGCACCTTCTGGGTGGTGCCCGTTTCCGTGAAGTCGTAGGTGGTCACGCCGGCTTCGGCGGCCGCGGGGTCGCCCTGGAGCGTCACGATCGCGCCGGCGATCGCTACCGCCGCGTGGTACTGGGGCGCCAGCTGCTCGTAGAACTGCCGGGCGAACTGGTTTTCCGCCAGGTCGCGGATCTTTAACGTCTGTGCCGCCCGCTTGGGCGCCACCCCCGGGGCCACCGTGCGCCCGCAACCGCCCAGCAGCAGCGTGCCGGCCAGGATTCCACACCAAACTCCGCGCATATCAACCCTCCCGTTGGGGAGGTTATCGGGAGTTAAAGAAAGAACCCGGTAAAGGACTGGCTAAGTTGCGGATAAATCTGCGCGATCAGCGCTTGCGGCCCATGAGGTCCGCGGCGGGCACCCAGCCTTCCGTGCGCGCTCTCGTCCGCTTGGGGAAGCGCCGATCCTCGATGCGCACCCGCAGCTTGCCGGCCTGCGGCGCGCTGGCGGTGGCGCGCAGCCGGATGCCCTTGGGCAGCGGCAGGGTCTTGCCACCATCCAGCGCCATCATGGAGGCTCGCACCGTCCACATGATGCCGCCAGCCGTCCTGGTGGCCTTGGGCGCGGCACCCACCGGTCGCGGCTTCTGCTTGGCAGGCATGGGCTTGGGCGAGGCGAGATTCTCCGGTGCCGGCCTGGACATCGTGGGCTTGCCCGGCGAAGGCTTCGCCAGCATCGGCTTGGCCAGCACCGGGGCCGTGCCCGAAGGCTTGGGTGACGGCGCGGCCGAGGCGGCAGGGGCCAACAGCATCAGGGCCACCAACGCGGCGGCAGCGAAACGGGTCACGGGGCACCTCCGGAACGGCGGGTCGGCCAGGGACTCATTCCCGCGCCGGAACGCTTGCTAACCCAGCACCAGCACGCCCGCGGCATACCACGATCGCCAGAAGGTGAAGAGCGCGCCGGTCCGGTGGGCGCCGGGGATCAAGGCCCCGCTGCCGCCCAGCAGCAGCCCCAGCAAGATCGGCAGGGCCAGGGCCAGATCCAGCGCCAGCACGGCGGCCAGGCCGCGGTGGCGGCGTAGGAAGCGGCTGGAGGCCTTCAGGCGGGTGGCGGTGCTGCGCGGGCTCTCTTGTTCCTCGGCCACCAGCTGGGCGGTCAGGCCCGGGTGGTAGAACACCGCCCAGCCGCCCTGGCGGGCGCGCCGGCACCAATCCAGGATTTCGCCGCCGGGCGGGTAGCCCTTGGCGAACGCGCCCAACTCGTCGATCGCCTGCTTCTTCACCAGGCAACAGCCCCCGGTGACCGCCTCCACCTCCTTGGGGGTGGTGATGCGCCGGTCCAGCGCATGCTGGAGGCGCGGCCCGGCCTGGATCGTGGCGGCCTTGCCCTCGAACTCCGCGACCGTGGTGCCCACCGTGGGGAACGGGCGACCGGGCGAGAGGTCGCCACCCGAAGGCGTGCGCAGGCGCGGCGCCACCAGCGCGATGAAAGTGCCCTGTTCCATGAAGGCCATCATCTCGAACACCGCGTCCGCGTCCACGCGGGCGCTGCCGTCCAGCAGCAACAGGAACCGGCCGCCCGCCGCGCGCGCGCCGATGCCGTAGAGCGAGCCCAGGTCCCGCTCGCCCCACGCCTGGTAGAGGTGCACCAGCGGGAACTCCTGGCGCAGCAGCGGCACAACCCCGACGTCCTGGCCACCCACCACCCCGATCAGCTCGCACGGCAGCGCCTGGCGCGCGTCGCGCATGGCACGCAGCGTCGCAAGCAGGCGATCGCCGCCGCCGGGATCGGCCACGACGATGGAAAGGGGCTGGGAGGCGGGGCGACAATATGACACGGGTGCTCGGTTGCGGAAAAAGGGCGTTCGGGGCGATCCTAGCGCCTGCTTGCCATGACGCGCTGTGCCCGCCGCCACAGGGTTTCAAGGTTTTTCGTCACAAGCGGGCCCGCGCGCGGTATATCCTTGGGGCATGCGCCTCACCGTGATCAGCCACTCCTGCGTGATCGACACCAACCAGCAGCTCTTCGCGGAGCTGGAGCAGTTGGGCGTGGTGTTGCAGCTGATCGTGCCGGCGCGCTGGCGCGGCGATCTGGCCGGGGCGGACGTCACGCCCACGCGCTGGGAGGGGCTCACGGCCCGGCTCACGCAGCTGCCGGTGGTCCTGTCGGGCAACGTGCCGCTGCATGCCTACCGGGCCTCGCTGGGGCGCCAGTTCTACCTGTTCCAGCCGGACGCGATCTACGTGGAGAACGAGTCCTACGCCGTCTCCACCTTCCAGGCGGCCCTGGCGAACCGGCTGTCCGTCCGGCGGCCGCTGCTCTTCCGCAACAACCAAAACCTGTTAAAGCGCCTGCCGCCACCCTTCGCGAGCGCCGAGCGCTACGTGCTGGACCACGCGGCCTGCGCCAACGTCGTCAACGAGGAGGCGGGCCAGGTGCTGCGCGCCAAGGGCTACCGGGGCCGCGTGGCCTACATGCCCTACGGCGTCGACACGGCGTTCTACCACCCCGTGGATGCGCGCGGCCTGCGCGAGCAGTTGGGGCTGCGCGGCATGGTCTTCGGCTACATGGGCCGGCTGGTGCAAGAGAAGGGCGTGCTGGACCTGATCGCGGCCGTCGAGCGCTTCCACCCGGAGGAAGAGGTCTCGCTGTTGATCGTGGGCAACGGGCCCTTGGAAGCGGAAATCCGCCAGCGCCTGGCCGCGCCGTCGCTGGCCGGGCGGGCCCGGCTGCTCCCGGCCGTGCCGCACCGCGAGGTGCCGCTGTACCTCAGCGCCATGTCCACGCTGGTGCTGCCGTCGCGCACGCTGCCGGGCTGGAAGGAGCAGTTCGGCCGGGTGGTGATCGAGGCGCTGGCCTGCGGCGTGCCGGTGATCGGCAGCGACTCCGGCGAGATCCCGCACCTCTTGAACCGCCTCCAGGCCGGGCTGATCGTGCCGGAAGGCGACGTGACGGCCCTGCACGGGGCCATGCGCCGGCTGATCGAGGTGCCGGGCAAGCACGACGCCCTGCGCGAGGTCGGTCGCCGCGAGGTGGAGCAGCAATACGCCCACACCGCCCTGGCCTACCGCTTCCACCAGCTGCTGGGCGCGATCGTGGCGGAGCGCCAGCGGGGCGCGGACGACGATGCGGTGCCCGCTTGGGTGCAAGGCGATTAGGGTCGTTGCCGTCTGTCCGGCCTATCCGCCGGACCCGGGGGGTGTGAGCGACTACGCGCGGCGGTGGGCCGTGGCGTTGGCGGCGGCCGGGCTGGAGGTCACGGTGATCACCCGGCCGGGGCCGCATGCCGAGGACGCCGGCGTGGACGTGCGCGCGGTGCAGGCGGACTGGGGGTTCGGTGGGATGAAGGCTTTGCGGGGGGCGATCGCCGCGGCCAGGCCCGACGTGGTGGTGCTCCACTACGTCCCGCACCTCTACCAGCGCCGCGGCCTCAGCCTGGCCGTCAACCACGCCCTGGGCGGCCTGGGCGCGCCGCTCGTTACGCTGGCCCATGAGATCTACTACGCCCGCCACGAGGGGCTGCGCCGGCAGCCGATCGGCTGGCTGCAACGCTATGCCCTGCGGCCGTTGTTCGCGGCCAGCCGCCGGGTGGTCCTGACCGTGCCCGACCGGGTGTCGCGGATGCAGGCCGTGTTCCCGCGCTGGCGCGACCGCTTCGCCTTGATCCCCGTGGGCGGAAACCTGGACCCCACCGGGAACCGCGCCGCCTGGCGCGCCGCGCAGGGCCTGGCGCCCGACGCGCTGGCGCTGTTGTTCCTGGGCTTGGCCCACCCCAGCAAGGAGCTGGGCCACCTGGGTGCGGCCCTGGACGCGGTCGATGGCCGGTTGTTCCTGGCCGGCGGGGCGACGCTGCCGGGAGCCACCTCGCTGGGGTATGTCAGCCCCGCCGAGGCCGCGGACGCGTTGGCGGGGGCCGACCTGTTCCTGCTGCCCCTGGCGGATGGGGCCTCGACCCGCCGGACCAGCCTGATGAACGCCCTGGCGGCCGGGCTGCCGGTGGTGTCCACGCTCGGAGTGAACACGGACGAGGCGCTCTTCCGCGGCGCCGTGCGCCTGGTGCCCGCGGGGGATGCGGCGGCCTTCGCCGGGGCCGTGCGCGAGCTGGCGCTAGACCCAGCGGCCCGTGCGGCGCTGGGCGCGGCCGGCCGGGCGCTGTACGAGCGCGAGTTCGCATGGCCGGTGTTGGCGGGCCGCTGGAAGGCCCTGCTGGAAGGCACGTTAGATTTCCGTTAACTCGCGAAAGATTCTTTCCTACAAGGGAGATAACCCCTTTGGAGTGGGAGGAGAGCACCTGATGGCCGTATCGCGCGCCGAAGCCAACACGACCCCGGAACCCCGCCAGCCCGTGCGGCTGAAGGCGGCGCCGGTCGAGGCCGCGCCGAAGATGGCGGGCGACCAGCTGGTCAAGCAGCCCAAGAAGCCGATCGGCGACGCCAAGGTCGACAAGCTCACGGACGGCCTGGGCGCCCAGGGCTTCGTGCAAGACACCACGCGCTTCCTGGCCAAGTGGCTGAGTTCCGCGGGCCGCGAGAGCCGCCTGGCAAACTCCCTGATGGGCTTCTTCGCGGGCGATGCGGCGGACGTGGAGCGCGGCGTCGGCGCTGCCGTCGGCAAGGTCGGCCAGGCCGCCCGCGTCGTGGGTCCCCAGCGCGCCGCGGTGGTTGCCCGCGCCGCCTCCCCGGTCTCCAAGGCCGCCAGCGCCACGTTGCGCTTCGTGGGCAAGGCCGGCCCGCTGATCAGCATCCCGTTCGCCGGCTACGACGTGCTCAAGGCCTGGACGGAGCCGGACGCCGCCAAGAAGGACGCGGCCTGGATGAACGCCAGCCTGACCGTGGGCGGCACCGCCCTGGGGTTGGCCGCGCTGGCCGTGCCGCCGCTCGCCATCCCGCTGCTGGCCGGCTCCGCCGCCGTGGCCATCCTCCAGCTGGGCGACACCTACCTCTTGAAGGGCAAGGCTATGGACTGGCTGGGTGCCCACGTGATGCATCCGCTGCGGCACCTGCTCGGCCGTTCTTGACACCACCGCGGGGCGGGGGGACGATGGGGCCGTAGCCCTATCGGAGGAACGTCATGACCGCCCGCTTGCTTGCCGGCCGCCCCGTCTGGGTGGTGGACGGTGCCCGAACCCCGTTCCTGCGCTCGGGCACCGGGTTCGCCGACCTCATGAGCTACGAGTTGGGTTCGCGGGCGCTGGCCGGGCTGATGATCCGCGCAGACGTGGACCCCGAGCGCGTCGACCGCCTGATCATGGGCACCGTGATCCAGGAGCCGCGCACCTCCAACCTCGCCCGCGAGATCGGCCTGGCAGCCGGCTTGCCGCAACACGTCCCGGCCTACACCATCACGGCCGCTTGCACCAGCGCCAACGTGGCCATCCAGTCGGCGATGGAGGCGATCGCCGTCGGCGCGGCGGACGTGATCCTGGCGGGCGGCGCGGAGACGCTTTCCGACGTGCCGATCCGCTTCAGCAAGCCCGTGCGCCAACGCCTGATCGCCAGCCAGAAGGCGCGCGGCCCGGCCGACTACGTGAAGCTGTTGGCCGGGCTCAAGCCGGCCGACGCGATGCCGGACACGCCTGCCATCGCGGAGTTCTCGACGGGCTTGACCATGGGCGAGAACGCGGAGCGGCTCGCCAAGCGCTATGGCATCACGCGCGAGGCCCAGGATCTCTACGCGCTGGCATCACACCAGCGCGCCGCCCAGGCCACCGCCGACGGCAAGCTGGCCGACCAGATCGTGCCCACGCCGACGCCGCCCGACTTCGTGCCCATGGCTGCGGACAACGGCGTGCGCGGCGACTCGACGATCGAGAAGCTTTCGTCGCTGTCGCCGGTCTACGACCGCAAGTTCGGCACGGTGACGGCCGGCAACGCCAGCTTCCTGACGGACGGCGCGGCGGTCTGCCTGCTGATGAGCGAGGAGGCCGTGAAGGCCCAGGGCCGCGAGCCGCTGGCCCGCATCGTCGGCAGCGTGGCCGTCGCGCTCGACCCCGTGGAAGAGCTGTTGCTGGGCCCGGCCTTCGCCATCCCGCCGCTGCTCGCGGCCGCCGGCATCACGCTGGCCGACGTCGGCGTGATCGAGCTGCACGAGGCCTTCGCGGCCCAGATGCTCGCCAACTTGCACGTGCTGGAGGCCCAATGCGGCCCGATCGACCCGGCAAAGATCAATGCTTGGGGGGGCTCGCTCGCGATCGGGCACCCGTTCGGCGCGACGGGCGCGCGTCTCGTGATCACCGCCGCGCGCCGCATGAAGGCGGAGAACGCCCGCTGGGGCCTGGTGGCGGCCTGCGCCGCCGGGGCGCTGGGCCACGCCATGTTGCTCGAGAGGAACGTCTAATGACCGTAGGGAACGACCTCAGGGCAAAGCCCGCCGTAGGCTACGAGCGCCGCCCCGACGGGGTCGCCGTGATCACCTTCGATACGCCGGACAGCCCGGTCAACGTGCTGTCGAGCGCCTTTTCCGCCGAGTTCGCCGCGGCGCTGGACCAGGCCCTGGGAGATCCCGAAGTCAAGGGCTGCGTGCTGGCGAGCGCCAAGCCGGACAGCTTCATCGCCGGCGCGGACCTGAAGGAAATCTTGGGCGTCACGGATCCGACCGCGGCGGCCACGCTTTCAAGCGGCTTCCATGTGCTGTTGGACCGCATGGCCGCTAGCGCCAAGCCCTTCGTGGCCGCCATCCACGGCGCCTGCCTCGGCGGCGGGTTGGAGGTGGCGCTGGCCTGCCACTACCGGCTGGCCTCCGACGACCCCAAGACCGTGCTGGCGCTGCCGGAGGTGATGGTGGGGTTGCTGCCCGCGGGCGGCGGCACCCAGCGCCTACCGAGGTTGGTTGGCCTGGACACGGCGTTGCCGATGCTGCTGACGGGCCAGCGCATCCGCGCCAAGAAGGCTCTGCGCATCAACCTGATCGACGCCCTCACGGGGCCCTTCGGACTGGTCGACACCGCCGCCAAAGCCGTCCTCGGGCTGGCCGCCGGCAAGCTGAAACCCAAGCGCGGCCTGAAGGGGCTCAAGGGCGCCATGCTCGACGTCGCGCCCGTGCGGAACTTCGTGCTGAACAAGGCCAGTGACGGCGTGATGTCGAAGACGCGCGGCCTGTACCCCGCGCCGAAGGCCATTCTCGCCTGTGTCGAGGAAGGCCTGAAGAAGGGTCCCGCCGCCGGCGCCGCCAAGGAGTCCGAGCTCTTCGGCAAGCTGGTGGCGAGCCCGGAAGCCAAGAACTTGATCCACCTCTTCAACGCCATGACGGAGCTGAAGAAGGCGCCCGCCGACCTGCCCAAGGCGCACCCCGTGCGCAAGCTGGGCGTGCTCGGCGCGGGCCTGATGGGCGAAGGCATCGCCGCCGTGTCCTTGGGCCTCAACCCCGTGGTCTTGAAGGATTTGGCCCCTGCCGGCCTGGGCCGTGCCGCCAAGAGCCTGGCCAAGGGGCTTACGAAGCGCGTGCGCTCGGGCTCGATCACGAAGACGGAGCAGACGCGCCAGTTCTCGCGCCTGTTGCCCACCACCCTGGGCAGCGACCTGCGGGGCAGCGACCTGATCATCGAGGCCGTCTTCGAGAAGCTGGAGCTCAAGCGCCAGGTCCTCGCCGAGACGGAGGCGGTGGTCGGGCCGGAGGTGGTCTTCGCCACGAACACGTCCGCGCTGCCGATCGCGGCGATCGCCGCCGAGGCCAAGCACCCGGAGCGCGTGCTGGGCATGCACTACTTCTCGCCCGTCCCCAAGATGCCGCTGCTGGAGATCGTGGTGGCGGAGCGCACCTCGCCGCAAGCCGTCGCCACCGCGCGCGCCTACGGCGTGGCGCAGGGCAAGACCTGCATCCTGGTCAAGGACGGGCCCGGCTTCTACACCACCCGCATCCTGGCACCCTTCATGAACGAGGCCCTGCGGCTGTTGGAGGAAGGCGCCGCGATCAAGCAGCTCGACAAGGCGCTGCTCGACTTCGGCTTCCCGGTGGGCCCGGTGGCGCTGATGGACGAGGTCGGCATCGACGTGGGCGCCCACGTGGCGCGCGACCTGGGCAAGGCCTTCGAGGCCCGCGGCCTGGGCGGCTCCGACGTGCCCGGCAAGCTGGTGGAGGCGGGCTTCCTGGGCCGCAAGAACGGCAAGGGCTTCTACACCTACGGCGGCGACAAGAAGGAAGTCAACCACGCCATCTATGCCTACTTCGGCGGCGAGCAGCGCAAGGAGATCCCGTTGCCTGAGATGGTCGAGCGGCTGGTGCTGATGATGATCAACGAGGCCGTGCACTGCCTGCAGGAGGGCATCATCGGCTCTCCGCGGGACGGCGACATCGGCGCCATCCTGGGCCTGGGCTTCCCGCCCTTCCGGGGCGGCCCCTTCCGCTACGTCGACGCCTGCGGCGGCGCGGACGTGGTGGCGCGGCTCGAAGCGCTGGAGAAGGTGCATGGCGCACGGTTCAAGCCGGCGGAGCGGCTGCGCGGCGGGGCCTTCTACCCCTAGTTACGGATCAGCACCGCGTGCTCGATCACGCGCAGCGTTTGCCCCGTCGTCCCGCGCGCTTCCAGCTTCAGGCGGTGCATGCCGTTCGCGAACTTCCGGCTGTCCAACTCCACCAGGAAGCCCTGGTCGCTGGCCGTGCTGCGCCCGATCTCCGCCCCATCCAACGAAATCACCACCAAGGTCGTGCCGGGCGTGTCCACGGTCCACTTCACGTTGAAGCGGCCCGCCACCGGCGGGTAGACCGTGGCGTGGTTGGTGAGCGTCGGGTTGCAGGCAGCCAGGAACAGCGCCAGCAGCCAGGCGTAGCGGCGCACTAGAACCTCCCCCCCAGCCCCAGGCTAGGCCCCGTCTCGGTATGGACGTAGTCGCTGCCGAACCCGGCCAGCCGATCGAAGCGATAGCCTGCCTCCAACGCCAGCCAAGGCAGCGGCCGCCAGCCGGCCAGCACGGAGGCACTCGCGCCGTACAGCGGCGCCAGCCCTTCCACCGTGGCGTCACCACGCGCGAGGGTGTAGGGCAGGGCCGCCAGCTCGCCCTCGAGGTACAGGCCCGGCAGCGGCTCCAGGCGCGAGCGCGCGCTCAGGCGGGGACCCACGTAGAATTGGCTGGCCGCCGTCACGAACGGCGTATTCAGCGGCATCGGGAAGTTGTTCGCGATGCTGACCAGGCGCGCCCAGCCACCGAGGCCGACGGAGGCCCAGCCCAGGTCGTACCGCGCGCCCAGCCGGAAGTCGAACTCGTCGCGGTGGTGTTGGCTCTCCGCGGCCTGCGCGTCCGTCAGCGTGTAGGCGCGGTAGCCCAGTCGTCCGTCCAGGCCCCAGGCGCCGCCCAACGGCAGGGCCACGTCGAGCATGGCCCCCGGCACCAGGCCGGGATCCAGGTCCACGCCACCGCTGGCGGTCTTCTCGGACACGATCGCCGCGTCCGCGCGCGCGCTGACCTGCCGGTCATAAGATAAGTTCAGGCTGGGGAAGTTGATGGGGGGCGCGGTCGGCAGCGGGGTGGCGAATGGGGCGGTCGTCACCACCGGGCCAGGCGTCACGAGCACCCCGGGCACCATGGTAGTGGCGCCATTCCCCGTCGGCACCAGCACCTCCACGCGCTCGGAGCCGTGTTCGCGCCGCACCTGCACGGAGACCGGGCCGGAGCCCGGCGCCTGGGCGCCCACCACGGGCAGGACGAAGACGTACAACGGGGCCTCCGACCCCTGCTGGAACCCATTCAAGGCCACCGTCGGCGTCCGCACGGGAGCGGGCGTGGGACGTGGGGTGGGCAGCTTGATGGAGGGATGGGTGGCCGCGGGCGCGGGCCGTGGGGTTGCGAAGGCCTGGACCTCCGTCAGCTCCAGCGGTTCGGCCTGTTGCAGCGGCACGCTGCGGGTGTAGCGGATCGGCAGGGGCGGCTGGAGGTCCGCCAGCGGGGCGGCCTCTTCGATCGGCGTAGGGGCCTCGAGCTTCCGGCCGTCCTCCGCGCGCACGCCGGCGGGCGCGGCGCCGACGAGCACCACGCCCAGCGAGAGCGCAAACAGACGGGGTTTCCAGGACATGAGGCTCCACGCCGACGAGCGGCGCCACCCCTATCTTGCCTGTTATGTCACCCGGGCGCGGTGATCAGGGCACGGGCGGACCCAGGCGCGGGGCGATCACCAGGCGCTTGGCGACGGGGTCGTCCTTGACCTCGAGGTGGCCCGGGTAGGCCAGCGTCACGGCCAGGCGGGCGAGATTCGCCTTGGGCAGGCGCGCCAGCAGCCAGGATCCCAGCAGCGGGTGGCCCGGCACGGTGCCGTACTGGGCACCCAGCGGCTTCAGGGCCACCTCGGGCATGGTGACGTACCAGGTCTGGTCGGAGATGCGCTCGATCACCGGGGTGGGCGCGGTGCCGTAGTACGGCAGGAACAGGACGTCCGCCGCCTTGTCGTAGCCGGCCAGGCCCATGATCGCGCGCGGGGCCGCACCGCCGTCCAGGACCTTGCCGGTGGGCTGCGGGAAGAGCAGCAGCTCGTGGTGGTTGCGGTCGATCGTGACCAGCACGTGGCCGGGGCCGGGCATGTCCAGCGTCAGCCGCACGGACTTCTCCGGCTCGGCCGTGCGGATGGTCCAGCGCGCGATCACGGGGTTGTTGCCAAGCGTCTGGTCGTGCGTGCCCGGCAACGCCAGGACCGCGTGGGGCAGCTCCATGAACACGGCCTCCGGCGGCGCCGGGTCCATGTAGTAGCCGGGCGTGCCGCCGTCAAAGGGCAGCACCAACGCCTGGCGGACGGCGTCGAAGTGCACCCGGCCGATGCGCGTATTGACCGACGTCGATCCGTTGGCCGGCTCCGGCGTGGGCGCGGTGCGGATGGGGATGCGCGACGAGCGAGGCCGGGGCGTCGGCCGGATCGTCGGCTTGACCGTTGGCTTGGCGGTCGCCTTCGGCGTCGGGATCACCGCGCCTTGCGGCACCAGCCAGAGCTGCTTGAGGTCCGGGCGCACCTCCACCTCCACGGGGGCGGTCTTGGCCAGCGAGACCGTCAGCCGCAGGGTCTTCGGCCGCGGGATGCCCACCCGCCAGCTCTTGAAGAGGGCGTTGTTGAAGCTGCCGGACCGCGTGCCCTCGTGTTCCGGCGCGACGTCGTCGAAGTCCAGGAAGACGCGGTAGGGCGTGCCGGCGACGTCGTCGACCCGGAAGGTGGGCGTGTGCGCGGTGTAAGGCACCACGACCTGACCGCCCGCGCCGATGTAGGGCGCGCGGATGACGGGCTTGGCGTCTGGCTCGGCCGGCGCGGTGGGGGCCCAGGCCAACACCAGGCCGAGGGCGATCGCCGGGCCGACCCGCCGATTCGCTGGTAGGGATCCCATGCGCGCCATTTTACGGGGGGCAGCAGACAAACGCTAGGGTTCGAAAATACGGGTGCCTGTGACCGGGCCGGTGGGAGGCTGGAAGTCAACGTTGACGCTGGCCGTGCCGATCATGGCGAGGCGCAGGCGATCGACGCCGACCAGGCGGCCGTCGACGCTGTAGGTCTTGGTCGTCAGCACGAAGGGGATGGCCTTGTTGCCGTCGCGCAGCAGATCGGGCAGGAAGGTGCCGGACGGCTTGCCCGGCGACCAGGAGTAGGCCAGCAGGCTGGGGGCCTTGAAGGTGCCGATCGTGCCCGACGCCGTGCCGTCGCCATAGGCCTCGCCGCTGACCTCCACGTCGACATGGTCGACGCCCGGCTGGCCGTCCGCCATGCCGCTCTGGAGGTCGAGCGTCGCGAGCTTGATCACGATGCCGTCGGAAACCTTGAGGCCGTCCTGGGCGCCCACGATTTGCGGGATTTCGCGGTTCCAGGTGATCTGGACGTCCGGCGCCCCGCTGGTGGCCGCCACGCCTTTCTTGTAGGCGCTGCCCACCAACTTGCCGTTGCCGTCGCGCAGGAAGATCGAGATGTCACGCAGCGCGCCGGGCGCGAGGGCCAGGCTGCGCAGCAACTGCCCGCTCTTGGGGTCGAAGTCGTCCGTGGTGAGCGGGATCTCCGTCGGCGTGCCGCCAGCCGGATCGGCGATCACCAACGTGCCGTCCACCGGGTCGCCGGGGGCGGCCCTGGCCGTGGTGACGATCGATCGGTCGCGCGGCTCCAGGCCCGCCGCGGGCAGATCCGTTACCAGCGTGACGCCGCTGCGCGTGCGGATGCTGAAGCCGCCCGTCTGCTCGTGGCTCACGCCCGGCAAGGCATCTGGCAGCGTCGTGATCGTGCCGACGCCGGAGGGTGTGCAGCCCGCCAGGAGCAGCGCCAGGAACGGGAAAGACCAGGCGCGCATGCGCGCGCTACTGGACCTTGACGGTGACGGCGGGCGTGCCGAAGACGGCCAGGGTCAGGCTGGCCTTGCCCACCAGCTGGTTGTAGACGTCGTAGGCCTGGAAGTCCAGGGTGCCGGCCGTCGTGGCCGTGCCGGCGCCGCCCGTGAACGTCGCGGCGACGTAGTTGGAGGGCAGCACCAAATTGTCGTTGGCCGTGTTCCAGGTGAACTGGTTCCAGCTGGCGGCCGTGGCGAGGCGCGCGATGTTGACAGGGATGACTGGGCTGCCGTAGGCCACGCCCGAAATCAGCACGTCCACATAGGAGACGGCCGGCTGGTTGGCCGCGATGCCGGTGTTCAGCACGACGGTGTCGCCCTTGACCACGCTGTTGCCCGTCACGACGTTGTTGTTGGACGAGCTCGCGACGTTGAAAGTTGCCTCGTTCGCGTTGGGGTTGACCGTCCACGTCAAGGTGTTGGCGCCCGCGTTGAGCGTGTAGGTGCCGCTGGACGAACCCGCCAGGCGCAGGGTACCGGACGTGTTCTGGAGGAAGACCTGGCCGGCATAGTCGGCCGCCGGGCGCAGCGGCGGGAAGATGGCCGTGGCCGTGCAAACACCGGCGACGCAGCCATAGGCGCCGAAGCCCAGCGTCACGCTGTTCTTGGCCGCGTTGTAGGCGCCGTTGGCCGTGGGCGACAGCAGCGTGACCAGGGAGCTGGTCCAGGTGCCCGGCAACGCCAGCAGGCCGTAGGTGTGCGTCGGCGAGTTGTCGATGATGTTGACCTTGGTCTCGACGTGCGCCAGGCCGTCCGCCGGGATCACACGTGCGATGCTGGGCTGGCTCTCGAAGATCGGCGCCGCGTGCGGCACTTCCGCCGCCAGAGGCACGAGCTGCACGCCGTAGCCGGCCGCTGCCGCCTGGCATCCGGAGGCAAGGGCGGCGCTGGCGAGCGCGAGGACAAGGACCCGGGGGGTGCGAAGCGACATGGGGCAGTTCTCCTCTGGGACCTTACTTGATCTTCCGGATGGTTTCGTTGAAGAAGTCGGGGACGAAAAGGTTGCCCGCAGCGTCCGCTGCCAGGCGCAACGGGCTGTTGAAGGCCGCGGAGGCACCGGCCCCGTCGGCAAAGCCCGGCGAGCTGCCGGCCAAGGTCGCGACCCCGCCGTCCGCCGTGATGATGCGGATGCGCTGGGCGCCGGCATCGGCCACGTACACGTTGCCGGCCGCGTCGACGGCCACGCCCGCTGGCGCGGTGAACTGGGCGGTGGCACCGGGGCCGTCCACGGAACCGGCCGCGTCGGTGCCGGCCAGGGTGGTGACGGCGCTGCCTACGATCTTGCGGATGCGGAAGTTGCCACGGTCCGCCACGTAGAGGTTGCCAGCGCTGTCCACCGCCACGGCTTCGGGGCCGCGGAACAGGGCTGCGGCGCCCGTGCCGTCGGCGAAGCCCGCCGGGCCGCCGGCCACGGTAGAGACCGCGCCGCCGACCAGCTCGATCTTGCGGATGCGGTGATTGCCGGCGTCCGCCACGTAGAGGGCGGAGCCCGTGAGCGCGAGGCCCGTGGGGGAGTTGAAGCGGGCGCCGGTGGCGCCGTCGGTGAAGCCGGGCGTGCCGTCGCCGGCCAGGGTGGTCACGCGGCCGCTCGCGTCGATCTTGCGGATGCGGTGGTTGCCCGAGTCTGCCACGTAGACGGTGCCCGCGTTGTCCACGGCGACGGCGTTGGGCGTGTTGAAGCGGGCGGGGGCGTTGGCCTGATCCGCCGCCGGGCTGTCGGCGAAACCGGCCAGCCCGTCGCCCGCCAGCACGGTCACCTGGCCGGACAGATCGATCTTGCGGATGCGGTTGCCGTTGGCCTCGGCCACGTAGGTGGTGCCGTCGGCGGCGATCGCCACGCCGGCCGGACCGCGCAGCTGGGCGTCGGCGCGCCTGCCGTTGGCGTCGCCCGCGGAGCCGCTGCCGGCGAAGCTGGTGACCGTCACCTTGCGCGTCGAGACGATCAGGCTGGGCTGCTCGCCCTCCAGCGGCGGAAGGGTGGGCGTGTTCACCAGCACCGCGTTGCCCGCCACGTCCTGCAGGGCCTTGGCGAGCTCCGGGCTCTCCTTGACCATGCTGTCGAAGGCCTTGGCGACCTGGTTGTCCTGCAGGATCACCGCCTCCACCACGGCCTTCTCCGTCATGACGGGGCCGATGGTGCGGGTCATCTCGTCGATGGTGGCCGCGGGAGGCGCGTCCAGGGCGCCGGCGCGGACCATCTCGCCCACCTTCTTGGCGACCAGGGTGGTTGCGGGGGTGGCGTCCTGCGCCTTGATGTCCCCGTCGCGCGGCGCTTCCACGGCCGCGGATACGGTCACGCCCCGGCCCTCGGCCTGGTAGCTGCAGCGCACGAAGACCAGCGGCCCGGACGGCTTGAGGTGCTTGAAAGTGTAATGGCCCTGGGCGTCGGTGCTGACCTCCTCGTCGGAGAGCGTGCCGCCCTTGGCGTCGACGCAGCGCACCTTCACGCCGGCGACCGGGGAAGTCAGCGGCGTGCTTGCCAGCAGATCGTAGCCGCCGGCGTTGTTGCTCACCAGCCCGCCGCCGTGGTTCGCGACCACGCCGGAGGCGTTGTTGCCAATCAGGCCGCCCGCGTTGTTGCTGACGAGGCCGCTGGCGTTGTTGGCGATGATGCCTGCCGCGTTGTTGGCGATCAGGCCCGCCGCGGGGCCCAGAATGCTGCCGGACAGGCCGCCCGCGTTGTTCGACACCAGCCCGCCCGCGTTGTTGCTGACGAGTCCGCCGCCATGGTTGGCGACCACGCCCGAGGCGTTGTTGCCGATCAAGCTGCCGGTGCCCGTGGAGACGAGCGAGGCGCCGCCGGCAATGGAAACGGCGGAGGACCCGGCGGGAAGTGCGGAGCAACCGGCGAGGGCGAAGACGACGGCCAACAGGGCCAGAGACGTTCGTTGCTGTTGCTTCCTCACGTCCACTCCTCCCTCGCTTGCTTCAATCGTCATACCTCGGATTGGGTCCCACCAAACCAGCCGCTATTGGCCGATGCGGTTCAAGAGTTGGCCGTCGTAGTAGCCGTTGGTCGTCCACACGTTCCCCGCGCCTTCGATCGCCAGGTTCCAGGGACCCGGGCCCGCGCCATAGGTACCGAGCACGGCGCCGGCGGGGCTCAGCTTGACGATCTGGTCGCCCGGGTCGTCCGGCGTCGTTACCCAGGCGTTGCCGGCGGGATCGATCGCCAGCCCCTGGGGCGCTTGCCCGATGGGCGTAGCGCCCATGCTGATGCCGGCGGACGTGAAGCGCTCGACCTTGTTGCTGCCGTTCTCCGCCACCCAGACCGTGCCGTTGCCGCTCACCGTCACCGCCGTCGAGCCAGCCGGGATCGCGTAGTTGCCCACCACCGCGCCGGCAGGCGTGACCTTGTCGAGCTTGGCGCTGGTGTCGCAGACGATCCAGGCGTTGTCGGTGGCATCGATGGCGATCGCCACCGGGGCCGTGTCGACGGGGTATTCGCCGATCACGACGCCGGCGTTGGTCAGCACCGTCACGCTGTTGTAGGTCCGGTTCACCACCCAGATGCGATCCGCGCTGTCCACGGCCACGCCGCAGGGGTTCGGGGTTGCCCCGGCCGAGGTGGTATTGAACTTCCCCACCACGTTGCCGCTGGCGTCGATTTTGATCACCACGGCCCCATCCTTGCAGGGCACCCAGGCGTTGCCGCTGTGGTCGAACGCGATGCCGCTGGGCGTCGGGCTGTCGGTGGAAGTCAGGGAGAAGATGCCGCCGTTGTTGTCCGTGCGCAGGATGCTGGCCATGCCCGCGTTACAGCTCCAAAGCTCGCCGTTGTTGCTCACGGCCAACGCCTGGGTCGTCAGGTACATGGTCGCGGTCTTCAGCAAAGCGCCCACGGCGGAAAGCTGGCTAAGGCTGTCGTCGTTCTCGTTGATCACCCAAGGTTTGCCACCAGGGTCGACCGTGACCCCCTTGGGGTTGCCGCCCACGGGGTATGCGCCCACCACGCCGCCGCCGTTGATGCGCGTCAAGGTGTCGTTGTTGTAGTTCGAGACCCACACGTTGCCGGCGCCGTCGGCGGCCGCACACGTGGCGCTGGGCAACGCGTAGCTTGTGGTGACGACGCCGGAGCTGTTGAGCACGGCCACCTTGCCGGTGCCCTCGCAGGGCACATACATGTTGCCGCCGGAAAGGCAGATCGACTCCGGGTTCGAGCCGGGCACGGAGAAGGAGCCCGTGATTGCGCCGGTGGCGGTGCTCAGGCGGGTGACGTCGCCGGTGTCGTAGTTGGCGGTCCACATGCCGCCCGCGCCGTCGTAGGCGATGCCGACGGGGCCGCCGCCGTAGCGCTGGCTGTACAGCGCGGTGCCGGCGTTGTCGATCCGCATCAGGCTCGGCTCGTTCTCGTTGGCGATCCAGACGCCGGTGGTGCCGGCCGTGGCGGCCACGCAGTGCGGCGAGGAGCCGGCACCATAGGTCGCCGAGATCGCGCCGGCGCTGGTGAACTTGCGCACCTGGCCGCTGCTGTTGAGCGCCACCCAGACGTTGCCGCCGCCGTCGATCGTGATGCCCTCCGGGTTGCTGGGGGCGTTCGGCGAGGCCAGCAGCGTCAGGTTGATGTCGTACTTCATGAGCTTGCCGCTGCCGCGCCGCGTCACCCAGACGTTGTTGGAACCGTCTACCTTCACCCCCCAGGGCTGGGTGCCCAGCCCCTGGTTGTTGGCGGTGGTGATGCCGCCCGCGCTCGTCATCTTGACCAGGCGGTTGTTGTTCTTGCAGGTGATGAACACCTCGCCGGTGCTGGCGATCGAGATGCCCTGCGGGCCGGTGCCGCCGGTGGTCGGGTAGGTGTTGAGAAACCCGCCGGCACTCGAAAGCTTGGTCACGGAGTTGCTGCCGGTGTTGGCCACCCACACGTTGCCGCCGCTGTCGAAGGCCAGCCCGTTGGGCGAGTTGCCCACGTTGAAGGTGCCCAGCACGACGCCCGCGCCGCTAAGCTCGGTCACGTTGTTCGAGCCGTTGTTCACAACCCAGAGGTTGCCGCCAGCGTCGAAGGCGATGTCGTGAGGCTGGCTGCCCACGGCATAGATCGCCAGGAACGCGCCGTTCGCGTCCCGCTTGACGACGGTGTTGTTGTTCGAGTTGCTGCTCCACACGTTGCCGGCGCCGTCCACGGCCACGCCGTACGGGTCCAGCTCGGTGGTGTATTGGCCCAGGTTCGCGCCGGCCGCGCTCAGCTTGGTCACGGCCCAATCGTTGTAGTTCGTGACCCAGAGGTTGCCGCCGCCGTCGATGGCGAAGTCTTGCGGCCCGTTGCCGGCGCCGAAGTTGCCAAGGTTCGCGCCCGCGGACGAGAACTTCGTCACGTCGCTGCCGTACTCGTTGGCCACCCAGATGTTGCCGCCGCCGTCGACGATCGTGCCCCACGGCCCGCTGCCCGCCTGGTAGAAGCCCGTCACCAGGCCCGCCGGGTTGATCCGGCAAACGGCGTTTGAGTCATGGTTGGGCACCCAGATGTTGCCGGCGGCGTCGGAGGAGGGCACCCCGGGCGCGTATAGGTACGGGAGGTAGGAGGTGATCGAGCTCGGCGTGGGTGTCAACTTGATCACGCTGTTGGAGCCCGTGTTCGAAACCCAGACGGCGCCGGCCTTGTCCACCACGACGCCGAACGGGTTGCTGCCCGTCGCGAAGCTGCCCTGGGCCACGCCGGCAGGCGAAAGCTTGCCGACCACACCATCGGCGCCGTAGGTCACCCAGATCGCACCGCTGGCGTCTGCCGCCAGGCCGCCCGGCTTGTTACCGACGGCCCAAGTGCCCGCCAGCACGCCCGTTGGCCCCAGCTTGGAGACGGAGTTGTCGATCTCGTTGGCCGTCCAGACGTTGCCCATGGCGTCGATGGTCATGGCCCGGGGCGCCGTGCCGACCACCGTAAAACCGCCGCTCGCGATACCGGTGAGGCTGTTGTAGGGCGTGACCCGGTTGCTGACGTCGTCGGCCACGAAGATGTCGCCCGTCAGGGCCTTGCCCATCGCGGTCGGCGAACCACCGACGGCGTAGGTCGCGCTGACGACTGCCGCCGGTGTCAGCACGGTGATGGAGCCGCCGCCGTGGTTGCTCACCCAAACGTTGCCGCCGGCATCCAGCACCAACCCTTGGGGTTGGGCGCCAACGCCGACGGTGTTCAGGAGCACGCCGGCCGAGGAGAACTTCATGACGTTATTGGAGCCGTTGTTCGCCACCCAAACGTTGTCGGAGCTGTCCACCACCATGCCGCGCGGGCTGGTGCCGGTGTTGAACGAGCCCAGCACCTGCTGGGTGGGGCTCAGCTTCGTGATCTTGTTGGTGGCGGTGTTCACCACCCAGATGTTGCCGCTGCTGTCCTTGGCGATCGCGCCGGGCCCGCCCACCTCCACGCCGCCGCTGGCGTCCGCGGCCAGCGTAAGCGTCACGGTCACGTTGTTGGCGCCCGCTTGCAACAGTTGGCCGGCGATCGCCCCGCTGGCCGTCACCTTGTCGGCGGGGGAGGCGTACACGCGCAACGTCACGTTCACCGTGTAGTCGTTGGCCGGCCGCAGCGGCGGCAGCGCCGGCGAGGTGCCCGAGTCCACCGTGGTGTCATAGGTCGGCGGGCTGTTGCCGGTGTTGTCCGTGAAGTTGCCGCGCGGCACGGTGATCGTGGCCGGCGCCGTGCGGGCCGTGGCGGAATTGAACGTCACGTCCGCCTCGTCCCAATAGAAGGGCAAGGCCAGCAAGCGGCGGTTGGCCGGCCGGGGCGCGGAGATGCGCATCTTCATGCGCGCCTTGCCGTCCGCGCCGGTCGTGATGTCCAGCGTCGCCGTGATCGGCAGGGCTTGGAGCTCTACCCCGGAGCCAGCCCGGCCGGTGGGTTTGACCGCGAATGGCCACGTGCACGCCCCCAGCCCGCAGGCCAGGATCATCGCCAGCAGGCAGATGAAACGCGTCATGTCGCCGGGGTGCCTCGAACGTACCAGGGGGCTATTGGGGTGTTATACCCGCAAGCGAGCAGGAGAGCGTCAGCGGGCGGCGGCGCGGCGTGGGCGGCTGCTCGCGAGGCCCGAGACGGCCCGCAGCAAGGCGATCGCCAACGGGATCAAGGCAAGCCCCGCGAAGCACATCACCCAGATCGAGGCCGCGGTGTTGGCGAAGCGCGGCCCGATCGCCGCCTGGGCGCGCGGCGCGGAGATTTGCGGGTCGCGGCGCATGCACGTCACGTCGAGCTTCGCGCCCGGGCGCAAGCGTTCCGCGACGTCGGCGGGCACGGCGGTGGTCTTCACGTAGCCACGGCCGGTGCGGGTGGGGAAGGTGAAGGTGTAGCTGACGCTCGGCGGGCGGACGGCCGTGGCCACGACCACGGCGCTTACGACCACGGCTTGCTCGGGTTCGAGGTAGAGGCGCAGCTGGTCGCCATGGCCGTCCAGGCCCAGCATCGCGCGGAACGTCAACGCCGTGGCGCCGCCGAGCACCGCCAGCCCGATGAAGAAGGCCCGCCAGGGCCGGCCGTCTTGCCACGGCTGTTCGTCGGGGATGAACGGGGCTGGGGCCCAGGGCAACCTCACCGCCGGGCGGCCTCCACGGTGGGGCCGCCCAGCAGCGCCGTGCGGTAGGCAGCCAAGCCACTGAAAGCGGTGTTCAGGCCCAGGCCCGCGGCAGCGCCGACGGCCA